>CAZZBE010000113.1:0-14449 GCA_964652715.1 uncultured Desulfobacteraceae bacterium
CAGTTCCCGCTGTTTGGTCTCTTTGGCCGCGATATAGGCCATCTCGCTTTCGATGGCGTCTCCTTCGTATCCGAATTCCCCGATTTGGACCTCCACGCTGCCGGGGTCGATAAAACACAGCAGCCGGTTATAGTTGGCCCGGCTGAAGAGGCGGTTCCGTGAAACCGCTGTCAACCGGACGATCTCGCCAGCATCCTGCCGGATCATTTCATCCACGTCCGATCCGATTTTGTGTATGTATTTGAACAGCTCCGACTCCCCGATGTGCTCCTTCAGAAAATGGTGGTGAGCGTCGTAGTGGTCTTTGAGATGGGAGTGAATCCGCTCCCGGAATTCGCCTTCGTCTCCCCGGACATCCAGGCAATGATGGACGATCATCTGGGCCAGCCTCGCCTCGCTCTGACGGCGCTGGGTGGCCCCGGAGATGTCGAGATGGCGCGTAAAGACGTTTTTCAGAAGGTCAGACAATTCCCGCTTGAGGTATTCGATGAGAGGGATCTGATGCTCGGTCGCGGCGATCGGCGTCTCCTCGACCCGGCCCTCTTCGTCTATTTTCAGCTCTTTTCCCATCAAAAGGGGAAACAGACCGAACAGCACCTCGAAGCCGTCGCTCATGAGGCGGTGGCAGATGGTTTCCAGGATCGCGTGGTGGGCGCCGTGGATAAAGCGGGAGATCATATATCCCCATGCCTGCTCTTCCGCCCCCTCCACCTTTTGGATACGCTCCAGGTTGTTGAGCAAAGCCAGGGTATCTTCTGAAAACCCCGTTTCCCTGGGCGATTCGAACACCTCGTCGATGATGGCGTCCAACTCGCCCACCGACGCTTTCGACAACCGGTCAAGGCACCGGGCCAAATACCGCAATTCGTCCAGATCGAGGTCCCGTTGCCGGTTGATGCCGTTGATCAGAACGGCGATGGGGTCCAGCAGGTTGAACCGGACGATGAGTCCGGACTGGGCCCCGGGTCGGGGCATCCCCTTGACCAGGTTCAGTTCGTCCGTCATGTGGATCAGCGAACCGCGTTTGCCCATAAACCCTTCGATCGGTACCGGTTCCTCCCCGCCGGTGTAGTAGATCTTCCCGTCGTCGCCGAAGTCGTAGTTGTTCAAAAGCCCCTTGGGGATTTGATCGATTTTCTCCTCCAACGCCTTGATTTCCGCCCGTTTCTCCTTTTCGGCCTTCGGGTCTTGAACCACGGGGATGGCGATGGAACGGTCCCGTTGGCGGGTGCGGACCGGGTCCAGCGACACCGGCACGGTGAATTTCATGTCCAGCTTGACGGTCAGCGGCTTCCAGTCCAGGAAGTGGCGGCCGTCGAAGGAGGTGCGCTCCCCCGGTTTGGCGTGGAGTTTCAGCATAAGGTGGTAGGGCGGGAACCGGCGGAAGATAAGATCGTATTGCCCGGTGATGGCCGCCAGATCAACGTATTGACGGATCATCTCCTTGATGGGACGGACAATGAACGAGAAGATGACGTAAAAATGGGCGTGGCTGTTGGGCCGCAAAAAGGTCATGTTGAACGCCAGGCTTTTGTAGTTGTCGAAAAGATCGGCGTGTTTCGGATGGTGGGCGATGGCGAACTTCCGGAACATGTATTCCAGAAACGCCGTGCGGTCCCGCTGACCCGTTCGCCAGATCCGCTTGACGCCGGCGATGTTCTCCCGCCAGATTTTGAACAGCTGTCCGGCCCAGGGGTGGGCCAGAAACCGTTTTTCCTCTTCGCTCATCCAGTCGAAGAAAACGCGGTTGACGAAATAGCGGAACCATCGGAACGGGGCCGCGCTCCGGGCCAGTGAAAAATAGAGGTCGTCGGACAACTGTTTCAGTTCCTGTGTGTTCCGGAACAGCTCGAAATCGGTATGGCAGGTGTTCTCAAGCGCGGTTCGCCATCGTTCGATAAACCGCCGCTTTTCGTGTTCCAGAATCGGCAACCCCTCCGTGCCGATGAGCCTGAAATATTTTTCCCCCGCGTAGGTCAGCCTCAGACGGCCGGACCCATCAATGTCGACAAATCCCAGGTCTTCGAAATGGCGGCCAAGCCGGTCGATGTCGTCCGTTCCCGCTAGCAGGTGGTCCAGGAGCGTGTCCGGCGTCGGGTCGGGCAGATAGCGGACGAATGAAATAAAGTAATTGTGTCCGCTCGATTGAAACGTGTCGATTTTGGATTTGTAATCCGCATAAAAGGAAAAAATGTTCCGTCTCGATTTGAGCGGTTTGTCCGATTCCGGGAAGAGTCCCTGCATGTACCGGGCGCGTTTCAGGGCGTCCACGGCTCTTAGAAACAGGCGGTTGAAGGATCGGTCGCGGAAATCATCTGGGTACCGGATGGCCATGGACTGTCGATAGATGTTCTGGAACCGAAAGTCCGGGTCTTTCTCGCGATAGGGCGTTTCGATGGCCCCGTTGATGAAAAGAAACAACCGGGAGGCCGTTTCAGCCGCAATGGATAAAAACCGGGTCAAGTCGAATTGGCTGTCCAGCAGGATGCCGAAGACGATGTCCGGCGCCCCTCCCGGGGCCGCCGGCGCGTCCTCTTCCGTTTCTCGCCCCGCTTCACCGGACATGCACATGGCCGCCAGCCCCGACATGGCGGCATCGACATCCACCGATGCGTCCTCGGCCGATCCGGCCCACAAGGTGGTGCGGATGTTCAGGTTCTCGAGATCGCTCTGGATTTCGAGAACCTGAAGCCGCGTCGCGCCCACGAGCCGGGGCGACCAGATCCCCACCGACATCGGCGTGGCCACAATCCGCTGTTTGATGGCGTCCATGACCGGTTTATATCGATTCTTCCAAAAATCGTAAGCTTGCGGCGATTGACTTCGCATTTTGACCGGCTTGATGGTGGTCTCGAACATGGCGCGCCTTTCCAGGATCGTCCATTATGGACGCCCCCTTTAACAGGAAGGGAAAAATGGGTCGTTGTTTTTGATGGTGCAAACCCGATTTCGGTCTTCAAGAAACATCAGTTTGGCGTCTTCCCAGGCCGCGGGCGAAATCTGTCGCCGCAATGCGCCGTTGGAACGGACGCAGTGTTCCGACAGCAGACGGCAGCCCAGTCGAATCATATCCCGGGGCGATCCCCTGGCGAGATGCACCAGGTCCGCCTCGATCCGGCCGGCGAGTTCCGGCTCGCACAGATCGCTCAAGCCAGGAGCGCCCCGATACGTTGCCAGCCGCCGATGCAGCATTGTCAGAAGATCCTCGGGCGTCCACTCTACCTGATGCATCTGGAGACGGTCCTGTCGAATGGCGGTTTGCGCCTGGAAATGGTCCGCCCATTCCTGGGGAAGAAAGAATTTGAAGGCAAGACCCGGCGTGTTGAGCAGACGCCAGTCCGTCAGCAGCGGCGCCATGAGCTGAACGGCCGATTCGGCATCGGCCATGGCGGCCAGCTCATCGACGCCGTCTACGAGCACATACAGAGCCTCGCAGCCCAGGCCGTTGATCAGGTTGCCGAACCAACAGAGGAGCGCCGCCGGATTCGACCGGGCGTCCGTCCGCAGCTCTTCCAATACGTCCCCGGAGAGGTCGTCCATGCCAAGGGCGTCGTCGCGCGCCAGCGGTTCGATTTCCGCCTGAATCAGCCTGGACCTTTGCGAGAGGGTCAGGCCGCGCTTGAAATGATGGAGAAACCAGTGGATGCGGCGCCGTTCCCATCGCGGCAGCCCCAGATACCGCCCGAGGGTCGCGTCGGTGTTCAACAGGGCTTCGGCCAGTTCATGGACGGCCAGGTGGAGAATCTCGGCAACATGAACATTCCGGATCTCCCGGGGAGACAGGGACGGCGCCAGCGCGGCGGCGGCATCGAAATCCGAATAGGCGACGCATAGGGCCTGGCCCTCTTTGAAGCCATTCGGGCGGCACCGGTGGCGGACCATGATCCGCTGAGCCGTTTTGCCGCACCCTCTGTCGGCGAACACGACGGCCGACGATGGCGCCGCCGGTTTGCCGAGAATGTCCGCGAACCAGTCGGGGGCGACAAAATAATCCGGCAGTCGGGTTTCTTTTTCCGCCTCATGAACAGCGAACGGATTGGCCGAAAATCCTGCAAACGCTAACCAGCTCTCCATGCTTCTTTCCATTAGGTCCCCCTTTCTGAAGATGGTTGGCGGTTGGCGTGAAAAAAGTACGGCGACTAGATCACTGCCTCTTTAACCGTTGAGTTCTCTCCTATGGCGACATGCTTTTGGACCTCTGCCGTTGACTGACTTTCTGCTTTATCGAAGCTGAGCTTTATCTCATTAAAGGAAAATAGCGCTGCGTCGGTTCATTTTCCATTGGATTGTGATTCAGGTATCAGGATTGCGGGGAAAAATCAACAAAAAAAGTATGGCATACTACAAAAAAGATGAGCCGGTGTGATCATACTGGAGGGCGTTTGAGAAATTTTTTGCGGTCATCGAAGAAGTCATCTGCCCGTATTCGATGTCTCAGCGCAGTGTCTGCCTGTATGTACGGGTAATCAGCCGCACCGCCTCCCCGACCCCGTTTTCCTTCGCCATTTTCTCCCCGATCCGTTGCGCCTTTTTTGCCATTTCCCCTGACGAGAGAACGGTTTGAATGGCCTTGGAGAGTTTCCGGCTGGTGAGGGATCTTCGATGCAGGGGCCGGGCCGCGATGCCGGCCCGGTGGAGGGCGGCGGCCCAGAAGGTTTGGTCCGAGGCGTGGGCAACCACCACGGATGGGCGGCCGGCAAGGGTGGCGGTCTGGGTCGTCCCGGAACCGCCGTGGTGGACCACCGCCGCGCAGCGGGGGAAAATATGGCTGTGGGGGGCGTGTCCGATGAAGTGGAGGCGGGGATCGTCGGCCAGGGAAGGAAGGGTCTCGCCGTCGAACTGGAGAATGGCCCGGCATCCGGCCGTCCGGACCGCTTCCGCCAGCAGGCGGACGGTTTCTCCGGGCGCGGTTTCCGCCGCCGTCATGCTGCCGAAGGTGATGAAGACCGGGGCCGGTCCGGCGTGGAGAAAGCGTCTCAGGGGGTCGGGCATCTCCCAATCTTCTTTGTTGGCGGGAATGTTGAAAAAACCGGGGACCCGAACATGGGAGGGCCAGTCGTCGGGCCGCGGAAAAAGGGTGGGGCTGATTTCGACAAGGTCCAGAATGGCCGACGACCAGACCTCCCGGATCACCCGCCGGATGGGATCGACGCCTTCCCGGCGACGGAGGCGGTTGATGTCCGGGGCGAAAAGCCGGTCGGTAAGAAACTCGCCGATAAACCAGAGAAACCGGTTGACCAGCGGCCCCAGCTGCGGGCCGCCGCCGGCCATGTAGTGTCGGGAGGGGTGGGCCGGGGCGGTGAAGACAGAGATCCGCGGGCGTCCCGCTTCCTCGGCCGCCAGCACCAGAGGATGGACCAGGAAATGGCCGACGACAATGTCGTTTTCCCGGCAAAGGTCCCGGGCCGCCGCCAGAAGGTCTTCGGTCATCGGGTTGAAGAAATACCGGAGGATTTTACGGACCTGGAGCAGCGGGTTTCGGGTGGTCGGGACGTCCATGCCGTGCCGCTGCATCAGGCGGACGCCGTCTCCCGGGGTTCCCACCCGCCGGACCGAAAACCCCAGACGCCGGGCCAGGCCGGAAACGTCTTTGCCGGTGATCTCCGAATAGGCCAGGGTCGTTTCGTGCCCCGACGCCGCCAGTCCGGCGGCCAGAGCGATAAACGGCCGCAGGTCCCCCTCCGACCCCCAGGTCTGGAGGCCGATTTTCACGGCGCCGACTCGCCCACCGCCAGAATGGCTTTCATGGCGCGGCCTCGTTATTTTTTGAAAAAGAAATTGCGGTTGAAGACCTGGGGATCGTCGAAATGCTCCCGCCCCACCAGCCGGGTGGCGTGATGACCCCGCTGGCGCATGGCCCCGACGTCGGGGATGCCCATGGAAAAGAGGATGTAAGGTTCGATCCGGCCGGACCCTTTGACGATGCCGTCGGGATTGAAGATGCTTTCGCGCCCGCCCCCTTCCCTGGAAAGGCTCTCCAGGTCGCCGTAGGGGCGGATTTCGTAGACGACGCCGTTCGCGGGGATCGGTTCGGACGCCACGTTCTGAACCTGGTGCCACCCGGAATTGATCCGGGCGGCGAGGTGCAGCGGCGGCACGTCGCCGGGAAGATCCGCCGGCGTAAAGGCGTCGATCTCCAGGGGCTGGGGCGCGACGCCTTCGATGAAATCGGGATGGGGGAAATTCTGCTGGTAACATCCGCAGTTGTTGATGATGGCGAGCATGAAGGGACGACCGTCTGGCGCCAGGGAGACCCGGAACGTGACGCCGTCCAGATGGCCCCGCTCAATGAGGGGCGCCTCGGGGCCGGTCCGGGCCGGGTACCAGAAGACATAGTGGATCTGGACCGCCGGCGCGTCCCGGAAAAACGCCTGGGTCAGGTAGACGTAGGCGGTCGGTTGTTCCGTGTCCACCGAGACCGTGTCGCCCCGCCAGATGACGCGGCCCGGCCGGTCCGCGTCGTCCGATACGTCCTGCCGCAGGATGGGGGCGAACCGGTGGATCAGATCGGCGGTTTCTTCGGGGGTGAGGATGATCCGGCCCAGGGCGTCCCGCCGGCCGGTCGGGCCGCCCGCTGCTTGCGGAGGAGGGGAGGGCGGGATGAAATCCGTCAGGACGCCCCGGACCGGCAGGTCGTCCACCGGGATCCGGCGCCAGCCCCTGAACTCCCGCTGGGCCTTGTGGGTGAGCAGGGCGACGGGAATCGCGGCGATGGGATAAAGCCCCGCCGCCCGCAGGGCCAGGGAGTATTCGCTGTTGCCCTGGGCGGCGTCGGCCGCGGCGGGGAGGAAATCGGGCCGGGCGCGGTCGGCCGCCAGGAGCCGGGCGCCGTGGGCGGCGGCGAGGGCGGACAGGCCCTCCCGGCCGGCGACGCCGAACCGCTCCGAAAGGGTTTTGACGGCATCCTCCGGAAGGTTCCGGATCTCTTTTTCCCGTCCGGCGATATCCAGTCGCCGCACGGCGTTCAACCAGGCATCCCGCTGCTCGTCCGTCTCGAGGCGGGTCGCCATGGCCGCCAAAAATCGATCCGTGCGCAGGTAGGGGAAGCCGGGCAGCCGGAAAGCGGCGGCGTCTCCGACGTCTTCCCGCTCGACGGCGGCGTCCAGGGCGGTGAAAAAAAGCGATGCCTCCGCGGGGCGGGACCGAGGGGAGAACGAGGGCTGGACGCCGGGGCCGGCGCAGCCCTGGAGAAGAAGCGCCAAAAGAAGGATGGCCCATATGGGACAGCCGGACAGGGGAAAAGAGCGCCGAAACGCGTCGCTTTGGTTCATGTCGTTCCTCCATGTTTCAGAAAGATGGGGGTGGGCGCCCCGGAAAGGGCGTTGGGGGCTATGCCAGACGCGGCCGGATCTTTCGCGCGAGGGTTTCCAGGGCCGGGGGGCCCAGGCGGCTTTCGATTTCATCCAGGAGGAATTTGAAAACATCGCCCCGGTCGTCCTCGGGCAGATCGGCCAGATCGTGAGCCATCTCGTGGATCCGGGTCTTCAACCGGTCCACCGGGTCCATGGGCATGCGGGGCGGACGGCGTTCCGATTGAATTTCGTCGGCCATTCGCAGAATCCGCCGGTTTTTGTGCATCTCCCCCAAAAGGTGCTCGGCGCATTCCCAGAATTTGTCGTCGCCGCCCGAATCCAGACCGGCTTCGATATCGGCGGCGATCTCGTCGAATCCGGAGTTTTTGGTTCTATCCTCGGTCATGAACGGTCTACCATTTTCCCTTTCTCTGGCGCTCCTGGATCAGGGTCTTCATGTGGCCCAGGGATTCCGGCCCCAGCCGCTTTTCGATGGCTTCGAGAAGGCGGGCCAGCCAGTTCCGCCGCTCGCTGTCCTTTATGGCGGCCAGCGTGTCCGCGGCGGCGTTGATGTTCTCCGCGGCCGTTTCACGCCAGATTTCGTCGTAATTTTTCGGTTTGGCGGGCCGGGGTCTCGTTTTCGGTTTCGAGGGGACGGGGATGACCTTGTCGTCATCCGCCAGAGGCGCGCTCAGATCCCCGAAAAGAGATTTCTCAAGCTCCGCCGCCAATTGGGTCTCGAGGTCGCTAGACGCTTTCTTCTTGTCGGACGTGTCGCCCATCGATCCATCTCCTTACAAGTTTACACTTTTTCGCAGAGACTTTCAAAAGGTTTGTGGCTTCCTGGTCATGATGTCCGGCGGCATGGTAGTATGGCATATCAAGGGGGTCAAGGTCATGGGGCACAAATAAAACCCTTGCAATTCCCGCCATCCGCGTGGCATTACGATCCAATTCCAGAATAAAACGGCGGGACCGGTATCCGTCCCGCCCCCGGGCCGCCCGCCTTCTTCCCTCGTCCATTGGAAATTCCGACCCCCCCGGTCGAGCTTATTCAGGGCATCAAACCAGCCAGTTTTCGACGCTCAGGGTGGGAATCCGGGCAAAATGGTCGTCATTGCCCGTGATCAGCGTCAGTCTATGCGCGACGGCAATGGCCCCGATTTGGATGTCGGGCCACGAAAGGGGCGTGCCCTGTTTTTCCAGATCGGCTCGAATCTGGCCCGAGATGTATGCCGCCCGAACGTCAAAATCGAGAACCGTCGCCATCGTCAAAAGGACCCGCTCAAGATTTTTCAAGTGAAAGTCGGGCCGGTTGCTTTTCCGCGCGCCATACGCCATCTCCGCGACGGTAATGCTTGAAATAAACTGCTCGTCCGGCGCCAATTCGTCCAGTTTCCGAATGAGGACCGCCGAAGGCCGTTTCTTGAAGATGTTTGAAACCGCATCCGTATCAAAAAGATACATCGCGACCCGGCGCTTCCGACCGTCTTGCCCGAACGGCGTCGTCGATGGCGTCCGCTATTTCCTCGAACCCCTCCCATTGCCCGATCGCGGCCTTCAGTCCTTGAGGCTTTTTATGCTGCTGGAGAAAGTGGAGATCTTCCAGGCCGACAAGAGCGGCGACCGGTCGATTTCGCTTGGTGATGACCACCCTACAGTCGGAAAAAGCGCTTCGGTTGATGAGTTCCGAAAAGCGCTTTTTGGCATCGGCGACAGATGTTTCGATCATTTGCATGGCAATCTCCTTGAAGGGTCATAATGGCCATATTGATCCAATGTAGTCGTTATGGCCCACAAGGTCAAGCCATTTGCCGGGCGGCGTTTTCAAGTTCTAAATCCCCAAAAAAATCAGGCGGTCCCTTCCCGGAACCGCCTGATTTCCATTTAAGCTATGATGGTTAAAAGCCGACGAGCAGAGTCCGTCAGCGCCGCGCGACCACATCCCTCTTCGCATCCGTCACGGTGATGGAGATGCCGTTACCGCCGTCCAGGCGGTGGGTGGCGCAGGAGATTCATGGGTCGTAGGCGCGCACCGCCATTTCCACCCGGTTGAGGATGCCTTCGTCCACGTGGCCGCCGCTGATCAGGGTTTTGGCCGCCTGGTGGACGCTCATGTTGATGGGGCCCAGGTTGTGGGTGGTGCCCACGATCATGTTGGCCCGGGTGATCAGGCCGTTGTCGTCCGTCGAATAGTCGTGGATGAGGGTGCCCCGGGGGGCCTCCACGCAGCCCACGCCCCGGCCCGCCTTGGGTTCCGCCGGGGTCCGGACGTCGGGGTCGGTGATCTCCGGGTCCTTGAGCAGGTCGATGGCGTGTTCGCAGGCGTAGACCTCCTCGATGAGCCGGGCCCAGTGGTAGAGCAGGGTGGCCTGGGCCGGACGGCCGAATTTCTCCCGGAACTCCTCCAGTTCGGCCTGGGCCCGGGGCGTATCGATCCGGTCCGCCACGTTGACCCGGGCCAGGCAGTTGGAGCGGTAGATCCCCTTTGGCGCGTCCAGGTCGAGGGAGAACCCCTCGTTCCAGAACTTGGCGTAGGGCATCTTGCCGTAGGAATAAGGTTCCACGTGCTCGCCGATGTAATCGGTGTAGTCGGCCGGGCTGAAATCCGTAAAGGTCCCGTCCGGCTTCATGATCCGGATGTCGCCGTCGAAGAGGTTCAGGGCCCCGCTTTTGTCCACGGTGCCGATGAAGCCGGTGTTGATGACGCCGATGGTCCGGACCGCGTCCAGGTAGTTGGGGAAGACCTGGGTCTTGGCGAAGTCGATGGTGAACATGGCGAAATCGAGCAGTTCTTCCATCTGGGCCAGGATTTCCTTGCGCTCCGCCTCGGCCATGGGCCGGGCGAACCCGCCCGTCACCCCGGCCACCGGGTGGATCGCCTTGCCGGCAAACGACTCCAGGATCATCTTGGCCATCTGGCGCATCTTCACCACCTTGGCGGCGAGTTCCGGATTGGCCCTGGCGATGCCGATGACGTTCCGGGCCGCGTAATCGGCGTCCGGGCCGATGACGAAGTCCGCCGCCGCCAGGAAGAAGAAGTGGAGCAGCTTGTCCTCGGCGTGGCTGATGGTCTGCATCAGCTCCCGCAGTTTCCGGCCGGCCGGGGGCGGCGTGACCCCGAAGCAGCCGTCCACGGCCTTGTTGGAGGCCAGGTGGTGCTGCCAGGGGCAGATGCCGCAGATGCGGTTGACGATCCGGGGCAGTTCCTCGGCCGGCTTGCCCTCCACGAATTTCTCGAATCCCCGGAGCGACATGATGTTGACCGTGCTGTCGGCCACATTGCCGTCGTCGTCGAGCTGGATGTTGATGGCCGCATGCCCCTCGATCCGCGTGATGGGGGCGATGTGGATGGTTTGCGCCATTATGGGGCCTCCTTTGTCTGGGCGGGACGGAGTCTTCCGTGCGCCCCTGAAAATCTCAACAGGGATGGGATTTCCGGCAGGCTCTTGACGTCGATGCCGTTGGACGCCAGGGCGTTGAGCATCCCGAGCATCTGGTTCCCGTCTTGTTTGACCGGGCCGTAGCAGCCCCGGCAGGGGACCCGGGCCGAGAGGCACCGCGGAGTCCGTTTCTCTCCGCCGCAGCCGGCCCGGGTCACGGGCCCCATGCAGAGCACCCCCTGCTCCAGGAGGCAGCGCATCCGGTCCAGGGGCTCGTCGCTGTTGTACTGGGGGGCCTGCAAAAACCGCCTCAGTTTTTGCACCTGGCCCTTGCCCTCCCGGACCGTGGGGCAGGTGTCGCAGACGCTTTTGTCCGGCAATGCCGCCGGTTCCCCCTTGAGGAGCCCCGCCAGGGCCGCGAAGACCTGATCGGAATGGGGCGGGCACCCCGGGAGGTAGACATCCACGGCGATCTTCTCGTCCAGGGCGTAGCACCGGTCGAGCAGTTCCGGCACCCCATCGGAGGGATACCCGTCGGCGGGGTCCGTGGTCTCCGTGGAATAATACCGGTCCAGGATCTCCTCGTTGGTGAAGGTGTTGACCAGCGCGGGGATACCGCCGTGGGTGGCGCAGGCGCCGATGGCGATGATCGTCTTGCACCGTTTGCGCATCTCCCCGGCCACCTCCAGGTGTTCCGTGTTCCGGATGGAGCCGGAGATGATCCCCACGTCGGCCTCGGGGATCCGGAGGTGGTCCCCGTCTCCCAGTTGTCCGTAATATTTATGATCCATGAGCACCGGGATGTGAACGAAATCCACCAGCTGGAGCACGTCCAGCAGGCGTTCCCCCATGTCCACCAGGGAGATTTCACACCCGGAGCAGGCGTTTAACCATTCTTCGGCGACGGTTGCCGTCATGCGTTCTCCTCCTATTGACTGAAGCTGTGGGATTTGCCGAGCTGCCGCCGGTTCTCCCGGGCCGCTTTCTTCTTTTTGGCGGACCATTTCCGGACGACGCCCATGGCCTCCGACGCGAATTTGGGGCTCTCCTGGTGGGTCAGCTCCTCCAGATCCTTGCCCCGTGCGTCGGCGAAGACGGCCCGGCCCAGGGGGGTGCGGATCAGCACCGTGGTCCACCCCTTTTCCGCGCCGATGCCGCCGAAGGAGATGTCGGCGAACTCCGCCGTGTAATCGCCGCAGTACCGGCAGGCGTAGCGCTTCATGAAGTCGAGGTCGTCCAGCGCGATGCGCCGGATGTCCCCGTCTTTCAGGTGGATCATCAGGGTCTCCTTCACGTTGACCTTCTCCACGTCGTCCCACTTGAAATCGCCCATCTCCTCCAGCTTTTTCCGCTGGGTCTCCCCGAAGGTGAAGTTGCCGGTGCAAAAGAGCCCCAGGTGGAAATGGATGCTGTCGGACGGCACGATGCCCAGGGCCTCCATCTTCCGGATGGTCTCGATCTGGCACGGCGTGCCCACGAAGGCCACCCGGCGCAGGCCCCGCCGCATGACAGGCGCCAGCTCCTGGATGGAGGGCGAATAAGTGGAGTAGGTGTCGCTGTAGAGGTGCATGCCGTGGGAGGTGTCGAAATGAAACCCGGCGGCCTCGATGATCTCTTCCCGGGTGGTGGCCAGGGCCGGCTCCCGGTGAAAAGCGCCCACGGGTTTGCTGACGATGGCCCCGTCGATGCGGCCGATCTCCATCAGGTGGGTCAGAATCGCCGTGACGGCGCCGCCGTCGGTGGCGTGTTGCCGGATGGATTCGTCCCTGGCCCGGGCCACGGTGGTCTCGATGACCCGGCCCAGGGGCATGGACCAGGCGGCCTGGCGGCGGACCTCCTCGTCCAGCTCCCCGATCTCCGGGCAGATGGCATAGCAGATGCCGCACTCGATGCACTTTTCCATGTCCTTGTACCGGGGCCGGCCGGTCTCGTCGGTCTCCAGGGCCCCGTAGTTGATGGCCGTGCAGAAGGAGACGCAGCCGCCGCAGTGGTGGCAGAACCCCGGTTTCTGGACTTCCTGCATCAGGTTGAAAAATGTCTTCATGGTCCCCCCTCCTTTATAGCCCCGCCGAGGCCAGGTCCGGCCCCAGGTATTCCCGCTCGTTTTCGCCCAGAACGCCCATGGAGAGGCAGATGAGGGTCCACAGGTGGACCGTGTGGTAGCCCCCCTCGTAGTGCTCGCTCAGGTCGTGGATCTGGGCGTGGCAGTTGTGGCAGGGGGTGATGCAGTAGGTCGCGCCCGTGGACTTGATCTGGTCGTACTTGGTCTTGCCGTAGGCCCGGCGCGCGTCGGCCAGCCCCGACTGGAGAAAGCCGCCCCCGCCCCCGCAGCAGAAGTTGTTGGAGCGGTTGGGGAGCATGTCGACGAAGTTCTCCTCGCCCACCACCGACCGGACAACGAACCGCAGCTCTTCGGCCGCCGGGTCGCCCAGGCTCTTGCGCACGAGCTGGCAGGGGTCCTGGACGGTGAACTTGATCTTCAGGTCCTTGTTCCAGTCGGATTTGACCGGAAGTCTGCCCTCCCGGATCCACCGGGCGTACCAGGGGATGATGCTTTCGATCTCGAAGTCGTGGGGGATGTTGTATTTTTTCAGTCCGGCCCGGACCGCGAAAAATTCATGCCCTCACTCGGTGTTGAGCCAGACCTTGCAGCCCAGCTCCTCCACGGCCTTCACCTTGGTCCGGATGATATGCTCCCAGGCGTCGTCGTCGGCCAGGAACATGCAGTAGTTCTCGGCGGCCCAGCCCTTGGAGCCGTAGGTCCAGTCGGCGTCCGCCATGTGGAGGATCTTCCACAACGGCACCATCTCGTCCGGCTCGGTGACCGGCTCCCGGGAGTTCTGGTTGAGGAAGAAACGGGCCCCCCGCTTGTCCATGGGCGCCACCAGGTCCTCGAACCCCTCCTGGGTCTCCCGGACCTCGGCGGCCACGTCCTCCACCACGAAGCGCCAGTCCTCCTCCGAGGCGCCCATGGCGCTGCACGTGTCGTGCCGCAGGGCGAAGTCGCAGGAGCCGAGGATCCCCTTGGGCCGCTTCTCCCTGGGCCAGCTTTTCCGGACCTGGTAGACCAGGCCCGGAATGTCGATTTTCATGGGGCAGACGTGGATGCACCGCTGGCAGCCGGTACACATCCAGGCCCAGTCGGCGCCGAGGATCTCGTCGTCCATCCCCAGGGCCGCCATGCGGAGGAATTTCCGGGGGTCCATGTTCTCCAGGCCCGTGGCCGGACAGCCCGAACTGCACGCGCCGCAGGTGAGGCAGGCGTTCAGGTTGCCGCCCTCGGGGAGATAGGCCATGACCTTGTCCTTGAAGATGGACCCTTCTTTTTTTCTGCCGATTTCAATGGCCATGCGTCGCCCTCCTTTACGCGGCGGTTTTCCGTCTCAGGGGGTTGGGGCCCAGGGCCCGGATTTTGTCCGTGAACGCGGAGACGGTCTCCGCGAATCTCGGGGCTTCGGCCGACGAGACCCACTTGATGGCGAACCGGTCGGGGTCGATGCCGGCGGCCTGAAGGGTGAAGCGGATGGCGTCCGCCCGGGCCAGTGCTTTTTTATTACCGTCCAGGTAATGACATTCGCCCAGGTGTCACCCCATCACGATGGCGCCGTCGGCCCCTTTGGAAAGAGCGTCCACCACGAAATCGGGGTGGACCATGCCGGAGCACATCACCCGCACGGCCCGCATGTTGGGCGGGTACTGGAGCCGGGAGACCCCGGCCAGGTCGCCGCCGGCGTAGGCGCACCAGTTGCACAAAAACCCGATGATGATCGGTTC
>CAZZBE010000114.1:0-13849 GCA_964652715.1 uncultured Desulfobacteraceae bacterium
ATGGAACCCCAGGAAGTCGAAAGAAATTTTCAAGAAATTTGGAAATTGTTCGCGGAAAGCGACAAAAAAACTCAAGAAAGATTCGAGGAAACCGCTCGGCAGATGCGGGAAACCGACAGAAAATTGCAGGAAACCACCAAAAACGTCGATTCGCTGACCGGAAAATGGGGCAAATTCGTGGAAGGGTTAGTGGCGCCGGCGGCGGAACGGTTATTTCGGGAGCGCGGCATCCGAGTCGATAGAGTGTATCAGCGGGCCAGAGCGAGAAAAAATGGCGAAGGCATGGAAATCGACGTGCTGGCGGTGGATGGCGAACACGCCGTGCTCATCGAGGTCAAATCCACATTGGGCATCGAAGACATCCGGGAACATATCGAGCGGATGGAAAAATTCAAGACGTTTTTCCCCGAATACGCCGACCGGAAAGCCGTCGGCGCGGTGGCCGCTATCGTCATCGACGAGGGCGTGGACCGGTACGCTTACAAAAACGGCCTTTTTGTCATCGCCCAGAGCGGCGACACGGTTCAAATGATGAACGACGAGAAATTCGTTCCGAAGGAATGGTGAGATGGAAATCAAACCCCCAAATCCCCCCGCCGCACGCCCGGCGCCCCCGCCAGCTCCCCCGACGTCCCCTCCCACACCGTTTTTCCCTTTTCGATGATGTAGTGCCGGTCGCAGATCCTCATCAGGGCGTCCACGTTTTTGTCGATCACCAGGATCGAAAGGCCCCGCTCTTTCAAGCGCCGGAGGGTTTTCCAGATAAAAGACCGGATTTTGGGCGCCAGCCCCTCGGTGGCTTCGTCGAGGATGAGCAGGCGGGGGTTGGTCATGAGGGCCCGGCCGATGGCGAGCATCTGCTGTTCGCCGCCGGAGAGGGCGTTGCCCATGAAACCGGCCCGGCTTTCGAGCTGGGGGAAGAAGTCGTAGACCTTTTCGACCGTCCAGGCGTCTTCGGGCGGCACGCCGTTTCGGGCCGTGGCCACAAGATTTTCGTGGACGGTCAGGTTGGGGAAGATCTGGCGGCCTTCGGGGACCAGGCCGATGCCCATCCGGGCGATGCGGTGGGCGGCCATGCGGTGGATGTCCACGCCGTCGAACCGGATCTGGCCGCCGCGAACCGGCGTCAGCCCCATGACGGAGCGGACCGTGGTGGTCTTCCCCATGCCGTTTCGCCCCAGCAGGGAGACCATCTCGCCTCGCCCGATCTCCAGGCTGAGGCCGAACAGGGCACGGCTCGACCCGTAAAACGTGTCGATATTCCTTAAGGTGAGCATGTGGTTCCTTTCGCCTCCGCGTCCTCCCCCAAATACGCCTCCATAACTCCCGGATCTTCCCGGATCGCTTCCGGCCGTCCCGAGGCGATGATCCGGCCATAGACCAGCACGCTGATCCGGTCGGCCAGGGAAAAGACCGCGTCCATGTCGTGTTCCACCAGCAGGAGGGCGCGGGTTCCGCGCAGGCCGTCCAGGACGTCAATCAGGTCCCGTGAGGAACGCGGTCCCATGCCGGCCAGGGGTTCATCCAGCAGCAGGACCTCCGGGTTCATGGCCAGGGCCATGGCGATGGCCACCTTCCGCTGGTCCCCATGGGACAGGGACGCCGCCGGCCGGTCCGCCCAGTCGGCCAATCCCACCAGGGCCAACACCTCCATGGCCGGCTCGTGGAATTCGCGGATCGTCGCCGCGCGTCGCCAGAACCGGAAGCTGTGGCCGCTCCGGGCCTGGACCGCCAGGGAGACGTTTTCGATGACCGAAAACCCCTCGAAGATGTTGGTGATCTGGTAGGTCCGGGCCAGCCCCAGCATCGCCCGCCGATGGACCGGCAGCCGGGTGATGTCCCGCTCCCGGAAATGAACCGTCCCTTCGTCCGGCGTCAATTCGCCGGTGATCTGGTGGATCAGGGTCGTCTTGCCCGCCCCGTTGGGACCGATGAGGGCGTGGATCTCGCCGGGCCGAAGGTCCAGGTCCACCCCGTCGGTGGCCGCCAAAGCGCCGAACCGCTTGGTCGCGCCCTTGACCGACAACAACGGTTCAGCCACGGTATCGCCCCCGGGTCGCCAGCCCGACCAGTCCGCCCCGCCCGAACAGCACCACCAGGATGAGCAGCGGTCCCAGGACGATCATCCAGTGCCGGGTAAAACCGGACAGGATCTCCTCGGCCAGCAGCAGGCAGGCCGCGCCCAGGACCGGGCCGATGAGCGTCCCCATGCCGCCCAGGATCACCATCACCAGGATTTCGCCGGACCGGGTCCAGTGGATCAGGGCCGGGCTGATGTACCCGTTGAGGTTGGCCAGCAGCACCCCGGCGAACCCGGCCGCGGCCCCGGAAATGACAAAGAGGACCAGCTTGTACTGAAAGGTCGGATACCCGATGGACCGCATCCGCCGCTCGTTTTCCCGGATGCCCCGGATGACCCGGCCGAACCGGGAATCCACCAGGCGGCGGCTCAGGTAAAAGGCAACGGCCAGCGCTCCCAGGATCACATAGTAGAGCCGGACCGGGCTGTCCAGGTCCAGGCCGCCGCCGAAGGTGTTCCGGGACCACATGGCCATGCCGTCGTCCCCGCCGTAGGCCTCCAGACCCGCGCAGAAATAGAAAATCATCTGGGCGAAGGCCAGGGTGATCATGATGAAATAGACCCCCGCCGTCCGAAGTGAAACGGCCCCGATCACCAGGGCGGCGGCCGCCGACATCCCCACCGCCGCCGGCCAGACGATCCAGGCGCTCTGGACGCCGTTGTGAAACAGGATGCCCGTCGTGTACGCGCCCACCCCGAGAAAGGCCGCGTGGCCGAGGCTGACCATCCCGCCGTACCCCAGAATCAGGTCGAGACTCAGGGCGCACAGCCCGTAGATGAGAATCCGGCTGGCGAGCCGGACGTAAAAGGGTTCCCCCATAAAGGGAATCGCCGCCAGAAGCAGCACCGCGAAAAGAAACGCGCCGTGCCGCTTCCCGAACCTGAAATCCCCTTTCATGTCGCGGCCGGAAACAGCCCCTGGGGCCGCCAGAACAGGACCGCCGCCATGAGGATGTAGATGGACATGGAGGCCAGGGCCGGCGGCAGCGTCACCCGGCCCACCGTGTCGGTGATCCCGATAAGGATCGCCGCGACAAAGGCCCCGCGCACCGATCCGATGCCGCCGATGATAATGACCACCAGGGTAAGGATGAGAATCGATTCCCCCATGCCGGTCTCCACCGACAGGATTGGGCCCGCCATCATCCCCGCGAAACCGGCCAGCCCCGCCCCCAGGCCGAAAACCAAAGTGAAAAGCAGCCGAATGTTGACCCCCAGGGCCCCCACCATCTCCCGGTTGGCGGCCCCGGCCCGGATGAGCATCCCGATCCGGGTCCGCATGATGAAATACCAAAGCCCCATCGCCACCACGCCCCCCGCCGCCACGATGGCCAGCCGGTAGGCCGGGTACCGGATCCCCGGAAGCAGCTCCACCGTTCCGCCCAGGGCCTCGGGCAGCGCCATGAAATAGGCCTGGGGGCCCCAGACGATGCGGACCAGCTCGTTGAAAAACAGGATCATGGCGAAGGTCGCCAGCACCTGGTCCAGATGGTCGTGGTCGTAGAGTCGCCGCAGCACGACCACCTCGATGAGGATGCCCACCAGCACCACCGCCGGCAGCGCCAGGGCCACGCCCAACAGAAACGACCCGGTCATCTTCTGAAACGTCGCCGCGAAATAGGCCCCCAGCATGTAAAGCGACCCATGGGCCAGATTGATCAGGTTCATGATCCCGAAAACCAGGGTCAGCCCGGCGGACATGAGAAAGAGCATCATGCCCAGTTGGACGCCGTTGAGGGTCTGGACGATGAGGAGAGAGGTGTTCATAACGTCAGGGCATTCACCATTTTGGCAAATGGCATATCGACTCCGCCTCCCCCGCGCGGGAGTGAACTCCCACGCTATTTTGTGTCGTCCCTACGGGACTGGAAAGACTGAAATATGTCCTGTAGGGACATCGCAAAATAGCGAGGGGATTCATCCCCTCGCGGCGGAGGGTCGCGATTGCCATTACCATTTCATCCCACACTCCCCCGCATACGCATCCGCATGATCCTCGAACGCCGTCCCCACCAGTTCCGTGGTCAATTCGCCCGCATCGTTCTTCACCACCTTCCGGATATAGAAATTCTGAACGGGAAAATGGTTGTGATTGAACTTGAAGGCCCCCCGGACCGAGTCGAAATCGGCGGCACGAAAGGCGGCCCGTATGGCGTCCTTGTCGTTCAAATCGCCATCCACCGCCGCGACGGCGCTGTCGATGAGCAGGGCCGCGTCATACCCCTGGGCCGCGAAGAGCGACGGGATGCGGTCGTAATCGGCCTTGAAGTCCGCCACGAATTTTTTGTTGACCGGGTTGTCCAGGTCCGGACTCCAGAAGCTGGAATTGAGCAGCCCCAAGGCCGCGTCGCCCATGGCCGGCAACACCATCTGGGCCGTGGTGAAGGCGGTGGTGTAGAGCGGGATTTCTTCCTTCAATCCGGCCTGGGCGTATTGCTTGACGAAATTGATCCCCATGCCGCCGGGATAGAAGACGAAGACGCCGTCCGGCTCCGCGGCCCGGAGCTGGGCCAGCTCCGCCGCGTAATCGGGCTGGTTGATCTTGGTGTAGACCTCGTCCACGATCTCTCCCTTGAAATACCGCTGGACCCCGGCCAGCCCGTCCTTGCCGGCCCGGTAGTTGGGGGCCATGAGGTAGAGGTTCTTCACGCCCTGGTCCTGGAGATATTCGCCCATGGCCTCGTGGGTCTGGTCGTTCTGCCAGGAGACCGCGAAAAAGTTCTCCAGGCACTGCCCGCCCGCCAGGGGCGACGGCCCGGCGTTGCCGCTGACGAGAAACACGCCCGCGTCCGTCACCGGCCTGGCCACGGCCATCATCACGTTGGAGAAGACGATGCCGGTCATGATGTCGATCTTCTCCTTCTCGATCATCCGCATGGCCACCTGAACCCCGACCCCCGGCTTGAGCTGATCGTCTCCCACCACCAGATCCACCGGCAGCCCGCCCAGCTTGTCGCCCTTGTGCTTCATGCCCAGTTTGAATCCATCGAGAATGTCGATGCCCAGACTGGCGGCCGGGCCGGACAGGGTGGCCATGTAGCCGATTTTGATTTTGTCGGCGGCGTGAGTGGTCAGGGCCATGGAAAGAATGATCGCCATCGCCAGTGTCATCTGTAATCGTTTCATGCTTGTCTCCTTTTCTTATTGTCAGAACCGCTGATAATCATGATGGTTATGATGGCGCGGATGGCATCGGATCATCATGGTTCATCCGATTTATCACGATTATCTGCGGTCAGCCCCCGAATAAACTCTTCCACCGCCCCGACCCCCTCCTCCTCCATCAACCGAATCGTCTGGGACCCCACCACGGCGATATCCGCCTTGCCTTTCAAAAAGTCCACGTCGGTCTTGGATTTGACGCCGAAGCCCACCGCCAGGGGCAGATCCGTCGCCCGCCGACATCGGGCGAGATAGTCTTCGAGTTCATTGGAGAACCGCGTTTCCGCGCCGGTGACGCCTTTGCGGGCCACGCAATAGATGAACCCCTTTCCGAAGCCGGAAAGATATTTCATCCGCTCCGGAGACGTTGTCGGCGAGTAGATAAAAATCGGCGACAGGTTCTGGCCGTACATGGCGTCCAGGTAGTCGCCGGCTTCTTCGGGGGGCAAATCCGGCACGATGGCCCCCCGCATCCCGCGGCGGGCCATGTCCTCGGCGAACCGGGACACGCCGTATCGGAACAGGATGTTGTAATAGGTCATGAAGAGAAACGGGATGTCGAAACGCTCCGAGGCCGTCTTCGCCAGGGTCATGCAGTCGGCCACCGTCGCCCCGGTCTCCAGGGCTTTCTGGTTGGCCGCCAGGATCACCGGGCCGTCGGCGATGGGTTCGGAAAAGGGGATCTGAAGTTCCATGAGATCGACGCCGGCCTTCACCATGGCCTCCACCATCCGCAATGAATCGTCGAAGGACGGATATCCAAGGACGATGTGGGTCATCAGGAGGATGTCCTTTTCTTTCCGCCGGTCGCGAAGATAGGTCTCAAGCATGATATCCCTTTGCCTTTCGGATGATGAAGTCCTGCCAGCGCGGATCGTTGAAGGCGTCGGCCACCGTGAAGATGTCCTTGTCGCCCCGGCCGGACTGGTTGATGATGATGCTGGCGTCTTTGGGCAGATCCGGCGCCTCCTTGAAGGCCTGGACAAAGGCGTGGGCCGACTCCAGGGCCGGGATGACCCCTTCCTTTTTGATGGTCAGGGACATGGCTTCC
The DNA here is from genome assembly GCA_964652715.1 of uncultured Desulfobacteraceae bacterium. Lineage (GTDB taxonomy): Bacteria > Desulfobacterota > Desulfobacteria > Desulfobacterales > JAABSP01 > JAABTD01. The sequence goes on from CAZZBE010000114.1 coordinate 6,294, forward strand.
ACCACCTCGTCGTCGGTGGCCGCCTCGAAACGGGCCTTGCCGGCCTCCTTGAGGCTCGACAGGATGGGCGAGACGCCCACGTAGTCGAGGCCGGCGGCGATGCTGTGGGTCTCCTGCATCTGGCCGTCGCCGTTCTGGAGAAAATAGGTTTTGTACCCCTGGGCGATGCCGATGCCGGCGTCGCCGGAACAGAGGCGGGAGGCGTGCTGTTTGGACTCGAGCCCCCTGCCGCCGGCTTCCACGCCGACGAGTTCCACCGGGTCCTTGAGAAATCCGGTGAAAAGGCCCATGGCGTTGGAGCCGCCGCCCACGCAGGCGTAAACCCGGGCCGGCAGCTTGCCTTCGGCCTTGAGGATCTGCTCCCTCGCCTCCAGGCCGATGATGGACTGGAAATAGGAGACCATTTCGGGAAACGGATGGGGCCCGCAGGCGGTGCCCAGCACGTAGTGGGTGGTGTCCATGTTGGAGACCCAGTCCCGGAAGGCCTCGTTGATGGCGTCCTTGAGGATGCGGGTCCCGTCTTTCACCGGCGCCACCTCGGCGCCGAGCCGTTCCATCCAGAAGACGTTGGGACGCTGCCGCTCCACGTCCACCTCGCCCATATAAATGGTGCAGTCGAACCCGAACCGGGCCGCCATGGTGGCCGTGGCCACGCCGTGCTGCCCGGCGCCGGTTTCGGCGATGACCCGTTTTTTGCCCATCCGCTGGACGAGGAGCCCCTGCCCCATGACGTTGTTGGCCTTGTGGGCCCCGGTGTGATTGAGGTCCTCCCGCTTGATGTAGATGCGGGCCCCGCCGAAATGCCGGGTCAGGTTGCCGGCGCAGGTCAGCGGCGTGGGACGGCAGGAATAGGTGGACATGACCTCTTCGTATTCCCGCCAGAACGCGGGGTCGTTCCGGGCCTCCCGGAACGTCCGTTCCAGTTCGTCGAACGTGGCCACCAGGATCTCCGGCAGGAAAGCCCCGCCGAATCCCGCATAATAGCCTCTGTTATCCATGGCTTGCGCCTCCGAGGGTCTGGCTGAAAACATACCGGTCGGTCCGGCAGTAGAGAGCCGAACAGACCGCGTTTTCCGCCTGGGTGAAGTGTAAATATCGGTTGACGATCAGAATGGGCGTGGACCGGGAGACGCCCAGATCGCCGGCCCTGCCGTCGTCGGCGTACCCGATCCGAAAGGTCTGCCGGCCGCTTGTGGGTTTCAGGTAGTACCGCTCCTCGGCGATCTCCGACAGGGACCGGTCCGCCAGGTCCACTTCGTCGATGCCGGGGAAAAGATCCGGGTGAAGGTAGAGATCCTCGATGAGCACCGGTTCGTTTTCGACCTTCGTCAACCGGGAGAAGAAATAGGCCCGGCCGCCGTTGAAGGGGTTTTCCGCCTCCCCCCGGACCGTTTTAAGCCGGATCTTTTTGAGCATCCGCCGGGTCACCGCCAGCCCCTTTTTCCGGAAGGACGACGACGTGCCGTCCAGGGAAAAAAGATCCACCTCCGCCTTCCGCTCCCGGACAAAGGTGCCCGAGCCCCGGCGGCGCTCTAAAATGCCCTTGCTCACCAGCAGCTCGATGGCCTGCCGGACCGTGGGCCGGCCGATGTTGTAGCTTTCGGCCAGCTTCAGCTCCGCCGGAATGCGGTCGCCGGCGGGATATTCGCCGGAACGGATCCGGGCCATCAGAATGTCGGCCAGTTGGTGATATAAGGGGATGGGGGATTGGGTGTTCAGCATCGGTTTTCTACATTCGCTATCGTCCGTCTGATCGCTTTTTGGAGGGAGCATCGCATTGATTGGTAAAGTTGTCAAGACATATTTTAAAGGCCTGCCTCCCTGATGGTGGAACCCAAGCATACCCGCGCGTTTTGCCGTTTGCGTCGGCACGGATGATCCCGTACAAAAGGCCCGCCCCCGAAAAGACGGGCCCGTCCATTAAAAATGCTGTGAATCAGCTGCCGACTTTTCGCAGAAAACCGATCTCCTCCCTGGGACGTTTCCTCCTCGCCTCCCGCATAAAGAGCCGTAATCGCCCCTTTTACAACACAGCCCCAATGCGGGCTCCGGCGGTTGTAAATTGTATATTCGCAAAACAGATCAGCGATGAAATATACGTTTGACAATCCCATAAAATTTTTGTACGAAAATTGGAGAGTTGAATCGTAAGACGGGGGTGGCCTGCGGGTTGCGGGCCTGAGATCACGCCCTTTGAACCTGGTCTGGGTCCCGCAATGAGAGAAAGGACCGCACACCATGGACATTCAACCGACGCGCCCGTCCGAAAGGAACCTGGGCGGATTCGACTATTTTCTGCTTTGGGCCGGGGTGGGCATCTCCCTGGCCGAGATCTGGGCCGGAGGGTTTCTGGCGCCTATGGGCTTTTGGGCCGGCTTCTGGGCCATTATCCTCGGCCACCTGGTGGGCAACACCTTCATGGCCCTGGGCGGGGCGATGGGATCGGAGCACGGGATCATGTCCATGGTCTCCGTGCGGCCGGCCTTCGGCATTCGGGGCTCCAACCTGGCGGCGGCTCTCAACGTCATTCAGTTGATCGGGTGGGCCTCCATCATGCTGATCATCGGCGGACGGGCCGGGGCCGCGCTGGGCCAGTCGGCGGGCGGACTGATGGCGGCCGACGAATTCTGGATCGTGCTCATCGGCATGGGCACCCTTTTCTGGGCCCTCTTTACGGGTCGGACATTCTGGAAGGTGATGCAGACCTGCGCCGTGATCGGTCTGTTGCTGGTCATCCTGATGATGACGTTTGTCTCCGTCGAGGAGTTCGGAAAGGGCGTTTCCATGGCGCCGAAGGGCGGCATGTCCTTCATGATCGGGCTGGACCTGGTCATCGCCATGCCCATCTCCTGGATGCCGCTGGTCTCCGATTATTCCCGGTTCGCCAAAAAATCGTCATCGGCCTTCTGGAACACCTGGTGGGGCTATTTCATCGTGTCGTCGTGGATGTACCTGCTGGGACTGCTGGCCACGCTGGTGACCGGCCAGACCGATCCGGGCATGCTGATTCTGACGACCATGGGCCGCATCGGCATGGCGGTTCCCGCATTGATCATGGTGGTCTTTTCAACCATCACCTCCGACTTTCCGGATGTCTACTCCGCCACCTGCTCCATGCTCAACATCTCCCGGCGGATCGGCGCCAGGACCCTGATGTGGATCGCCGGCCTGCTCTCCATCGCCGTGGCCCTGGTCTTTCCCATGGAGCAGTACGAAAACTTCCTCCTGCTCATCGGCGCCATGTTCGTGCCGCTCTACGGCGTGGTGCTCACCGATTATTTCCTCGTCCGCTGGCGGCGGCTGGATGTCAATGCCATCTACGAGGAAGGCGGCGCCTACTGGTACATCAAAGGCTGCAACCCCGTGGCCCTGATCTCCTGGGCCGCGGGATTCGTGGTGTTCCAGTGGTGCGTGCGGGCGGATTATCCGTTGGGCGGGTCGATCCCCTCCATCGTGACGGCGGGGGCGATCTATTATTTCTCGACGTCTCGGGAAAAGGCGGGGAAATAAAGAAAAAAGCGGGCATCCTGTTCAGATGGCGCAGGCGAGAATGGATGCCCGCTTCGTTTTACTCGTCGAGCTTACAGGCGTCCGAGGCCTTTTTCGACTCCACGTAATGGGCCGCCGCCAGGGCGGCGGTGGCGCCGTCGCCCGCCGATACGACGATCTGGCGGGCGTATTTGTCCCGGAGATCGCCGATGGCGTAGATGCCGGGAATGGCGGTCCGGCACCGGTCATCGGTGACGACATAGCCGGTGGCGCTCAGTTTGATCCCCCGGGGCACGATGCCGGTATTGGGGAGGAATCCGACGAAAATGAAGGCGCCGTCGGCGGCCAGTTCCCGCGTTTCATCCGTGTTGACATCCCGAAGGTCGACCGCGCGGACAGCGCCATCGTCGGCCTTGATGGCGGTGACGACGGAGTTCCACAGGATCTCGATTTTGCACTCGTCCATCACCCGCTTGGTCAAAATGGAGCTGGCCCGCAATTCGTCCCGGCGATGGACGAGATAGACTTTTTCCGCCAGCTTGGCCAGATAGAGCGCCTCTTCGGCGGCGGTGTCGCCGCCGCCGATCACGACAACCGTCTTGTTCCGGAAAAAGAAGCCGTCGCAGACGGCGCAGTAGGAGACGCCCTTGCCGTAATTGTCCTCTTCGCCGGGGATCTCCAGTTTCCGGGGATTGCCGCCGGTGCCGAGGATTACGGCATGGCCCTGGAGGGTCTCGCCGTTGTCAAGGTGGACGGCGTGGCGCTCCAATCCCGGCTCGATGGAGGCGACCTCTTTGGACAGGATTTCCAGTCCATAGGCCTGGGCGTGCTGGGCGAATTTCTGGGACAGCTCGGCCCCGCCGATGAGTTCGAATCCGGGGTAATTTTCCACTTCGGCGGACATGGTGACCTGCCCGCCGGGCACGCCTTTTTCCACCAGCACGGTATCCAGCGCGGCGCGCATGGCATAAATCCCGGCGGTAAGGCCGCCCGGCCCGCCGCCCACGATGATCAGATCGAATATCTTGCTTTCCGGCATATATGGTTCCTCCCTTTTATCCGCGGTTTATATGGCTTCTTCTAATCGTCTCGTTGGCATCACCAGCATGTGATAGCCGTAGTCTAAAAGTATATCTGCTACTTTATCGGATGCGAACTCCCGCATTTCGATTTCCCTTTCCTCGTCGTCAGGGGCGGTAACCCTGATCCATAAGGTGGATGGATTTTCGGCGCTTTCCATCACCTTGATCAGCTCGACTTCCGGGTAGTGCTCTCTGATTTCCCGCAGCAACCCGTCGATTAATTCTTCCTGCTTAAAATTTATCATTTTTCCAGATCCTCTTCGACCAAACGGACCATTTCAAATGCTTTGCGCAACTGGTTTGATGCCATTCTTTTGGAAACCTCGTTTGAATCATAATCGGCAATGTCGCGAAGAGCCTGCATATCGGGAAGATACGATTTGAATTTTCCCGGAAACACTTTTGCCCGTTTGATCAGTTTTCCGTTGAATTCAGCCTGAACCCATTCATGTCCCAGAACATCCTTTTCGACCCCTCTCTGCGCCAACGCAGCCACTGCGGCTTGAAATGCCGCGTAGTAAGCACGGTTTGTCGACGCGTCGTGAAGGCCGCTTTCAAAGCAGAGTTGGGCAGCATCCAGGTTCGCACGCGCTTTGCTCATGAATTCCGAGATCATAGGGTAAACCAGGGTTAGGATTTTTCAAGATGCATAAATCGAACACTCCCGCGCTCCCATGGCCGCCTCCTGAAGCGCTTCGGCGAAGGTCGGGTGGCCATGCACCGTTCGGGCGATGTCCTCGGAGCTGGCTCCGAACTCCATGGCCAGCACGCATTCGGCGATCATGTCGGCGGCCCGGGGGCCGATGATGTGGGCGCCCAGGATGCGGTCGGTTTCAGACTGGACGATGAGTTTCACGAAACCGTCCGTTTCACCCATGCACCGGGCCCGCCCGGCCCCGGAGAATGGGTACGACCCCACGCAGTAGGGAATCTCCCGGTCCTTGACCTGTTCTTCGGTGAGGCCGACGCTGGCCACCTCCGGCCAGGTGTAGACCACGGCGGGGATGGCGTCGTAGTTGACCTCCCCCGGCATCCCGGCCATGCACTCCACCGCGGCGATGCCTTCGAAGGACGCCTTGTGGGCCAGCATGGGTCCGGGGATGAGATCGCCGACGGCGTAGATGGATGGGACGTTTGTACGGTATTGTTCGTCCACCGGAATGTGGCCCGACCGGTCCTCGGTTTTCACGCCGACCGCGTCGAGGCCCAGATCCTTTGTGCGGGGCCGACGGCCCACCGCCACCAGCAGCCGGTCGCATTGAAGGCTGTCTTCCTTGCCGTCGGCATCCAGGGACAGGTTCACCCCCTTGTCGTCAACCTCGGCCCCGGTCACTTTCGTCTTCATCCGGAAGTTAAGGCCCTGTTTGTCCAGGATTCGCTTCAGGGTTCGGGCCACCTGCCCGTCCAGGGTCGGCGTGATGGCGGGCAGCATTTCGATCACCGTCACCTCCGAACCGAGTCGACGCCAGACCGATCCCAGTTCCAGGCCGATGTAGCCGCCGCCGACCACGCCGAGATGCTTGGGCACGGCGTCGAAGGCCAGGGCTTCGGTGGAACTGACGATCCGCTCGCCGTCGAAATCGAGACCGGGCGGGGAAACCGGTTCGCTGCCGGCGGCCAGCAGGATGTGTTTGGCGGTCAGCGTCCGCGCGCCGTCCTCGCCCGCCAGTTCCACCGTGTCCTCGCCGGCCAGTTTGGCGCGGCCGTGGAGGATGTCCACCTTGTTGCCCTCCAGCAGCTTCCGGACGTTGTCGGTAAGGTCCTTTACCACTTTTTCTTTTCTGGCCATCATCGTTTTCAGGTCGAGTTTCACCTCGCCGGCGACGATGCCGTGTTCCTTGAAGCGCGTTTTGGCCAGATGGAAATATTCGCTGGAATCGAGCAGCGCCTTGCTGGGAATGCAGCCCACGTTGAGGCAGACGCCCCCCAGGCGCGGGTAGCGTTCGATGCAGGCGGTCTTCATGCCCAACTGCGACGCCCGGACCGCCGCCACGTATCCGCCGGGTCCGCCGCCGATGATGATCAGGTCGTAGGAGGTCTCTTTTTTCGCCATGGTTACATCTCCAACAGAATCCGTTCGGGGTTTTCGACGCATTCCTTGATGCGGCGGAGGAAGGTGACGGCGTCCCGGCCGTCCACGATGCGGTGGTCGTAGCTCAGGGCCAGGTACATCATGGGCCGGATCACGATCTCGTCGTCGATCGCCACCGGCCGTTTTTCGATGCGGTGCATCCCCAGAATGCCGCTCTGGGGCGTGTTGAGGATGGGGGTGCTGAGCAAAGAGCCGAAAACCCCGCCGTTGGTGATAGTGAAGGTGCCCCCCTCCATGTCGGAGAGTTCCAGCTTGTTGCTCTTGATCTTGTTCACATAATCGATGACGGCCTTTTCGATCCCGGCGAAGGAGAGCCGGTCGGCGTGCCGAATCACCGGCACCACCAGACCCTTTTCCGATCCGATCGCCATCCCCACGTGGTAGTAATGGTGGTAAAGAATGTCGCCGTCCTCGATATACGCGTTGATGGCGGGGAATTCCTTGAGGGCTTCCACCGAGGCTTTGACGAAAAACGACATCATGCCCAGGGAGATGTCGTGCTTTTTCTTGAAATCTTCTTTATAGCGGGAACGGATGGCCATCACCTGGCTCATGTCCACATCGTTGAACGTGGTGAGCATGGCCGTGTTGTTCCGGGCTTCCAGGAGGCGGGACGCGATCCGCTTCCGGATGGGACTCATGGGCTTTCGTTCGGTCTTTTCTTCCGGCTCGGCCCCCGACCGTTGGGGCGTTTCTTTCTTCTCCGCCTTCTCCGTCTTTTCCGCCACATCTTTTTCTTTGGGCGTCGATTCTTTTTCCAGAGAGGCGATCACGTCGCCCTTGGTGACGCGTCCGCCGGGGCCGGTTCCTTTGACTTTGCCGGGATCGATCCCTTTGTCCGACGCCAGGCGACGGACGGAAGGGGGCAGGATTTGCTCGCCGGGGGCGTCAAC
>CAZZBE010000115.1:0-13616 GCA_964652715.1 uncultured Desulfobacteraceae bacterium
CCGGCTGGTCCAGTTTCCGCTGGGGATTTTCGCCATCGCCCTGGCCACGGCCGTGCTCCCCAGCCTCTCCCGTCAGGCCGCCGCCCGGAACATGGCGGGGCTTCACCGCACCTTCGGCCAGGCCATCAACCTCATCCTGTTCATCACCCTCCCGTCCATGGTCGGGTTGATCGTTTTGCGGGAGCCCATCGTGGCCCTGCTGTTCAAACGGGGCGCCTTCGGCATGCAGACCACGGCCCTGACGGCGGATGCCCTCCTTTATTACAGCATCGGATTGTGGGCCTTTTCAGCCGTCCGGATCGTGGTCGCCACCTTCTATGCCCTGGAGGACACCCGCACCCCGGTCCAGATGGCCACCCTCTCCATCATCGCCAACATTCTCCTGGGCATGCTCCTCATGGGCCCCATGAAACACGCGGGCCTGGCTTTGGCCACCTCCCTGGCCTCCATGATCAACCTCCTTCTGCTGATCCGCCGGCTGCGGGAACGGCTGAACGGCGCCGGGTGGTCGCAAAGCGCCAAATCCGCTTGCACATCCCTGATCTGTTCTGCCATAATGGGGGCCATCGTCTGGGGCGTCGCTTTTCGGTTGCCGCCGGTGAACGGGAACGGTTTTTTGGCCCAGGGCGTTCAGATCGGCGGGGCCATCGCCGCGGGGTGTCTGAGTTACGCGCTGATGGCGAGGATCCTGAAATCGCCGGAACTCGAAACGGTGGCCGCCATCATCCGCAAAAAAACGGGAACGGACTGATGCCGAAACAAAATCTGTTGCTGACCTTCGCCGTCATCGCGCTGTTCGTATTGCTGCTGCTGATTCTCTTCGGCGACAAGGGGCTGGCCGATCTGAACATGCTGGAGAAAAACCGGGACCGGCTCGTGGAAAAAAACGGCCGGCTGATGCGGGAAAACCTCACCCTCTACCGCTCCATCGAGCGGCTCAAGACCGACCCGGCCTACATTGAAAACATCGCCAGACGGGAACTGGGGGTTGTGGGAAAAAACGAACTGATCATCAAACTCAGCGGACGCCGGTAGCCCCGAAGGGCGACCCGGCCGCCATACGTCACAGGAAAAAGGAGACTGAATGCAGTTTATCGATCTTGCCGCCCAGCAGGCGCGCATCCGGGACACCATCGAAACCCGCATCCGGACGGTGCTGGATCACGGAAAATATATCATGGGACCGGAAGTGGCCGAACTGGAGGCCCAACTCGCCGGGTTTTCGGGCGTCCGGGAGGCCATCGCCTGCGCATCCGGAACGGACGCCCTGCTCATGTCCCTCATGGCCTACGATATCGGCCCGGGCGACGCCGTCGTCACCACCCCCTTCACCTTCATCGCCACGGCGGAGGTCATCGGGTTCCTGGGCGCGACGCCGGTATTCGCCGACATCGACCCGATTACCTACAACATCGATCCCCGGAAAATCGACGGCGCGGTGGGCGCCCTAAAAAAAGAGCGGCCGGAGCTGACGCCCAAAGCGATCATCGCCGTCGATCTCTTCGGGCTGCCGGCCGACTACGACGCCATCGACGCGGTCGCCCGAAAGCACGGCCTGTGCGTCATCGAGGATGCGGCCCAATCCTTCGGCGCCGACTACAAAGGCCGCCGGGCCGGGTCCCTGGCGGAGGTCGCCTGCACGTCGTTTTTTCCCGCCAAGCCGCTGGGATGTTACGGCGACGGCGGGGCCGTCCTGACCGCCAACGCCGAACTGGCGGATAAAATGCGCTCCATCCGGATCCACGGCCAGGGGTCCGACAAATACGACAACATCCGGATCGGCATCAACGGCCGCCTCGACACGCTCCAGGCATCGATCCTCCTGGCTAAGATCGAGGTCTTCGACGATGAAATCCAGCGCCGCCAGGCGGCGGCCCGGCGATACGCCGACGGACTCGCGGACATCCCGAACCTGGTCGCCCCCGCCGTGCCGGACGCGTACGCCTCCGTCTGGGCCCAGTATTCCATCCTGGCCAAGGATTCCGACCACCGGACGGCGCTCCAGGCCGCCCTCAAAAAAGCGTCCATCCCCACGGCCATCTACTACCCGAAACCGCTCCACCTCCAGACCGCCTTCGCGGATCTCCTTTACCAACGGGGCGATTTTCCCGTCAGCGAAGAGACCGCCGACCGGATCTTCAGCATCCCCATGCACCCGTATCTCGGGGCCGATCAGCAAGAGCAGGTCATCTCGGCCCTTAAAACCGCATAAACCGTTTTCCAACCCTATAAAAATCAAGGAATGGCGACATGAGCGACGCGTATCGCGTCGCCCCCCACGGGGGCGACCTGGTGGAACTTCTGGCCGATCCGGACCGGGTCGGGGAACTCCGGGAACTGGCCATGGACATGCCCAGCATCAGCCTGTCCAGCCGCCGGCTTTCCGATCTGGAACTCCTGATGAACGGGGCGTATTCGCCGCTTCGGGGATTTATGAACCGGAAGACCTACGACTCGGTTCTGGATGGGATGCGGCTCCCCGGCGGGGTCCTGTGGCCGCTCCCCATCTGCCTTGACATCACCGGATCCGAGGCGGAGCGGCTAAAGCCGGGACAGCAAACGGCCCTTCGGGATTCCGAAGGGTTCATGGTGGCCGTTCTGACCGTGGACGACGTCTGGGAAATCGACAAAAACCGGGAGGCGGACGCCGTCTACGGCGCCCGGGACAAGGACCACCCCGGCGTGGACCGTCTGTTCAAGTCGGAATCCACCCATTACGTCGGCGGCGCGGTGGAAGGGGTCCAGTACCCGCTCCATTTCGCCTTCCGGCGGCTCCGGCACACCCCCCGGGAACTCCGCCGCCTCTACGCCAAGCTGGGGTGGCGGCGGGTGGTCGGCTTCCATACCCGAAACCCCATTCACCGGGCCCAGTTCGAGATGACCCTCCGGGCCATGGCCGAGGCCAAAGCCAACCTGCTGCTCCACCCGGTGGTGGGCCGGGTCAAGACCGGGGACATCGACGCCTACACCCGGACCCGGAGCTACCTGGCCATCAGCCACAAATACCCGCCCAATATGATGCTCCTGAGCCTTTTGCCGTTCACCATGCGGCTGGCCGGCCCCCGGGAGGCGCTGCTCCACGCCATCATCCGGAAAAACTACGGGTGTTCCCACTTCATCGTCGGACGCCACCACGCCAGCCCGGGGACATCGCCGGGCGAACAGGTCTTTTACGATCAGAACGGGGCGAAGGAAGCCCTGACCGCCCACAGCGACGAACTGGGCATCGGCATCGTGTCTTTCGAAGAAATGGTCTATGTGAAGGAGGCGGACGACTACATGCCGGCGGACGAAGTGGCCCCGGAGGACACGGTCCACGCCATCTCCAACGACGAATTCCATCAGCGGATCCGGACCGGCAAGCGGGTTCCGGACTGGTTTACCTTTCCGGAGGTCATCGACGTGCTCCAGCGGGCCTATCCCCCCCGCCACCGGCAGGGCTTTACGGTCTTTTGCACGGGATTGTCCGGCGCCGGCAAATCGACCATCGCCCGGATTCTTTACGCCCGGCTCCTGGAAATGGGCGGGCGGCCGGTCACGCTCCTGGACGGCGACATCGTCCGGCGCAATCTGTCCAGCGAACTGGGGTTTACGAAGGAACACCGGAACATCAATGTCCAGCGGATCGGGTTCGTGGCCAGCGAGATCACCAAAAACCGGGGCATCGCCATCTGCGCGCCCATCGCGCCCTATGGCCGGACCCGGGACGAGATCCGGAATCTGATCGAGACCTATGGGGGGTTCGTGGAGGTCCATGTGGCCACCCCGCTGACGGTATGCGAAGGCAGGGATCGGAAAGGACTGTACGCCAAGGCCCGGGCCGGCCTCATCCAGGGGTTCACCGGGATCAACGACCCCTACGAACCGCCGCCCGGGCCCGAGGTCTTCATCGACACCACCGACATGACCCCGGACGAGTCTGCCCAGGAGGTGCTCCTCTATCTGGAGCGGGCGGGCTACATCAAATGACCGGCGGGGGTCAGGACGCCGGTTTCTCTCCGCTTCGCACGATCATCACGGAACAGGGGGCCTTGTGGGAGATCCGCTTGGCCACGCTGCCGAACACCACGAGACCCATGCCGGTCAGGCCGAAGGCCCCCACCACCACCAGGTCGATCTCGTTTTCGGACAGGTACCGGAGGATTTCGGTGGACACGTGGCCGTCCAGGACCACCAGTTCATAATCCCTGTTTTCGCCCACCCGGACGCCGTATTCCTCCTGCATACGGGTTTCGATCTTAAGAATCAGGGATGCCTGATCTTCGGACTGGGACTTGAGGATGGAATCCGCCATGATGGGATTCACCTCCGGCGGCACCACGTGGAGGATGCAAAGGCGGGCGCTGAATTTATCGGCCATCTCCACGGCCGCATCAAAGGCGATGTTGGCGTTTTCCGAAAAGTCGACGCAGCAGGCGATTTTGTCGATTGGCATGGGGGTCCTTTCCGTGAAGTGGCAGGGCGGGTGGTTCGATACTGAAAAGCCCAGAAAATCATTGATAGTGTTGGGATTCACCTTCGGGCATGGCCGCGATAATAGCCCGGAGAATTATATTTTACAAATACCGTAAACGAATTCCCGACAAACAGCTTGGAAGGCTGTTTAAACATGTTTGAAAGGATCTGCAAAGTGAAAGACTTCTTACCGGCTTTTCAAATTTGACAGACAACACTATTTTTGTTAAATATTTTGATATTAAAACAGTCGGCTTTACTTTCCCGTTCCTTTGCGCAAACAGTGTCTTTCCGGGCTTTAGCAAAGGGGGATCAGCAATTTATTAGCCTGTAGTCAGCTCCATGCCATGAGCGCTTTCCAACAAAAACCTGCCAAAATTACCAAACCGGCTTATAAGACACTTGCAGCCCGGCCAAGGCTTTTTGCAGAGATGGATAAGTGTTCGGACATGCCGCTATTATGGATTTCAGGCCCGCCGGGATCGGGAAAAACCTCGCTTGTCTCCAGTTATCTTGACCGGCTGGAAGTCCCTTACCTGTGGTATCAAATGGACCATAAAGAACGCGACCCTGCAACTTTTTTCCATTATCTCAGCATGGCACTTGGCTTTATGGTTAAACAGGGTGCAGAATTATTGCCTGTTTTTACGCCTGATAATCTGAACAGCCTTTTTTTATTCTCCCAAAGGTATTTCGAATCATTGTTCAGATGTATCCCGAAAGGCGGCCTGGTCGTCTTTGACGACTATCAGGAGGTTTACGAAGAGCTTTATTTCCGGGACATTTTGCACGCCGGCCTGAACAGAATACCCTCTGGAATAAAGATGATTGTCATCAGCAGAACAAAGCCGCCGCCCGGCGTGACCAGATTCAGGGCAAACAGCAAAATGGCCTGCCTGGACTGGAACGATCTGCGCTTGAATACAGACGAATGCCATCGGTTAATACAGACCCGGACAGGAATGGCTTTTTCCCGTGAGACTGCAAAAGAACTCCGGAGCTATACAGACGGCTGGGCAGCAGGCCTTATACTTTTGCTTGACGGTCATAATAAAGATTACCCGGAAAAGAAGCACTGGGAGCTTGCAAGCCAGGAGGATATCTTTGACTATTTTGCCAGCGAGATCATAGACAGGGCGAATCAAACCCGGCGGCTGTTTTTGTATCAGACTGCCCTGCTTCCGAAAATAACCGCGGATTCAGCAAAACGCATGACCGGTATTGACACGGCCGAAAAGATTTTGAAAGGGCTGCTTGAGGAGAATCTGTTTATAAGCAGAAAGCCCGGGATAGAGGCTGTGTATCAGTATCACCCCTTATTCCGGAGATGTCTCCTTAACCGCCTCTACTCGGAAACCCCGGAAAAAGAACTTTGCGCCCTGCGGGCCAAAGCCGCGGAAATCCTTGAAAAACAAAGCCTGTTCGAGGACGCATTGTCCCTGCTGCTGGAGTCTTGTGCATGGGCGGACATAGTCCGGATACTCCTTAAGACGGCCCCGGTTCTGACGGCTGAAAACCGGTATCAAACCTTGGAGCAATGGCTTAAATTGCTTCCGGAGCATATATTAAAAAAAGACCCGTGGCTCACATACTGGTCTGCGGTGTGCAGGGCTCCTGGATCGCCTTTGCCGGCACAGCGGCAATTCATTTCCGCCTTCCATGGCTTTAAAAAAAACAGGGAGCAGGCAAGAGCGCTGATGGCATGGTCGGGTATAGTTGATACCTATCTTTTGGTTTTCGCCAGCTTTAAGCCTTTGGATGACTGGCTTCCGGAACTGGAGGATCTTCTTAAAACGCTTCCCGAGTTTCCCTCGCCGGATATCGAGGCCAGGGTAACCGCCAGCATGATTACGGTTATGGGCTTAAGACAACCTGATCATCCCCGCTTTGAAGAATTATTAAGCCGCTGTCAGGTATTGGCGGAAGAAAACACTTACAGCAGGATCAAGGTCCAGGCATACCTTCCCCTTGTTTTCTGCCGGCTGTCGCAGGGCCGGTTTCAGGAAGTAAGGGCATTGCTGGAAAGCTTTGGCAGGCTTGCCTGTGAGCCTGACATTCCCCCCTTGCTAAAAGTTATGCAAAAGGACCTGGAAGCTTTTTTTTACTGGAAGGCATGCTGTTTGCAACAATGCCTGGAATCAGCAGAACAGGGATTGGCTATTGCCGAAGAGACCGGCATCCCCGCCTTCAGGTTCTTTCTTAAGGGCCATGCCATTGCAGCCGCCTTAAGCTCCAGGGATACGGTAAAAGCTGAAGAGATGTTTCAAATCCTGTCCGGGCATCTGGACACGGCAAGGGCTTGGGAGAAGGCTTATTATCATGTTATGCGTGTCTGGGCATCCCTTTTAAATCAAGATCTGATTGCCGCTGAAGGCCATGCGGATCTTGGTCTTAAATACGCCAGGGAAGCAGGAGAGTACCAGAGCCTGGCTTATAGCCGTTTGGGGAAAGCTTTGGTCTGTCATGCCACAGGCGAGCATGACAATGCGGATCATCATCTTAAGCTGGGGCATAAACAAGGCTTTGTGGAATACAATGCTTTTGCCTTTTTTGCCTACAGGCTAACCGAGGCCCTGTTTGCATTTGACCGTGGAGATACCGGCATACTCTACGTAAAGCTCGACCAAGCCCTGGCCATGGGACGGAAAAAGGGCTACTTTAATTCCTATTTCTGGAGACCCGGGGTTATGGCCCGGTTATGCGCCCTGGCCCTTGAAAGAGGAATTGAAGCCGATTACGTCAAGAAGATAATCAAAAGACGGAATCTGCCCATGCCGGCCGGAAGGTTTCAGGTCCGGCAATGGCCCTGTCCGGTAAAGATCAAAACTTTCGGAAGATTCGAGCTTACAATCAATGAGCAAGACGGCCTTTCTTGTGAAAAAAAACAGAAGCGGCCCCTGGAGCTGCTTAAAGTGATTTTGTCCCAGGGAGGTAGGAAAGTGAATAAGACCCGGGTATGCGACATACTTTGGCCGGATTCAGACGGGGACGCTTCACAGAGCGCTTTGAGCACAAATCTGCAGCGCCTGCGGCGATTTTTGGGTGATGACAGATTTATCATTGTTCGCGAGGGCGCCATTTCCTTAAACGAATCATTCTGCTGGGTGGATCTCTGGCAATTACAGGCCCTGCTTCAGGAATTATCAATACTGTGGAACAGGAAATGGTCGAAAATGGATCAAAACCTGGCTGGCGAGCTTCTTTGCGCGGCTCTGGAGCTTCACGAGGCCCCGTTTATGTCTGAGGAAGCAGAAGACCCCCCTTGGAGCCTGGCGCTACGGATCCGGTTCCAGAAAAAATTGTCCGGATGGTGCCTTGCACTGGGAAGAGTGCTCGAAGACCAGGGCCGGCAGGAGGAAGCAGTCAGGTATTATCTGATAGGAAGAAGCATAGAACCGGTCCGGGAGGAACTTTATCAAAGACTAATAATCTGTTACTTAAAACTTGGGTTAAAGGCCGAGGCCATGTCTGAATTCAGCCTCTGCCGGGAAGTTATGCGTAAACATTTTGCCTGCGAGCCCTCCGGAAAAACCCGGGAACTTTTCAACTCCATTTGACTTTCCAGAAAATTTTCACCCCCACATTAGCCCGCAACGCAAATTAAGATGCCTAAAATTTATTATCTCTTTGTGACCATTTGAATTTGATTGGCACTTTGTGACTTATTTGTGACCTGTCCGGATATATAAATAATTATCAGCAAGCTTCTTAACCCAAATGGAAGAAGTCAGGTCTCGAAAATATAACCGATCCAACGCCACCTTTCACTGCCACAAAAATTCAGGAGGTATTAAAATGCGCAAAGCGATTTTCTTCTTAGCGATTCCGGCGGCCCTTATTATCGGTATTACGATGACCTGCGTAAAGGTGCAGGCATCCGGACCGCACATGCAGGAAGGCAAATGGGAAATCACCACCAAGGTGGAAATGCCGGGCATGCCTGCTGATATGCCCCAGCAGACCTTCAAGCACAAGGAATGTCTCACCGAGGACAATTATGTCCCCCAAGGTGCGAAAGCCGGCGGATCCGGAGGGGAGTGCGAAATAAGTGATGGTAGCATAAACGGGAATACGGTTAGCTGGACCATGCAATGCAATACAGGACAGGGCGTAATGAACGGGGAAGGAAGCATCACTTACAACGGCGATACCTTCGAGGGAACGATAAAGTCGGTCATGTCTGGCATGGAGATGACCAATCACCTGCAGGGCAGGCGTATCGGAGATTGCGATTAGTGTGGCGTCTATACAACTATTGAAAGCAAAATTTCAGCGTGGAGGTCGCAGGTATGATAAAAAAACTTGGCCAATTATTGAGCATTGCGGTTGCGGTTTTGCTCATCGCGGGCATTTCGGCAGCTCAAGCTTCTGAATTTACAGCAGATATACTTGAAAGCAAGGCCGGAAAGAAAACACAGGAATCCAGGCTGTACGCCAAGAATTCCAAATACCGCATGACAGTCCAGGAAGAAGATCTCAAGCTGCACCTTATTGTCGATGAGAAAACAGGGACGACCACGGTTCTTTCCCCAAAAGACAAGCAGTACATGGAAGTTAAGAACACCTATTTCCGGTCCATGGATTCCAACCCGGTTCAAAGTTTCCGCCATCATGCGCAAAATTATGACAGCCGGGAGCTGGGCCAAGAAACATTCAAAGGGTTTGATTGCACCAAAGTACTCGTTCAGGCAGGCGACAGGGACCTTTTCACAGCCTGGATCGCCGGAGAGCTGGATTTTCCCGTAAAAATCCTGTTTCACATTGGGGAAGGCATGGCCATGGAGCTGGACAATATCAAGCAGGGGCCTGTTGATCCTTCCATGTTTGCCGTTCCAGAGGGCTATACCCTAAAAGAGCAATAAATAGCCAGGGCCCGGTAATTTAGCTTCACAACAACTAATAAAAGGAGTTGGCCCCATGTCCAAGTCAGCCGCCACAACACTGATATCCTTTCTCGTGCTTTTTTTGACCTTATCGGTCTCTTCACTTTACGCGGCGCAGTTTACCGCAGATGTGCTCCAAACAAAGGACGGCAAGACAAGCAAATCCAGGCTCTATGTCAGGGACACGCAATATCGTATGGATATGCAGGAAAGGGGAACGGAGTTCTTTTTGCTAGTGGACCGAAAGCAAGGAATCACCCGGGTGGTCTTCCCTGCAGACCGCGAGTATATGGATATGGAGACCACAAGCAAGCCGAGTCTTATGAATAACCCCTTTGAGAGTTTTCGCCAGAGCGCCAGGCAATATGAGCGCAAGGAGAAGGGACAGGAGCCTTTCGAGGGATTTGAGTGCAGCAAGGTGCTGGTCCGCTCCGGCGAGCAGAAGCTGTTTACCGCCTGGATCTCGGAGGAGCTGGGCTTCCCCCTCAAGATTGTCTTTCACCTGCAAAAGGGCATGTCCGTGGAGCTGGACAATATCCAGCAGGGAAAGGTTGACAAAAGCGTATTCAAAGTATCCGAAGACTACACGGCAATGAAAGGAACCGGTTCGGGGGCTACGGAGCAGAAAAAAGACCAAGGGCCGGAAAGAGAGCCCTGGATGGATAGAGTCGCTTCGGCTGAGGTCCTGGAGCCGCCTGTAAAAAAAGGCGACATGGAGGAAGGCGAGATCTTCCGGGTTAAAATTGAGCGGGACAAGGCCTTGAGCACCTTCGCCAGCGGCGGTGTGCGCATTTACGCCTTCAAGCAGGGCCAACCAGTGGTGAAGTTCGTATATTCAGGCGGCAGACTAAAGGTGTATCTTAGCCCGGAAGAAGCTGATGAAATCGTGCTTTATAACCCGAGCGACAGTCGATTCCGCGACCACGCCCGCGTGAGGCAGGGCGATATGCCCGAACGGGTGCTGGGTGCCGGAGAGGAGATGCGCGTCAGGATGAAGCCTGGTGATGAGTCGGTGGCCAGGTTTGTTAATATGGCTGATTCCGAGTCCAAGGTCTATTACACTTGGCTGTCCCAGGGGCAGGAGCTTCCGGAATCCGAGCTTGCCCCGAAGCGTTTCCGGAGCAAGAGTCTCCGGGCGGGAAAAAACTTCCGTAGCACCTACAACCAGATGGAGGGCAAGGCCTCCGGAGACACCCTATTGGTGCAGGTAAAAAAAGGCAGGGTATTAGTCAAGGCAGGCCAGCCGTTTCAACCTAAAACGGTTGAGGATACGGTCCAAAAGCCGGCCGAATCCAAGCCTGACCTGGCCAGGACCAAAGAAAAATCCACCTCTTCTGTAGAAACCGCCCCAAAAACCAAGCAAGACAAGGGCTCCGAGAAGGCAGAGCCTGCCGAGACCCAAACTGCCAAACAAAGCACCTCCCGGCCTGCAAACATCATGTTCATCCTTGACGCTTCCGGCTCCATGTGGGGGGAAATCGAGGGCCGGGACAAGATCGCCATCGCAAAGGAAGTCATGGCCGGTCTTATCTGGGATCTCCCGGACAATACCAGGGCGGGACTGGTAGCATACGGGCATCGACGCAAAGGCGACTGTAAGGACGTGGAAGAACTGGTCAAAATCGGCCCCATAGACAAGGAGGCCCTCACCGGGACAATTCAGGGGCTCAGTCCCAAGGGCAAGACCCCGATCACCCGCTCAGTGAGAATGACCGCGGAAAAGCTCAAGGTGCTGGAGGACGAGACCACGATCATCCTGGTTTCGGACGGCAAGGAGACCTGCGAGGGAGATCCCTGCGCCCTGGTCCAGGAGCTCAAGGAGACTGGCCTGCGTTTTGTGCTGCACGTGATCGGTTTTGACGTAACAGAAGAAGAGCGGGAGCAGTTGGAATGCATGGCCGAGGCGGGAGGAGGCAGATACTTTACCGCCAAAACAGCGGGTGAGTTCGAGGCCGCGGCCCGGGAGGTGGTGAAGAAGCCCCCCAGGAAGGGGACCCTGCGGCTTACCGCGCTTCGAGGGGGGGCGCCCTTCCGGGCCTCGGTGGAAATCTTCCCCGCGGGAGGCGATGAGCCTCTCAGGCGAGGCGTGACAGGCACCGAGCCCGACCGCTCCGGTGCCTCCCTCAAGCCCGGGACCTATGACGTGCGGCTGTGGGACGAGAACCTCTCGAGCAAGCCCGAGGTGTGGCTCCGGGACGTGACCGTGGAGGCGGGCCGGACCACGGAGAAGGAGGCGGTGTTCGACCCGGTCGGCGTGCTTGAGCTGGCCGTCACCAAGGAGGGCGGACCCCTCGACGCGCGGGTCCGGGTGCTCCCGGCGGGGAGCGACCGGAACGTGGTCCACGCCTCACTGGACGACGGGAAAGGTCGATACGAGCTGGACCCCGGCGCCTACGACCTCGTACTCCGGGACGAGACCGTCCCCAGCAAGCCCGAGATCCGGCTGCAGGACGTCCGAGTGACGGGCGGCGAAACGACCCGCAAGGAGGTGACCTTCGAGACCTCCGGCGTGCTGGTGCTGGCCGCCACCAAGGGGGGCGAGCCCTTCCGGGCCAAGGTCCGGGTCTACCCGGCCGGGAGCGACCACAACGTGGTCCACACCACCCTCCGCGGCGGTGTCAGCCGGTTCGAGCTGGCCGCCGGCACCTACGACGTCCTGTTCGTAGACGAAACCGTGCCGAGCGAGCCCGAGATCCGGCTTCGGGGCGTGCAGGTCGCGGGCGGCAAGACCAGCCGCAAGGAGGCGGCCTTTCCGGAGAGCGCCGAGCTGGAGCTGGCCGCCACCAAGGGGGGCGAGCCCTTCCGGGCCAAGGTCCGGGTCTACCCGGCCGGGAGCGACCACAACGTGGTCCACACCACCCTCCGCGGCGGTGTCAGCCGGTTCGAGCTGGCCGCCGGCACCTACGACGTCCTGTTCGTAGACGAAACCGTGCCGAGCGAGCCCGAGATCCGGCTCCAGGGCGTTCAGGTCGCGGGCGGGAAGACGACACGTAAGGAGGTCGCCTTTCCCGACACCGCTGTGCTGGAGCTCTCGGCCACCAAGGGCGGCGAGCCCTTCCGGGCCAAGGTCATGGTCTACCCTGTCGGGAGCGATCGGAGCGTGGTCCACTCCTCGCTTAGTGGCGACGGTACCAGCAGCATCAAGCTGTCCGCCGGGACGTACGACGCCCGGCTCTGGGACAAGGAGGCCCCCGAGGCCTCTGAGGTGTGGTTCCGCGGGGTGACCCTGGAGCCGGGCAAAACCGTGAAGAAGTCGGCCGAGTTCTCCCCCTGAGGTCGCGAAGACGGCCCCGAGGAGAACGAGACCGCGGCCCATGGGCGCCCCTGGGGCTTCAATAAACGCGGCCTTCCAGGAAACGGCTGAGACGAAAGGGAACCCGCATGGCTTAATTGGATGAGGCCAAGGGACGGGCCTTTGATTTATTGCCCGGTGTATATGATCTTAAAGTCAAGGGGCCTGACGACCAGGTCAAGGAACAAAAAGGAATTGACATCAAGTCAGGACGAACAAAGTCGGTTGCTATTGAGTTTTACTTTTAATGTGCTTGTAAGAAAGACTTGCCCTTCACTTGCGGGGAGGTTTCCATGATCACCAAGAAACAAAAACAGGATGTTTTTGAATGTAAAATCATTCCCAGGCATCTGGTGTTCTGTATTTTTTTTATTGTTTTTGCCGCAGGCATGTTAATCCCCGGGGAGAATAACGCCCTGGCCCAGGACGATCCCCGGGATCTGCTGCCTTCTTTTATGCGTCCCGACCCCCGCATCTGGAAGGGCACTATCACGGTCACCCGAACAGGACACGGCAATGAAAGGACAGACAAATCAAGCAGCGGCAATATCAAATACAGCACCTATACTCGCGATGTCGAGGAAAAGATGACGCTTGAGGTCTGCGGTCCGGCACAGGATTTGTATGTGCATAAAATGACCCATACTCTAAGCGATCATACCGAAAAGTATAGCAAAAAAGCCGAAGCCAGTACAAACTGCGGCATGCCTGAGCAGGCCAAAGATCATTCCCCCTTGTATCAGACGAAACACTACAACCCTGATATAGTGAGTCCCGGGAACTCACGCGAGAGTGAAAGCGAGAAGACTGTCACCCTTTACACCGGTAAAGACACAGCAAAGATGCATAAGCATGCAGGCGCGAGCATTCAGTGGATGCCGGACAACCTTTTAATATAAAGATCCAATGTGTTCGGATAGAGAGTCGAGTCGTTGGGAGACCCGATGAAATTCTCAACGGTGATCATGAATCCATCCCGATTGAAC
>CAZZBE010000116.1:0-4992 GCA_964652715.1 uncultured Desulfobacteraceae bacterium
AATGGTCAATTTTCTCTTCGTCCTCGGCAAAGACGACAACGAAGCGGCGACCCGGTGCTTTCAATTCGCCAAGATCGCCCATTCCAAGGGACACGCCGTCAACCTGTTCTTCATCGACAGCGGCGTGATGTGGGCGGATTCGGGTCGGGACCTGACCATCAAGACCACCACGGGCGACTGTCCCAACGATTACCTGCCCTACCTCGTCGAAAACGAGGTTCAAGTCGGCATCTGCACGCCCTGCGCCAACAACCGGAAGCTGGACGAGTCCAGGTTCTTCCCCAACATGGTCCTGGACGGCGGCCCCCATCTGATCGACATGGCGGCGGAGGCCAAGGTGTTCAATTTTTAGGAGGCGGGCCAGTAAAAATCGGGGTTCATACAAAACCCCGCTAAAGCAAATCCTCATCCTCCTCCGGATCACGATCCACCAACGGCGGTTTGAACAATTCGTGCAGCATAAATTGTTCCCGGATGTTCTCTTCGGCCAGGTCGACCTCAAGCCCGTCCCCGCCGCGCCGGTATCCGTCGCCCCGCTCCGCCCGGAGGAGGCGGTCCAGGTCGGCCTGGAAATGGCCCAGGTGCTTTTTCAGCAGCTCCAGCACCTGGCGGCGGGTCGCCTTGTCCTGGCGCATGAAGTTGTCGACCACGCCCATGATGTTGTCCATTATTTGCCGTTCCATATTTCCCCCGCGCCCTTGGCGCCTTGCCCGCCCATCAGCTTTCAGACTCGTCCTCGTCGCCGTCGCTTTCGCCTTTTTTGCCCTGCTGGGCAAAGGAACGCCGCATGTCGATATCCGCTTTCATGCTCTTCAATTTATAAAAATCCATCAAGCCCGCTTTGCCGGACTTGATGGCTTCGGCCATGGCCGCGTGGACGCTGGCTTCTTTCTCCAAAACATCGGCGCGGTGTCTGAGGATCCGGGTCCGCTCCTCCTGTTCCCGGGCCTCTTCCCGGGCCTGGGCGATCTTGGTGTCGGTTTCGGCCCGCTCCCGCTCCTGCTGGGCGCCGATGTTCCGGCCCACGTCCACGTCCGCCGTATCCACGGACAGGATATAAAAGGCCGTGTCTTTGCTCAGGTCGTCGGTCCAGATCTTCTTGGAGATGGACTGGGGATCTTTGAGCACCTCCTTGTGGGTTTCGGCGGACCCGATGGCCGCCACGATGGCCTCTCCCACCCGGGCCAGAACGGTATCTTCGCCGGCCCCGCCCACCAGATGGTCCAGGTCCATCTGGACGGTCACCCGGGCCGTGGCGGTCAGTTCGATGCCGTCCCGGGCCAGGGCCGTCACCCTTTCGGTCTTGATAACCTTGGGCTGCACCCGCATCTGAACGGCCTCCAGGATGTCCCGCCCCGCCAGATCGATGGCCGCGGCCTTGTCGAACTCCAGGTTGATTTTCGCCTCCTTGGCGATGATCAGCGCCCGGACCACATTATGCACGTCGCCGTTGGTGAGGTTATGGGTGGCCAGTTTCTGGATGGGGAGGTCAAGTTCAGCCTGGTCCGCCAGGATCATGGAATCGACGATGAGCTGGACGTCGCCGCCCGCCAGTTGATGGGTCTTGAGAAAATCGACGTCGATGAGGACCCCGGCCTGGGCCGCCTTGACCTTGGCGTCCACGATGAGATTCACGTCGGCGCCGGCCAGGGCGATGCTCTCCAGCTTGTAGGTGCGAATCTTGACGTCGGAATTGGCCGCCCGGATCTTGGCTTCGAGAATCACCTTGGGGTCGAGCTTCCGCATCCGCATCAGGGCCACCCGGAACGGGTTGACCGGGGCCCCGTTGACCACCGTCTGCCACCAGAGCGACCAGGTGGAGTGGACCGACAGGACCACCGCCAGCAGCACGATGATGCACCCGGCGGCGACCAGGATCATGATGATGTTGGTGCTCATAGGGTTGAATTATTCCCTTTTTCCAGCGCATCGGCATCCGGCGCCGTGTGTTCCGTAAAGGTCGCGGGCTGTTTGGCCCGAACATCGATCCGTTCCGGCGGATCGGACCGGTCCTCGACGATTTGCATCTCCTGGAACCGCCGGGCCACCGGCATCAGTCGCCGCTCGAACGACCCCAGGGTGCGGTTGTATCCCTCCACGGCCCGGTCCAATTGTTTCCCCAGGTCGGCGAGGCGCCCCAGGAAGGTCTCCAGGCGGCCGTAGAGGGCCTGGCCCTGGGCCGCGATCTGGCGGCTGTTTTCGGTGATCCGGTACTGCTGCCAGCCGTAGGCCACGGCCTTGAGCATGGCCAGCAGCGTCACCGGCGTGCTGGGCAGCACCTGAAGACCCACGGCGTATTCCAAAAGATCCGGGTCCCGCTCGAAGGCCGCCCCCAGGCAGGCTTCGTTGGGCAGGAACATGACCACGAACTCCGGGGCCTCCGGGAACCGGGCCCAGTATTTTTTCGCGGACAGCTCCCGGATCCGGTTCCGCATGGCCTTGGCATGGCTGTCCAGCCGGGTCTTCCGGACGTCGGCGTCGTCGGATTCCATGGCCTCCATATAGGCGCCGAGGGGGACTTTGGCGTCCACCGGGAGAACGCCGGCGTTGGGGAGATGGACGATCATATCGGGCCGGCCGCCGTTGACCGCCACCTGCTCGTCAAAGGCCACATGGGAGACCATCCCGGCCATCTCCACCACCCGGCGCAACTGCATCTCGCCCCACCGGCCCCGCACCGTCGGCGATTTGAGGGCCTGGGTCAGGTTGAGGGTGGCCCGCTGCAAGTCCGAATGGGTCCGCGCCAGCCCCTGAACCTGTTCGGCCAGCCCCTGGTAGGCGCCCTCCCGTTTCCCTTCCAGTTCCCGGACGTGGCCTTCCAGGGCCGCCAGGTTTTCCCGCATGGGATTCACCAGATGGGAAAGGGTGCGCTGAACCTTTTCGTCGGCCTGTTTGAGAAAGGCGTCGGACTGGGTCCGGAGGGTCTGATGGGACAGGGCGTCGAAGGTGTCCCGCATCTCGTCCCGGGCCTTCTGGAGCCACTGGATCTTTTCGGCGTCCGCCGCCCTGCTCTCCTCCAGCCGCCCCAGCCGGACCCGGAGATCCCCGGCCTCCGCCTGGAGCCGGTGGTGTTCCGGCGCGAGTTCCTCCAGTCGCGACCGGAAAGCGTCCCGCTGGGAGGTGATCTCGGCCAGGGCCACCTTCAACCGAACGACCTCTTCCTGGGCCGACGCGGCCGACGCTTCGGACCGGCCCAGCCGGGCGGAGAGATTCTCGCAGTCGGTCTCCATCCGGATGCGATCCATCTCGAACCGGGCGGATTCCCGCCGGATCACGGCCCGGCTCCAGAACCAGACGATCAGGATCCCGACCGCCAATCCGCCGGCGAAGGCGGAAAGGCCGGTCATCCACAGCAGTTCGGTCTGGGTCATGCCGGGGAAGGGAGAGAAAAGCGCGTCAAGGGGGACAATCTATCGCGCCCGGTCGGGGAACCGGTATTTCGGCCGGTCCGGAACCAACCCGGTTTCCACCGGACCCGTCTCCCGAAGATCGAACAACCAGCGATTGACGTCCGGGGTCCGCGGGATCTTGACCGAGCCCACGGCCACGATGCGGCCGTTTTCCGTCTCCACCATCCGGAGGTTCACATCGACGAAATCGGCGGACACCGTCGTGACCCCCGTCTCGATGAGATCCACATCGTATCGCCGGCCCAGCCGCCGGGCCAGGCCGGGGGCGATGACGCGGTAGGGCCGGTACTCGCTTTCGGACGACACCCGACGCCGATACCGCTCGTTCCGGTCATACCGCCGGAGGTTGAAATCCCGCTGGATCTCATGGGCCGGGGGCGAGGCGGTCCTCCAGACATCGTTGACGGTGAACCGTTCCACCAGGGCCAGGCTTCGGGTGATCTCCGGTTCCAGGAAGGAGAAAGTCAGGATCTTTTCCGTCAGGTATCGGTGAAACCGGGAGACATTGCGCCGGCCCACGTCGGAGACCTCCAGGAACCCCACGCGCCACCGGTCCCGGCCGAAGCCGGTTTTCTTATAATCCGGCCAGAGCGTTTTGCCCAGCTGCTCCACGGCTTCGGCGATCTTCCGGTCCACCTCGGTCCGCTCCCCGCTCTCGTCGAGCATCTGGCGGTGGACCTTCCGGAGCCGGAGGCCGTATTCCGGAATGTCCGACGGATCGGGGGCCGCGGCCCGGCGTTCGCCGCCGCAGCCCGCCGCCAAGAGGACAACCAGCAGGATCGTCGCCCGGCGGAACCGGTTCATGGTTTTTGCCAGGAATTTTGTTTTCAACAGGATTTCCAACCCGGATGCATCCACATCAAAAGATAAACCGGTACCCGAAAACAAAGGCGTCGTCCAGCTCATCCCATTCGTCGTCGCCGTCGTCCCCCGCGCCCGAATCAAAGGAGGTGTCGATGACCCGGTAGCCGATGAACACCATGCCCTTCTTCTGCTCCAGCACGTAAAGCCCGCCCGTTAGGCGGAATTCCCGGTAGCCGCCCAGGTCCTGGAAGCAGAGGGGATCGGGGGCCGCGGTAAAGGCGCTCGAGAGTTCGAAATCCAGCGGAAACCCATAGAAAGCGTCCACCGCCGGAAAATCGTAGGCGCCGGCGATCGAAAACCCCACCGCGCTGACGTCCCCTTCGGCGTCGTCATTGCGTTCCACCGATCCGAAGACGCCTTTGAAGCCGATGTCCATCCGGAAACGCTCGGAGAGCATTCGGTTGCCGAGGAGGAAAAACAGGTTGAAAAACTGGTGCTCATCGTCGCTGTAGAGCACCGACCCGCCGAAGGTCGTCCGGAAATTGCGGTCGCTCTCCTCCCAAACATGGCCGAAGGCCAGTTCCATGGCCGCGTCGTTGGCGCTGAATTCCAGAAAATACGGATAGATGCCCGTATAGGGATAGGGGTCGCCGTAGTACTCCCCATCGTATCGGTCCGCCGGTCGGCGCTGGTCGTCCCGATACCGCTCCCTTTTCCGGTCGTCCTCCGGCCGGGACCGCTCCCGATAGCGCCAGTAGGTATCCTGCTCGTCGTCGTA
>CAZZBE010000116.1:5092-9959 GCA_964652715.1 uncultured Desulfobacteraceae bacterium
GTCGTCGTACCGGTCGTTGTATCCGTCGTCCCGCCTCCGGACATCGTCTTCGTCGACCTCGTAATGGTACCGCTGGGCATGGGCGAAGGACAGCGACAGGGCCAGAATCAGAAGGGTAAACACCAGGTTTTTTTTCATCATCTTCCTTCTCTCCGGTAGATTGACATGAAAGAGTTATTCCCCCTTTTCGAACGGATTGCGGGCCGGGGCGCCGGGAAACACCTTTGACCAGTTCTTCACCATTTTCTGCAGCTTCCGGTGATCGACCGCCCCGCTGGAGGTGCGGGGCAGCTCCTGCCGGTCGGCGAAAGAGATCCATTCGGGCCGCATATACCGCGACAGGCTGTTGTACCGCTTGATCCCTTCGAGAATGTGATCCATCAGTTCCCGTCCCAGCTGCCGGGATCCGCTGTAGCCGTCCTCCAGGGCCACGTAGGCCACCGACCGGTCCACCCGGCCTTCCCGTTCCGTCACCACCGCGCTCTTGTAAACGGCCCGGTGCTCATTGAGGATCTGTTCCATTCGCTTCTGGTAGATCGTGCCTTCGCCGGGTTTGGGCAGTCGGTTCCGGTCGATGAATTCGATATAATAGGGGTACATATCTTTGGTGATCCGGCTTTCCTCGATGCCTTCGGTCACATGTTCCTTGATCTCCCGCTTCAACTCCCGGGACCGCAGATAGCCGGATTCCAGCACCACCAGCGCATAGGGCTTGATCAGCCCGTCGGTGTCTTCGTAGCCCACGATGGCGCTTTCGTTGACGGCCTTCATGTCGTTTACCATCTTTTCGATGCGAAGCACCTGTTCCCGGCTGATCTCGCCCCCGATCTCCAGGGTCTCCATTTCGCCCGGCAGGTTGATGAACGTCAGGTTCGTCCGCGGCAACAGCGCCTTGAGGGAATCGAGCCGCTGCTCGATGATTTCGCCGTTGGAGAGCATCAGCAGGATGATGGGCGTATAGAGGGCGATCACCATCCACCGTTTTTTGGCCGCCGCGTTTTCCGTGGCCCCGCCCCAGGCCAGGATGATGACCAAAACCAGCATGGTCACCGTGATGATGAAAAAGGAATATTCGGGATTGGCGCGTTCGAGGATCTCCCCGAAGTCGGTGTAGGAGGTCATGACGGCCGTCAGGATAAGCATGTAGATGGCCAGGAGCTTGACCAGTTCGTCGCTGGTCATTTTCCGGTCCTCGAAATAATGATCGATCAGTTTATAGAGCAAATACAAAAGGATGATGACGGCCCAGGAGATGCTGGTCTCGATGTCCACATAGAAATAGAACGTCTCGTTCAGTTTGCGGATGAACTGACCGATCCGTTCGATCATGCTCAGGAGTTGTTCGATCATCAATAGACCTCCGGTTGGGGTTGACGCCGGCCACGCCTTCTTCAATATGATAAAAACCCTAACGGTGTCAATCTTTTAGAAGCATCATCCCTCCTGCTCGCTCATGCTGTAAAAATAATAGAACAACGCGCCGCCGACGAAAATGAGAAAGACCTCCCCAAGGAACACCTGAAGCCGGAATGGATGGCCGGAGAACACATATTTATACATTAACAGGAAGATATACAACACGCCGGCGATGCCGAAGCCGTAGGCCGGGAACCTCAGATATTCCCGCCCCCCCCGCTTGACCGAGAGGAACCCGGCGCCCACGGAGACGGTCCCCAACAGCGCGAATCCGAAAAACTGCACCGGCGTCAGGGTTTCGGCCGTCTGGTAAAACCCCATGAACAGGTAAATGATAATGCCGGCGAAGAGGTAGAAATTGCCGAAGATCATGGGGACGGCGGCCGCCGGGTCCTTCTGCCGCAGGTTCAGGATCCCCAGGCCGCCGCCGAACAGGCCGACGATGAAGACGATGGAGATAAACCACTGGAAACTCCAGAACCGCAGAAAATTGAGGCTGACCAGAAACTGGAGCAGCGCCGCCGTGCTGGCGATCAGCAGGGCCCACCCAATCAAAGTGATGAAAATTCTTCGGTCCGTTTCGTCGGCCGGGGCGTTTTCCGTCTCGCCCCCGCGTCGATCATCTGTGTCCATAGATCCTGTCCGTTTGCGGAAACAACCCGTCGTTCATCCGCTTCATGGCGGTTGCGCCGAAGCGATGACCGTGGTATCTTTTTTTCATCCTCCTTGTTACCGAGAACGTACCACAATTTCAACCGATTTTCCGGAACCGGGGGATGTCGCGGACCGGAAACGGCCGTCGCCCGATCCGTAAATATCAGTCGCCAAAAGTCTTGAAAGATGATCGGCCCTATTCTATACAGAGGAAGACATCCAAGCAATCGACACCAAGGAGATCTCCCATGGCCCGTATTTTGATCATCGACGACGACGTGCAGATCCGCGAGATGCTGCGGCAAATGCTTGAATTTGAAGGCTATGAAGTGATCGAAGCCCCCAACGGGAAAGAGGCCCTCAAGCTTCAGCAGGGGACGCCGGCCGATCTGGCGATCACGGACCTGATCATGCCGGAAAAGGAGGGCATCGAGACCATCCGGGATCTGCGAAAGATCTTTCCGGAGATCAAAATCATCGCCATGTCCGGGGGCGGCGTGGTGGGCCCGGAATCCTATCTGAAAATCGCCAAGAGCCTCGGCGCCCAGAAAACCTTTGTCAAACCCATTGAACGAAAGATTTTGCTGGACGGCATTCGCGAAGTCCTGGGATAGGTGTTATATTGGAAAAATGATGCCCACGACATCCCATAAAGGAGACCCGATGATGAGATTCCGCACATTCTCCAGGGCCGGCAAGACGGCCCTCTTTCTCTTCCTGTTGCTCGTTTCGAGCCTCGCCCCCCCATATATCCGGGCGGCCTCCTCTCCCGACGCCCCGCCCTGGCCCCATGAAAAATGCGACCTGACCCCCGACCCGGCGCTGACCTTCGGGACCCTGCCCAACGGTCTTCGGTACGTCCTCATGGAAAATCCCAGGCCCGAAGGGCGGATCAGCATGCACCTCAACGTCCAGGCCGGCTCTTTCCATGAAACCGAGGACCAGAAAGGGCTGGCCCATTTTCTGGAGCACATGCTCTTCAACGGCTCCGAGCACTTCGAACCGGGCGAACTGGTCAGGTATTTCCAGCGCATCGGCATGAAGTTCGGGCCGGACGCCAACGCCCGCACCGGTTTTTTCTCAACCGTCTACGACGTGCTGCTCCCCGGCAACAGCGCCAAAAGCGTCGAGGAGGGGCTGCTGGTCCTGTGGGACTATGCGGCCGGGGCCCTGCTGCTGCCCGGGGAGATCGACCGTGAGCGGAAGGTGGTGCTGGCGGAAAAACGGACCCGGGACTCCGTCTCTTACCGGACCTTCGTGGAAACCCTCGAATTCGAACTCCCCGGAACCCGCCTGGCGGACCGGATGCCCATCGGCGAGGCCTCGGTGCTGGAAACCGCCGGCCGCCCGCGGATGAAGGCCTATTACGACGCGTGGTACCGGCCCGAAAAAATCGTCCTGGTCCTGGCGGGGGATTTCGAGACCGAGGCCGTCGTCCCCCTCATCGAAAACCGGTTTTCGGACATGACGGCCCGGGCCCCCGCCGTTCCCGAGCCGCCTCCTAAGTCCTTCCACCACGCCGGGGTCAAGCCTTTTTATCACCACGAGCCCGAAGCCGGCAACACCCGGCTGGATATCGAGGTCGTCGTCCCCGTCGGATTCCGGCCCGATTCCTTCTCCTTCCAGAAACAGCAGCTGCTCTGGGACCTCTCCCACCGGATCGTCCAGAACCGGCTGGACGCCCTGCTCAAAAGACCGGACACGCCCTTCACGTCGGCCAGCGTCGGCGCGGGCATCTATCTCAACGCCGCGGCCTATGCCGCCATCAGCGCGGAATGCCGACCGGAGGAATGGGAAAGGTCCCTCGCCGTCATCGAAAGGACGATCCGCAAGGCCCTGGAACACGGGTTCACCCCGACGGAGATCGATCGGGTCAAAAAGGATTATCTGGCGTCCCTGGACAATGCGGTCAAGGCGGCGGACACCCGGGACAGCACCGATCTGGCCCGAAGCATCATCCGGCATCTCAACGCCGACCGGGTCTTTCAGTCGCCGGTCCAGGAGCGGGACCTCTACGGCCCCGTCATCCGGAAAGCCGGCGCGGAAGACCTGCACGGGGCCTTGAAAGAAGCATGGAAACCGGACCACCGGCTGGTGCTGGTCACCGGCAACGCCGAAATCGGTTCGGAAAGGGCGGACGCCGAGTCCCTCATCCGCGAGGTCTATGAAAAAAGCGGGAAAACGCCCGTCCCCCCGCCCGTCGAAACCGGAGCCGTCGTCTTCCCCTATCTCGATCCGCCCGAGACCCCCGGCAGGATCGTGGCGGAAAACCGGATCGAGGACCTCGACATCCTCCAGGTCGATTTCGACAACGGGCTCCGGCTGAACATAAAGCCCACCGATTTCAGAGCCAATTCGGTCATCGCCCGCCTCTCTTTCGGGCCGGGACAAGCCGCCGAACCCCCCGACAAGCCGGGTCTCGCCCATCTCGCCGAGGCCGTAGTCAACGAGAGCGGCCTGGGCAGGCTGGACAAGGATCAACTGGAACGGGCCCTGGCCGGCAAGGAGACGTCCGTGAGCTTCGGCGTGTCGGAGGACGGCTTCTATTTCCAGGGCCGGGCCGCGGCCGACGAGCTGCCGCTCCTGTTTCAGCTTCTCCACGCCCATCTGGCGGACCCGGCCTTCCGGGAACGGGCCTACGCCCTCTCCATGGAGCGGTTCCGGCAACGGCATTTGGCCTTGTCCCGCACCGTGGACGGGGCCATCCTTCTGGAGGGCAAGCGGTTCCTGGCCGGCGGCGATCCCCGGTTCGGCCTCCCCCCCATGGCCGATTTCGAAACCCTGACCCTGTCGGACG
>CAZZBE010000116.1:10059-13596 GCA_964652715.1 uncultured Desulfobacteraceae bacterium
CCCGTCCAAAGCGATCAAACTGGCGGGAACCTATCTGGGCGGGCTCTCCCGCCCCGGTTCGGCCTCCCCCCCATGGCCGATTTCGAAACCCTGACCCTGTCGGACGCGCGGACCTGGCTGACGCCGTATCTCCATGGGCGCCGACCCGAACTCTCCCTGGTGGGGGATCTGGACCCGTCCAAAGCGATCAAACTGGCGGGAACCTATCTGGGCGGGCTCTCCCGCCCCCCGGGGACCGAACCCGACCCCCCGGCGAAACGCCCGAAAGGGCTGCCCGATTTCCCCGAAGGCGGCGTCCTGAAAACCACGGTGGATACCGAGATCCCCAAGGGCCTCGTCATCGTGGCCTATCCCACCGACGACATCTGGGAGATCCACAGAACCCGCCGGCTCTCGGCCCTGGCCAGCGTCTTCGACGACCGCCTCCGGGAAACCATCCGGGAAGAGCTGGGCGCCACCTATTCGCCGGTGGCCTACAACGACCCGAGCCGGGCCTACGACGGGTACGGGGTCTTCCAGGCCCTCGTCCACCTGGCCCCGGAAGAGGCCGGACCCGTCATCGACGCGGTGAAAACCATCAGCGCCGACATCCGCGAGAAAGGGGTCTCGGAGGATGAAGTCCGCCGGGCCGTCGATCCCACCATCACCAGCATCAAGGACATGCGCCGGGAAAACCGGTACTGGCTCTCCACGGTGCTGGACGGCAGCCGGGAACACCCGGAACAGATCGAGTGGAGCCGGACCATCGTGGAAGATTACGCCGCCATCACCCCCGAAGAGGTTCACCGGATGGCCCGGCGATACCTGGAAAACGCCAGGGCCGCCACCGTGATCGTCACGCCGGAGAAGGCCGCGGAAGACGCCGGCGGGTCGCCGCCGTAAAAGCGCGCCTGAAGCACGGGGATTATCGGGGCGTTTGCCGGTAAATCCGCACGGACGGTCGCCGCGCGATACGATCCCGCCGGCTTGTCATCGGGAGCGGTTTGTGGAAAGATTTAAATGGTAGGTATACGGCGTTTTAGAGCCGAAACGCCTGCAAAACTAATATTGGAGGGAGGAAGACTGGTGGGGAAACGGATTCAATTGGCCGGATGGATTTTGAGCGTTGCTTTTCTCTTCCTTACATTGGGGTGCGGCGATAGAGGCGGGGCTAACACTGGCGGGGATGGGGACGGCGGGGAAATCGTTTTTCCCGGCGAAACCATAACAGGCCAGGGAACGGGGAATGGTTTTTCCGAACCCTTTCACAGCGACGGGTGCGAGGTGGAACTTTCCATGACCCATGCCGACGATTCCCGGTTCCTGCTCTTTGTCATCGACAAATCCAACGGTTCCGCCTTCAAAACAATCGTGTATACAAACAGCATCAACGATGAAACCCGGGAAATCAGTCTTCCCGAAGGGGATTACTGGATCGAAGTGGAAACCGCGGGGAGTTGGTCCATCAGCATCACCGGATGTATTTACACCTATCTGAATCCGGACGATTACGAGACGGATGTCGGCCTGTATATCGGCTGCCCGCCGCCGTGCTGCGAGGACAACGGCGGCGTCTTCGGGTGCGACTGCGTGGCCAACCGCTGCATTTGCAATGACGACACCTTTAGCGATAATTGCGAATGCGAGTGCGTCGGCGGCGCCAACCTGCCATCGGCGACCGAGCCGGCGGGATAGGCCGTCGCCGCATCGGAGTCAACCGATCCGATTATCCCGCCTCCTGCATAAATCCCGGCCCGCCGGAAACGGCGTGGCCGTCGTTGGCGTTCCAGAAAAACCGCGATGTTTCCTCCGGCGCGCCGCCGTAAAGCTTCACCATGAGCAGGAGAATCCCCTCCATATCGTGCTGAACCGGCTGGAATTCAGCCCGCCGGTACCGATTGCAGTTTCGACATCCCAACCGCGGCTTGTTCTTCCTCGCCGCCTTCATTAAACATTGATCATACTGTTCACAATTATAATGACGCGCTTCCGGTTTATTGATGACGATTCCAGACATACCCTGCCTCCTTCCCGTTAGCCGACGGACACCAGTTGATCAGAATTCGTCCCATTCCATTCCGGGCGGCGCCCACAGAGGAGGCGCCGAATTGAATCTCTTTACTTATCCGCCATTTTCCATGGAAAAAGGACTTGATACAATGGGTAATGGTGGGTATCCACAGGGTAGATTCAGTGTATTTTATCCGTAACGTCTCACAGCCCCCGGACCCATAACCGCATCACGAGGGTCTGGATGGCCGACAGCGCGATGAA
Organism: uncultured Desulfobacteraceae bacterium; assembly: GCA_964652715.1. GTDB lineage: Bacteria > Desulfobacterota > Desulfobacteria > Desulfobacterales > JAABSP01 > JAABTD01. The sequence goes on from CAZZBE010000116.1 coordinate 12,313, forward strand.
ATATCCCATCCACATGGGAAGCCCCGAAAACAGGGGTGTCGTGTCGCCCCAGGCCCAGAAGTCCATGGCGGCCAGAAAGATGGCGGCCAGAAGATAGGCGTAGGGGTTCGCCATCCAGGCCGGCGCTTTGATCGTCACGTCCCCCTCCCGGAAGGCGAGAACCGCATGGACGCCCAGGTAGGTCGCGAAGGCGACCGCCATCACCCAGATCACCGGCAGAAACGGCCCGGCGGGCAGAATTTTGAAAAAAAACAGCGCCACGGCCGATTCCCCGATCAGGATGGACAGGATGGCGGCCAGGGCGTACCGCCGCTCCCAGTAGAGACCGAAAAGGACCGCAGGGAATAGAACGGCCAGACCGGTGAAGGTCTGGGTGGCGATCTGGAGGATGGTGTCGGGCGGTCGGATGGCCAGCGCCAGCCCGGCCAGGCTCAAAAAGACCACGAACAGGCGGCCCGTGGCGCTGGTCTTGCTTTTTCGCCGCCGGAACAGGGGCACGATGTCCCGGCTGAAGATGGAACTGAGGGTGAGCAACTGGGAATCCATGGTGGACATGAGGGCCGCCAGCCCGGCCGCCATGACCAGGGCGGCCATGGCCTCCCCGGAAATCTGGGTCAGCACCATGGGGAGAATCCGGTCGGCGGCCTTCCCCGCCAGATCGGGAAACGACAGCCGCCCCATGACGCCCACGGCGATGGGCATAAAAAAGACGACCGTGCAGACCAGCGGGTAGAACATCATGATCCGAAAAAGGTTCCGCTCGCTCCTGGCGGTGAAGAACCGCTGAAAAAGCTGGGGAAACATGGGGTCGCAGAAAAACCAGAGCAGGATGTAGGAAAACCAGATTCCCAGAGTGTACCGTCCCGAGCCGCCGGGACGCGAAAAAAGGGCCGGCCATTCCGACAGCACCCTGGCGTTGGCCTCCACGAATCCGCCGTAGTGCCGGGCCACCAGGAACAGGGAAACGGCCAGCAGCGCGAACATGATGCTCCCCTGAAACAGATCGGTCCAGGCCACGGCCCGCAGACCGCCCCGGAAGGTGTAAAGGACGATGATGGCCGTCACCAGGACGCATCCCCAGATGTAGGGCAGCCCCACCAGTTCCTCCAGCACATACCCGGCGGCCATGGGCTGGAGGGCCAGGTAGGGGATGGTGAACACGATCATCACCAGCGCGAAAATGAAGCTCAAAAACCGGCTGCCGTATCGATTCGCCACCAGCTCCGGCGGCGTCACCAGCCCCTGGTCCCGGCCCAGCCGCCAGATCTTGCGGCCCAGAATCCA
>CAZZBE010000117.1:0-13381 GCA_964652715.1 uncultured Desulfobacteraceae bacterium
GCGCGTAAAAAGCAATCCGCATAAGCTTCCTGTTTGGAGTTCCGCCTTCAGGCGGCGTCCTCCGCCTGAAGGCGGAACTCCAAACAGTGTCCTTCACCGGTCAAGATGACTGCGATGTATTTCCGCCAATTCCCCGATCAACGCGGCGTTGTTGAACCGCTCCGCCACGAACGCCCCGGCCGCCGGAATGATCCGCTTCCGAAGTTCGGCATCGGTCAACAGCCGCGACATGGCGTCGGCCAGCCCCTCCGGATCTTCGGGGTCCACCAGCAGCCCGGTCTCGCCGTCCCGGACCAGTTCGGGGATGGCCGATATCCGCGTCGATACCACCGGCACGCCCATGGCCATGCTTTCGATCAGGACGTTGGGGATGCCGTCCCGGTCGCCGTTGGGGGCCACCTCGCAGGCCAGGGCGAAGAGGTGGGACCGGCGGTAGTGGTCCAGCACCTTCTCATGGGGCAGGGTCCCGGCCCACTCGCAGACATCGGTCAATTCCAGGGACCGGATCAGGGCCAGGATCTCCTCCCGGTCGTCGCCGTCGCCGATAAGGGTGTGGCGCAATTCCACGCCCCGGTCCCGGAGAATCCGGATGGCCCGGTAGAGGGTGGGCAACCCTTTTTTGGCGGTGAGACGGGCCACGGTCAGAACCCGGTACGGCTCGGCCGGCGCCCGAATCCCCTCTTCCCCGGAAAACAGCGTCATGTCGATGCCGTGGTAGATCCGGTAGAGGGGCGTGTCGGCCTCCGGGGCCAGGGTCGAGAGGTAGCGCCGGTTGTATTCGGTGCAGGTGACCACGAACCGGGCCAGCCGGATCTTTTCGGCGATCTGTTTCGGATTCTGGGTGTAGATGTCCTTGGCGTGGGCCGTAAAGCTGAAGGGCAGGCCCGACAACCGGCCGGCGAAGAGGGCCACGGACGTGGGGGAATGGGCGAAATGGGAATGGAACCGGACCACGCCGCTGCCGGGCAGCAGCTTGTGGACAAGGTATCCGGCCTGGAACAGGTGCTTGAGGGTGGCCGATTTCCGGGTCCTGAGCCATCTTCGGACCGCGGTTTTCAGGGCGGCGCCGTAGCGGCGGGGCGTCCGGACCGCCAGCAGCAGGTTGTGGCGGAGCAGAATCGGCAGGGGCCGGAGCAGCTCCTGGGGCAGGTAATCGACTTTGGCCCGGATCCTTTTGACGCTCTCGTGGGAAAAGGCTTCCCGGGGATGGCGCATGGAGAAGATGCGGACTTTAAACCCCATCCGTTCCAGCAGCAAAATTTCGTTGGAGATAAACGTTTCCGATATGCGGGGATAGCCCTTGAGGATCATCCCCAGAACGGGAGGATCTTCTTTTTTCCGGGTCATAACGCCGCCTTTCCGCGAAAAATCTTCAGCCGTTGCCGCATGGCTTCGATCCCCGTCATCCGGAACCGGGAGATGGCTTCCCGGTAGGGGCCTGGATTGTCCAGCATATGGTACACCTTCTCCCGCATCCGTTCGGGCGTCAAATTCCGCCACGGCAAATAATCCACCAGCCCCTGCTTCCGGAACACCTCGGCCCGTATGAGCTGTTCTTTTCGGGGCGTCTCACGGGGAATGACCAGGGTGACGGTCCCCTGGCTGAGGGTCTCGCAAAGGGTGTTGTATCCCCCCATGCTCACCACCAGGTCGGCGGCCGACAGGATTTTCTCCATCCGCCTGAAAAACATGAAGGCGATGGCCCCCAGCCGCTCGGCCCTGGCGAATACATCATGCCGTTTCTCCACCGGCATGAAAGGGCCGGTGACCAGGACGCTCTGGAAAGGGGGCGGCGTCGGTCCGGATTCCATCATGGAAAGGTAGGCGTCCATGAGCCCGTACCCGTCCCCGCCGCCGCCGGTGGTGACCAGCACCAGTTTCTGGTCTTTGGAGAGGCCGTATTCCTCCCGGAATTCCTGAACCGAATCATCCGCCGGAGAAATCCGGGGGATGTAGCCGACGAACTGGATTTTCCGGCTCACCGACGGCGGAATGGCGTATTCCCGGATGGGGTCGTAAAATTCCCGGTTGCCGTACACCCAGATCTCGCTGTAGAGGGCGTCAAGCGTCTCGTAGGTGTCCCGGTTTTCCCAGTCGGCCCGCACCGTTTCGGCGTCGTCCATGATGTCCCGCAGACCCAGCACGGTCCGGGCCTTGGGGAGAGCCCGGCGCATCCACCGGAGTGTGGGCAGCACCTCTTTTTTGAGGCCCAGGGGCTCCTTGTCCACGATGAGCAGGTGGGGCTGGAAGGTCTTGGCGGTGGTTTTGATGATGGATTTCCGGATTTCCAGGGCGTGGCCGGGGTTGATCTTGATGGAAAGGGGCAGGTACTCCTCGTTGGTCATCTTGATCATGCCGGGAATCCGAACGAAATCGATCCCTTCGGCGAAATCGAACCGGCCGGCGATGGGGGAGCCCGTGAGGATCAGGATGTTGATGTGGGGGGCGAGGATGTGGGATGCGATGGCCATGGTCCGTCGGATGTGACCGAGGCCATAGGTGTCGTGGGAGTACATCAGGATGTTGTAAGTGCCGTTGCGCGCCATGAATCACCCGAATCCGATCGACCGGCCGAGACGTGAAAAGCAGGGGAGAAACGTCCAGTTTGCCATACCATTTCTTTTAATGAATACCCGCCTTCGGAGTCAAGGGCTTTGTTTGCGCAATCCCTTCTATTCTTCGATTTTCTGTGCTACGGTTTCCGTGCAGATCGGTTGAAAATCCGCGCGAAAGGAATTCCATGCGACCGCGATCCATCCCGCCCATCATCATTTTCATTTTTTGCCTGATCCTTCCCGCCGCCGGTTCCGCCGCCGACCGGGCCTACACCGTCGGGGTCGTCCCCCAGTTCGAGATCCGGCGGATCCGGGAGATCTGGGCGCCGATTCTGGCCGCCGTCGCGGATCGGACGGGGATCGACCTCCACCTGGCGGGCGCGCCCAGCATCCCCCGGTTTGAAAAAGCGTTCACCGCCGGGGCCTTCGATTTCGCCTACATGAACCCCTATCATCTGATCGTGGCCCACCGGGAACAGGGGTATCGGCCTCTGGTGCGGGACGTGGACCGCACCCTTTACGGCATTATCGTGGTCCGGAAGGACAGCCCGCTTCAGCGGGTGGAAGCGCTGGACGGCAAAACCATCGCCTTTCCGTCCCCCAACGCCCTGGGGGCGGCGCTCATCCCCCGAACCGAATTCGCCCGGAAGTTTCACATCAATGTAACGCCGCGGTATGTCAAAAGCCACACCTCGGTCTACCTCAACGTCCTGACCCGGCAAACCGACGCCGGCGGCGGGGTTCAGAAAACCCTGGAGCAGCAGGACCCCATTGTCAGGGACGCCCTGCGGATTCTCTACCGAACCACCGAAGTCGCGCCCCATCCCCTGGCGGTCCATCCCCGGGTCGAACCCTCCGTTCGGGAAGCGGTCCGGTCGGCCTTTCTGGCGCTGGGGGCCGAAGAAAAAGGACGGGCGTTGCTGGCCGACATCCCCATCCGGCGCATCGGCCCGGCGTCCCCGGACGATTACGCGCCCCTGACCGAAATGGGACTCGACGAATTCTACGTGCGGGACGTCCTTCCATGAGCCTTCGATTCAAGCTGCTCTTCCCCTTCGTTTTCCTCTTCGCCTCCGCCGCCGCGTTCCTCTATTTATTCTGGCTTCCGGATGTCGCGGCCAGCAAAATCCAGGATCGAAAAGCCAGGGAATACGACTACCTGGAACTGCTGGCCGCGGCCCTGACCCCCGATCTGCTGGTGGGGGATCTGGCCGTGATCCACGCCACTCTCAACGATGTGCTCCAGCGCCGGGCGGACTGGCGATCCCTGGTGCTGAGAAACGGCGCGGGGGAAATCCTCTATCCCCTGGAAGCCCTTGTGGACGGCGTGAACGCGACCGGAGACCGGTTCGACTACCCCATTTTCCGAAAGGGGGACCGGATCGGAACCCTCGAGATGCGGATGGATCTCCAGGAAGCCGTCCGGTCCGACACCCGGTATGTGCGGCTCCTCGGCCACATCCTGTTGACGATCCTCTTTTTCCTCTCCCTCCTTTGCTTTCTGTTTCTGAAAATCTACGTCCAGATGCCCCTCCGGCAACTGGCGGCGGCGGCGGACGGGATCGCCCGGGGCGACGCCGACGTCGCCCTGCCCCGCCCGTCGGGCGACGAGGTGGGGCGGTTCAGCCGGGCCTTCGACCGCATGCACGGGAAGCTCATCCGGCGGCAGGCCGCGCTGCGGGAAAGCGAACAGCGGTTGTCGGCGGTCATCGAAAATTCCGCGGAGGGCATTCTCACCATCGACGAACGGGGCATCGTGGGGCGGTTCAACCGCTCCGCGGAAGCCTTGTTCGGCTACCGCCGGGCGGAGGTGGTGGGCCGCAACGTCAACATGCTCATGCCCGAACCCTACCGCGGCGAGCACGACGGCTATCTGGCCAATTACCGGATCACCGGGGTCCGGCGGATCATCGGCACGGGCCGGGAGGTGGAGGGACGACGAAAGGACGGCGGCCGGTTCCCGGTCCGCCTGTCCGTGGGGGAGGCCCGGCTCGAAGGGGAACGGCTCTTCGTGGGCACGATCCAGGACATCACGGAGCAAAAACGGATCGAGGCCGAACTGCGCCGTCACAGGGACGAACTCCAGATCCTGGTGGCCGAGCGGACCGAGGATCTCCAGTCGGCCAAGGAGGCGGCCGAGGCGGCCGACCACGCCAAATCGGCCTTCCTGGCCAACATGAGCCACGAGATCCGGACCCCCATGAACGGCATCATCGGGCTGACCGAACTCCTCCTGACCATGGACCTGACGAAGATCCAGCGGGATTACCTCGAAAACATCCAGTACGCCGCCGAGTCCCTCATGGAGATCATCAACGACATCCTCGATTTTTCCAAGCTCGAGATGGGGAAGGTGGACGGGGAACGGGTTCTCTTCGATTTGGGGGAACTCGTTACAAAGACCGTGCCGGCGGTCGCTCGGAAATGCCGGCAAAAAGGCATCGAATTGACCGTATCGGCGGACCCCGACCTGCCCCGGGTGGCGGGAGACGCGGCCAAAATCCGCCAGGTGCTGGTCAACCTCCTGGGCAATGCCGTGAAGTTCACCGACAGCGGGCGCATCGGGGTCGAAATCCGCAAGGGGGGCGGGCCGATCCGCCGGGACGGCCGAACCGTCCTGCCCGTGGTCCTGTCCGTCAGCGACACGGGCATCGGCATCCCCGCGGATCGACAGGAGGCGGTTTTCGAGCGGTTCGTCCAGGGGGACAACTCCTTTACCCGGAAATACGGCGGCACGGGCCTGGGGCTGACCATTTCCAGGGGGCTGGTCCGGCGGATGAACGGGACCCTGACGGTGGTCAGCGCCGAAGGGGAAGGAAGCCGGTTCGACGCGGCCCTGGATCTGGAAATCGCCGAGGAAGCGCCGACCGCCGATGCCCCCGAGCCGGCGCCGGCCGCGACACGTCCCGCCCGCACCGGCGTTGTCCTGGTGGCCGAAGACAACCCGGTCAACATGCTGGTGACCCGGGCACATCTCCGGAAAATGGGATTCCAGGTGGTCGAGGCCCAAACCGGCGGGGAGGCCCTCCGGAAATCGAAAACCGACGCCTTCGACCTCATCTTCCTGGACATCCACATGCCGGAGATGGACGGCTTCGAGACGGTCCGGGCCATCCGGTCCGCCGAAACCCCCGACCGGCGCACCCCCATCGTGGCCCTCGCCGCCGACGCCATGGACGAAGACCGCGACCGCTGCCTGGCCGCCGGCATGGACGAGTGCCTATCCAAGCCCTTCACCCCGGACCAGCTCGCGGAGATCGTGGGGCGGTTGGAGGGTTGTCCGGAGAAATGCCTATGACCACCGATTCCCGCCCCGTCCGATGCCCCTGGGTGGACCTCGGCAAGCCCGATTACATCGCCTACCACGACAAAGAGTGGGGCGTGCCGGTCCACGACGACCGGATCATCTTCGAATTCCTGACCCTGGAATCGGCCCAGGCGGGGTTGAGCTGGTACACCATTCTGCGGAAGCGGGAGAACTACCGGCGGGCCTTCGACGGTTTCGATCCGGAGAAGGTGGCCCGGTACGACGACCGGAAGCTGGAAACGCTGTTGAAGGACCCTGGCATCGTCCGGAACCGCCGGAAGGTCGAAGCCGCCATCAACAACGCCCGCCGGTTTCTGGAGGTCCGGGACGCATTCGGTTCCTTCGACGCCTATATCTGGCGGTTCGTGGACGGCCGGCCCATCGTCAACGAAATCCGGTCCATGGCGGATTTCCCGGCCCGGAGCCCTGAGTCGGAGGCCCTCAGCAAAGACATGAAAAAGCGCGGGTTCCGGTTCGTCGGCCCCATCATCCTCTATTCCCACATGCAGGCCACCGGTCTGGTCAACGATCATTTTATGGATTGTTTTCGGCGGGGAGAGATTTAGACCACTCCCCGATAAAACGCCAGCCGCCGGGCATTGGGCCGGAAAACCTCCAAAAGCTCCTCCCGCTCGGCGTCGGTCAGGGGCGTCCGGACTTTACCGGCGGCAACCAGCGTCTCCACCTCCGTGGCGGTGGAGCACCCCACGATGGCCACGCCGATCCCCTGGTCCAGGGCGTAGCGGATGAGCAGATCGGGGACGGCCCCGGCGCGCGGCGCGACGTAATGGCCGCCCCCCAGGATCTTCATGCCGATGATCCCGATCCCTTTCATTTTGGCCGCCGGCAGGGTCTGGGTGAGGAACCCGCCCAGGACCCCTTCCACCGGATTGACCGGCATCATGACCGAATCCACCGGCCAGTCGTCGACCGCTTGGGTCAAAATGCCGGGATCATGGTGGCCGGTCACCCCGATAAACCGGACCTTGCCCTCATCCCTGGCCGCCTGAAAGGCCTCCAGGGCGCCGCCGGGGCCGGCGATTTGGGCCAGGTCTCCCTCGGTCCGCACGTCGTGGATCTGCCACAGATCGAGATAATCGGTCTTGAGCCGTCCCAGGGTCTCCTCCAGATCCCGCAAGGCCCCCTTTTTGTCCCGACTGGCGGATTTGCTCGCCTGGAAGACCCCGGCCCGCTTCTCCGGCGCCTCCGACCAGATCGTGCCGTAATAGAGTTCACTGTCGGAATAGACCCGTGCGCAGTCGTAGTAGGCGATCCCCTGGGAGAGGGCCGACTGGATGACCCGCCGCGCTTCGCCGGTTCTGCCCGTGGTCCTCAGCACTCCTTCGCCGCCCAGCCCGACGCAGGTGACCTCCTGGCCGGTTTTTCCGAATAGATTCTTCTGGATATCCTTCTCGCCCATGTCGCGCCTCTCTTCCGTTGGGTGTTGAGTCCGCCGCCGCCGGGGCCGTCCCGACGGCCGGTCCGTTTGGACTATTGTACCATCCGGCCCCGCCCCCAACAAGGCGCCGCGGCGGCGGATCGCATCCGGCCCGCGCCCACGGGGGCGGGAACAGGGCAACATCGACTTGCATAAAAGGTCAAAATCAGTCATGCTGTGGGGGCCGTCGAGGGGAAATTCGCTGCAACGTGAACCACTGCTTCCCGGAATTCGTTTTATGACCCAAATGGCATCCCAACGGCCTCATCCCATCGGCGCCGCGGCGCCGTGGCTTTTGATGATGATGCTCATCGCCGCCGCGCCGGTATGCACCGGGAACGCGGCGGAGCCATCGCTGCTGACCGCGGAGGAAAAGGCCTACCTGGCCCGGAAGGGGGAGGTCGCCTACTGCATTGATCCGGATCGGCTGCCGTTTTCAGCTATCCGGGAAGGCCGGCCCCAAGGGATGGCCGTCGAGATCCTCGGACGGATCGAAAAACAGATCGGGGTACCCTTCCGATTCGTCTCCACCGACACTTGGCGGATGTCCCTGGAATACGCCGCCGCCGGCCGGTGCGACATCCTTCCCGCCATCGACGTCTCGCCCCCCCGGCCGCCCTTTCTGAGCTTCACCCTCCCCTATTTCCGGTACGGCGTCGCCATCGTCACCCAGACCCACGCGCCCTTTGTGTCCGGGGTCAGGGACATGCGGAACCGCACGGTCGGTTTGGGGGAAAGCGCGATTCTCTGGGAACCCATGGCTGAAAAATATCCCTTTATCCCCCTCGTGGAAGTGGACAGCCCCCGAAAAGGCCTGGAGAAGGTCTCCTGCGGGGACCTGGACGCCCTGGTGGTCTCCATGCCCGCGGCCGTCTACCACATCCGGCGTCTCGGCCTGACCGGCCTCAAGGTCGCCGGTCACGCCGATATCCTCAGAGAAACGGGGATCGGCGTCCGGGAGGAACTGCCCATGCTCCGGACCATCCTCAACAAGGCGGTAACCGTTATGAGCGAAGGGGAAGTGGACCGGATCTACCGGAGACACATCGCGATCCGACCCGAAGATCGGGTCGATTACGGGCCGCTGGCATGGGGTTTTCTGGGAATCGTCTTGATTGTGGGGTGTCTGCTGGCCTGGAACCGGAAGGTGACCCGACTCAAGAAGCGGATTGCAAAAATCCAGGCCGAACTGGCCGCCAAGGACGAACAGATGAAGATGATGGCCATCACCGACCCCCTCACCAATCTGTACAACCGCATGCGACTGATCGATGTGCTCGCCAAGGAGATGCAGCGCTTCCACCGGTACCGCCGACCGGTTTCCGTCATTCTGGCGGATGTGGACAATTTCAAGGAGATCAACAAGGAATTCGGCTACAACCTCGGCGACGTGGTCCTGTGCAAAATCGGACAGGCCCTGGCCGCCAACGTCCGAAAAGCGGACATCTGCGGCCGCTGGGGCGGCGAAAAATTCATGATCGTCTGCCCCGAGACGGAAAGCGAAGGAACCCGAACCCTGGCGGAGCACCTCCGGGAGATCGTCGAATCGATCCAACTGCCCAAGGCGGGATACCGGACCTGCTCCTTCGGCGTAGCCGCCTTTGCCGCCGGCGACAACAAGGAAACCATCGTGCATCGGGCCGACAAGGCCCAGAATCTCGCCAAGGAGAAGGGCGGCAACCGGGTCGAAGTGGCGGGATAGGGGGCCGCACATACCGCCCGCGCGTCGAGCTTCTCCGGCGACAGCAACGCATGAACCAGCGCGAAACGGAGAATTCGTTCAAGGGTATTGACCTTTAAACCGGTTGTTCCGGCCCGGCGACGGGGCCTGTTTCCACAAAAATCGGCGCAACGCCGACGCCGGATGCGTCGTCATGATAAACAACCGCCAATCGTTGGCGATTCTCTTTGTCGATGGCCTCGATGAAAAGAATCAAATAAATCTGTTCCAGCCCCAATTGCACCGCGTATTCCGCGGCCCGGGAGAGGGCTTTCTTATAAGCATGGCGATCTTTGAAGGATTTCAGTTCCAGGGCGTACAGCATTTCGCCATACTGGATCAAAAAGTCTATTTTCCCGTTTCCGGTTGGAAATTCAGGGAAAACCTCTCCCCCTTTGTCCCGGAAAAACGCGGCGAGGTACATATACAGATTGAAATGAAACACGGCTTCATAGATCCGCAGATCGGTTTTTCTCCGGGGCGCGTTCTTGAAAAGCCAGTCCCGGTTCCGACCCAGGTATTGCCGATACAATCCCATCAGCGCGGGGATGTCGACCGCATCGCCCTTCACGATCGCTTCGATATTCGTCATGGGATCATACAGGTGATCCATGGTTCGGAAAATGTCACGGGAAAAATAATTGAACAACCGTTTCTGAACAAACGGGCTTGAGAACCGAACCGCGTTTTCGGTTCTGCTGATCTTTTCCCGGTCGATTACGCCGTTCATATACAGGAAATTTTGCAGGGCATCGTCGAACCGGAACGGCAGGATTTCCCTTGTTTTGAACAGCTCTAAAACCGTTCCCTTGTAGGGTTCCTGTCTGGCCTTGCTGATCATGTTCAGGATGTCGTTGTTGGGCAGCGTGCTGACCGCATCCGCGAAGACCGTTTCAAAATCGTCCCGGGATATGGGCCGACCGCGATCCGGCGAATACCCTTCGTACCCTTCGGTCAGCAATTCCCCGAACCAGGAGACCAGACCGGGCTGACCCCGGGTTTCTTTGTAAACGCGTTCAATGACAAGGGGGTCCAGTTGCTGCCCGCTTTCGGCTTCATACCATTGGAACATGGACCGCGCTTCTTCAAAGGTCAGGTTGGGAATATGCATGCTCCGCTGCACATTGAACGGAGATCCCGTCGCGTTTTCAATGCCAAGGACGCTTCTGACGCCGATGAGCGCAAGCCCGTGCAGGCTGACGAGGCTTTCAAAACCGGCTGTGTCGGACGCCATCCGGCGGGTGACATAAATATCCCGGAATTCATTTGCGAATTTATTGATAAATGTTTCGTCGATGGCATCGAATTCGTCGATCACCAATATCAGCGGTTTTTCAAAATAGCGATCGGAAAACAGATGCCGCAGATCTTTCCAGGCCGTGACCGGTCGAAAATCCATGGCGAACCATTCCGCCAGTTTCGCGGTAAACAGCTCAAGAACGCCCCTGTCCGTTGTCTCGGTTTTCGCCGACTGCATGCTGATGAAGCCGACTTCGAAGGCGCCTGTTTCCCGGATGCTTTTGACCACTTCCCGCATCAACCATGTTTTCCCGCACTGACGGGCCGCCCAGACCGTGACGTAATGACCGCCTTCATCCGGCGCTTCACCCGTCAGCTGAACAAGGGCTTTCTCCACCAGTTCCGTCCGGGGAACGTAATAATGACGATTTTTATTGACGGGACCATAGGATGAAAACTTCCGCATGGGGCGCTCCTTCGTTCGTTTAATGGGCGGCATACAACGTCAGCAACAATTCGGCGTCATCGATCAGGCGAGGCCCCCCAGCCATACCGCCTTGGAATTCCATCCCACGTGAAAATTCCGGACAGTGAATTTGGGCTCGGTCGAAAAGTGATTTTGAGAGTTGAGGGATGTCGGAATAGTCAATCTCCTCATCGGCCATTTTCGACAACCTCTCCCAATCAGTTTCAGATATTTTTTTCATAGTACCCTCCCGGCCGATTACACCGACAATTTGTCCAAATACCCCAAAAATGTGAGTGCATCATAAAGTTCCTGATAAAGTTTTCGGAATGCAGGCACATTATTCAGCTTTTCAAGGGAAACGAACTCACCGATTTGATCCAGGAAATCCGCTCCTTTCTGCCCTCGGCGCCTCCGTCTATTTGGGGATATCGCCTTTTGGCAGGCGTCGTCGAGCGCCTGCTTCGGATCCATCCATTTTTCCACGTCGGCGGGCTTCTCCTGAAGACCGAGACATTCGTCGTCTCGGCTGACGCCAATGGCTTTCCGCAACGCTTCCCCGTCCACAAGACACCAGGCTTCGGTCTCCCGGACCGGAACGACGGCCACCCCGCGCCGTTTTTCACTCCCCATCTCATCAACGATACGCTGGATCGACGGTTCGATCCGCTCCGTCAGCGCCCTGTCCGGATCGCCTGCCCCATCCGTATGCACGAACAAAATATGCCAAGCGTATAGCGCGTCTTTGGCGGCTTCGAGAACCCTGATATCCCGCTTTTCATTTTTGACGCGAGCCGGCGTGTGGATTTCCAGAACGTCGCCGATTTCGACGATGGTTTTGGCGTGATTCAGGCAGAGGTGTTCGCACAGCCGGCGAAGCAGGGGTTTTAGAAACCGGTGGTCGGTGGGGCCTTCGGCAAAGAGCGCTAATCCAAGATATGCCATGTCAGCCCTCTCTGTCCACCGTGTTCAGGTATTTCTCGACCTCAACATGGGCGACCACCTCGCCGGCGTCAACACCTTCCAAATGGTATTGATTGCCGAAATCCTGGACAGGCCGAATACGGGTTTTTCGTCTCGCAGCTCTTCTTTGACGATCAATCGATGTGACCAGATCCGCGAAAAAGACCTCTCTTTCATGGATGCCGAGGCTTTTGAGAGCAGACAGGACAACGGGAGAATGACTGTTGATCAGGAGCTGGGTCAAGGGTTCTTCTTGAACATCCGGTTCCAGCGCGGGATCCGTGACCCGCTCCCGGAGCCTTTGGATCAAGGTATGCAACCTGGCCGGATGGATGCCGTTTTCCGGCTCTTCAAAGCAGACGAGCCCCCTGTATTTCGGGTCGTACAGCAGAGCCAGCAGTGCCAGAACCCGGAGCGTCCCATCCGACACGACCCGGGCCGGGAAGGGAAATTCATCCCGCATTTTTACGGAAACCTGGTATTGCCGAGAAGCGACATCTTCGATGACATCGATTTCCACCACGCCGGGGATAAGGTGGGCCAGTTCGGCGGAGATGTCGGCCAGCGCACCCTTGGGGTCTTCATTATCTCGAGTTTCCGCTTTGATTCTCGACAAGACGGCGGCCAGGTTGGAACCGTCCGGGAGCAGCATTTCAGCCGAAAAGATCGGCCCCATGGGCGTAGGCTGTCGGAGCGTGGCGGGATTGAGTTGCAGAAATCGCCAGGAGCGCATTTCCTCCCGGAGGGCGAAAAGATGGGGGAACTCCGTTGTGGTGATGCTCGACAGCACCGTGGCTTCCGGAATATGGGCGGGTCGGGTGCGTCCGGCCTTGCCGTCTTGCCGGATCCGAAAAACGGGCTGATCGTCTTCGGCGGCCGTTTCGAGCCAGGGGGACCGGCGGGCGTATTTTATGTGATGATTCCGGAATTCATCGTTCACCGAATGACCGATTTTCCACGCGTCGTTTTTAGCCAAAATCGGTCGGGCTTCTTCACGGGCCACCATCAACCGCTCGATTCCCCGTTCGTCCTTCCGCCTCTCAATGGTGATCTCGTACCGGATGCGCGTGTGGTTCAGCTCCACCCGCCCGCTCCAGGGGTCGCGGATGACCGGTTCGACCAGCGTCTCCACGGCCATCCGCATTTTGTTGACGCTCTCGCCTGGGCGCTCATACCGGAACAATTCGTCCACTTCACCCCGCAGTCCGCTGACGGCTTCCCTCAAGTCTTTTGATGCGAGGTTGGATAGAAACTGGATGGCGTCGAACAGGTTGGATTTTCCGGAGGCGTTGGGGCCGAGGATGACGACGAAGGGGGACAGGTCGAGGGAGAAATGTTCAAAGGATTTGAAGCCGTCGATTTCGATTCTCGTCAGCATGAAATCGATCCTTTAATTTGATTTACCAAATCCCGCCCCGCGGGCGTCAGGCGATATTTTTGGCGGCGGCTGCGGGGCTTGTCCGGGATGGTCATCTCGATCAGGCCGAGATTCAGAGCCGCTTGCTGGTAGTTTTCGCGAAAATGCTTTTCGTCTTTAAGGCCTAATTTTTCCTGGATTTCCCGTCGCGTCATTTCCCCGGTCATCATGGCCAGCATTCTTTCGACTTCGGGGGCGACTTCGGGGGCGACTTCGGGGGCGACTTCGGGGGTGACTTCGGGGGTGACTTCGGGGGCGGATGGATCCCGACCAGAT
>CAZZBE010000118.1:0-2531 GCA_964652715.1 uncultured Desulfobacteraceae bacterium
CGGCCGCGGCCGAGCGGCTGAGCATCCAATACGTGGTTTAGCTGGAGACTATTTTCATGAGCGACACTGCATCGTTTTATTCCATATCCGGCAGGAAAAACGGCCTGCGCATCGAATCCCGGGTCCTGGAGGAACGCCTCCAGCAGGCGGTGGCCGACGGCCATCGCCGCATCCGCATCGAAGCCTTCGGCCAGCACGGCATCGGCGGACGCCTCTGGAAAGCCGGCGACGAACCGGTGACCGTCCGCGTCGACGGCCATCCCGGCCAGCGGGCCGGCTCCCTGGGCTTTCCCAACACCTTCATCGAGATCAACGGCCCGGTGTCGGACGATGTGGGCTGGCTCAACGCCGGCGCCGATATCGCGGTCCACGGCAACGGCGGCAACGGCGCGGCCAACGGCATGGCCCAGGGAAAAATCTGGATCGCCGGCAATATCGGGGCCCGGGGCATGACCATGACCAAGCAGAACCCCCGGTTCGATCCGCCGGAACTGTGGGTGCTGGGCTCGGTGGGCGATTATTTCGGCGAGTTCATGGCCGGCGGCGTCGCCGTGATCTGCGGCCATGAAGCCCAGGACCCGGAGAATATCCTGGGCTACCGCCCCTTCGTGGGCATGGTGGGGGGCAAGGTCTTTTTCCGCGGTCCCCACAAGGGCTACAGCGGGGCCGACGCCAAACGGGTTCCCATTTCCGACGCGGAATGGGACTGGCTGGCGGAAAATCTCCGGATCTTCCTGGAAAAAATTAAAAAGCCCGATCTCATGGAGCGGATGTCCGACCGGACGCAATGGCGGATGCTCACCGCCCGGAGCCCCCTGGAGCGGCTCGCCAAGGGCCTGCCGGCCATGTCCGATTTCCATCGGGATACGTGGGACAAGGAACTGGGCGCCGGCGGCCTCATCGGCGACCTGACCGACCTGGACCGGAGCCGCATCGACCTCGTCGCCACCGGCGACCTGCGGCGGTACGTGCCGGTGTGGGAGAACCGGAAATACCTGGCCCCCTGCGAGGCCGCCTGCCCCACGGGCATCCCCGTCCACGAACGGTGGCGGCTCATCCGGGAAGGACGGGTGGACGAAGCCGTGGACATGGCCCTGTCCTACACCCCCTTTCCCGCCGCGGTCTGCGGCTACCTTTGCCCCAACCTCTGCATGCAGGGATGCACCCGCCAGTCGGCCTTCATGCCCTCGGTGGACGTGGCCCGGCTGGGCCGGGAGAGCATCGACGCCAAGTCGCCCGATCTGCCGCCCCTCAGCGGCAAGCGGGTGGCGGTGGTGGGCGGCGGCCCGGGCGGGCTTTCGGTGGCCTGGCAGCTCCGGCGGAAGGGCCACGAGGCGGTGGTCTACGACATGTCCCCGGAGCTGGGGGGCAAGATCTCCTCGGTGATCCCCGACAGCCGGATCCCCCGGGAGGTAATCACGGCGGAACTCGGGCGGGTCAGGGAGGCCCTCCCCCATGTCCATCTCCAGCAGCCCATGACAAAGGAAGAGGTCGAGGGGTTGAAGACCGACTTCGACCTGGTCATCATCGCCGTGGGGGCCCGGAAGCCGCGGTCACTGCCGGTTCCCGGCAAGGAGCGGCTCATCCCGGCCCTCGATTTTCTGGCCAGGGCCAAGGCCGGCGACATCCGGCCCGGAAAGCGGGTGGTGGTCATCGGGGCGGGCAACGTGGGGTGCGACGCCGCCACCGAGGCCCATCGGCTGGGGGCCGAGGAGATCACCCTCATCGACATCCAGGCGCCCGCCTCCTTCGGCAAGGAGCGGGAACACGCGGAAAAGGCCGGCGCCGAATTCCGCTGGCCGGTCTTCACCAAACAGATCACCGGGGAGGGCGTCGAGCTGACCGACGGCGAGGTGCTGCCGGCGGATACGGTGATCGTCTCCATCGGCGACGCCCCGGACCTGGATTTTCTGCCGGAGACGGTGGAGACCGACCGGGGGTTCATCACGGTGGGGGACGATTACCAGACCACCGACCCCCAAATCTTCGCCATCGGCGACGCGGTCCGGCTCGGGCTGCTCACCGACGCCATCGGCGCCGGCCGGCGGGCCGCCCTGGCCATCGCCGACATCTTCGCCGGCAAGCGGCCCCTGGAAGGGGTTCGGTCGGCGGCGGCCGATCCCGCCACCTCCCTGGACCACGCCCTGTCCGAAACGGCGAGCCACCACGCCGAACCCCGCCGGGCCATCGACAAGGCCCGGGTCAACCTGGAGTATTTCGACCCCCGGATCACGGCCTTCGACGGCGTGGGCCAGTGCGGCGACCAGTGCGCCTCCTGCGGCGCCTGCCGGGACTGCGGCATCTGCGTCGAAATCTGCCCCCAGGCGGCCATCACCCGGGTGGGGGAGGAGGGCGGCGAGGATTACGAATACGGGGTCGATCCGGATCGCTGCATCGGCTGCGGCTTCTGCGCCGGGGCTTGTCCGTGCGGTGTTTGGGATTTGGTGGAGAATACGCCTATGGGGTGACGAAAACCCCTCCCCCCGGCCCCCTCCCCTGAAAGGAGAGGGGGAGTAATTTATTCCACGCTT
>CAZZBE010000118.1:2631-7241 GCA_964652715.1 uncultured Desulfobacteraceae bacterium
TAATTTATTCCACGCTTCGGCTATAAATTAAGCGTTCGATCAACGACCTCCCCCCGGCCCCCTCCCCTGAAAGGAGAGGGGGAGTAATTTATTCCACGCTTCGGCTATAAATTAAGCGTTCGATCAACGACCTCCCCCCTTCCCTCTCAGGGAAGGGGGGCCGGGGGGGTTAGGTCATTAGGTCAAAACAAAGGGCCGCCCGAAACAATCGGGCGGCCCTTTGCTTATGGAGTAAAACCGGAGGTTTCGGGGATCAGGCGTCGAGGTATTTGGCGGCCCAGAGGGCGGCCTGGAACCGGTTGGGCACCTGGATTTTCTTGAAGATCCGGTAGATGTGGGTTTTGACCGTGTGGAGGCTGATGGCCAGTTTGTCGGCGATGGCCTGGTTGCTCTCCCCGGCGGCCACCCAGAGCAGCACCTCCCGCTCCCGGGGGGTCAGGAACGTGCCCGCGTCCATCGCCGGCCCGGGGCCGGGGGCGTCGATGGATTTTTCCCTGAGCAGGAATTTGGACAGGATTTTCCGGGAGTACCAGAGTTCTCCTTCGAGAATGGCCACCACCCCCTTGACCAGCATCCTGGGCGGGTCGGAGCGGTAGAAGGCCCCCCGGACCCCCCGCCGGACCAGCTCCCCTTCGTCCTCCTTTTGGGGATCGACGTTGAAAAAGACCAGAAGGCATTGGGGGACCCGGAGCACCGTTTCCACCTCCGGCGTTTTCAGCAGCTCGACCCCCTCCCCTTCGGCGCAGTCCAGCAGCAGCAGGTACCGCTGGGAACCGGAGCGATTGATGAGGGCGGTGGGGTTGAGGGCGGTGTTGTGCCGGCACTCCAGTCCCACCTCTTTTTTCAGAAAAGAGGCCAGGAGTTCGTTCTGGAAATAATTGGGTCCAATGATGTAGATAATGGGGGCGTCTTTGGGATCAACCATTTTATCGGCACCGTTTCGAGCGTTTGCGCTGAATCGGCGGGTCTTTCCTTGCAGGGAATGCCCGCCCGCTTCAGCTGGGTGGCAGCGCGGGCGCCCGCCGCGGCGAGGGGCGACCCGCCCGCCACAGCGATGTCGGATCGACGTCAGTCTCTTCCGACGGGCGTGGATGCATATACTAATTTGGTATGTATACGATTATGGCATGAATGTCAAAACCATTTTGGATACCACCCGTACAAAAATCGTTATCGGCCCATGACCGTCCGGATTTTTTCCAGGGCCCGGTCGATGTCCTCCGCCGTCACATGGTACTGGGTCACGGCCCGGAGTTGAAAAGGACCGGTGGGGAGGATGCGGAGTCCCTCCCGTTCCAGGGCCCCGGACAGGGCCTGGGCCGTCATCCCCTCCTTTTCGATGTCCATGTAGACGATGTTGGTGGTCACGGCCCCGGGCCGCACCGACAGCCCCGGTACGTCGGCGAGCCCCCGGACCAGCCGTCGGGCGGTGGCATGATCGTCGATCAGGCGGTCCACCATTTCCGTCAGGGCCGCGACGCCGGCGGCCGCCAGCACGCCGGCCTGACGCATGCCGCCGCCCACCACTTTCCGGTTCCGCCGGGCTTCCCGGATGAAGTCCGCGTTTCCACAGATCAGCGACCCCACCGGCGCCGCCAGCCCTTTGCTGAGGCAGAAGGAGACCGAATCGGCGTCGGCGACCAGGTCCGCGGCCGGGACGCCCAGGGCGACGGCGGCGTTGAAGATCCGGGCGCCGTCGATGTGAACCTTCAGGCCGTGCCGGCGGGCCAGATCCCCCACTCCTTTCATGTAGTCCAGGGGAAGCGGGGTTCCGGAACACCGGTTGTGGGTGTTTTCCAGCACCAGGAGCCGGGTTCGGGGAAAATGGACGTTGTCGGGCCGGATGGCCGCCTCGATGTCCTCCATGGCCAGGGTCCCGTCAGGCCGGTTGGGCAGCGTCCTGGGGTGGATGGATCCCAGGGCGGCGGACCCGCCCCCCTCGTAGAAAAAGATGTGGGACCGGTCCCCGAGGATCATCTCCTCCCCCCGCCGGCAGTGGGTCAGCTGGCTGACGATGTTGGCCATGGTGCCGGAGGAGACGAAGAGCGCCGCATCTTTCCCCATCCGCTCGGCGGCCATGGCCTCCAGCCGGTTGACGGTGGGGTCCTCGCCGAAGACGTCGTCGCCCACGTCGGCCTCGGCCATGGCCTTGCGCATGCTGGGGGTGGGGCGGGTGATGGTGTCGGATCGCAGATCGATAATGGACATGAAAACTCCTTTTGACAATGTTCTAAAGCCGATTCGCTAATCGGCGTTTATGGATTCCGGTACGGCTTCATATCACAGATAGGGGGAAAAGAGCCAGCTCACCGCGTCCAGGATCTTTACGGGGAAGGACCGGTTTTCAATGTCCCCGGAGAGGATCTCCCGGGACTCGTCCATCCGGGATTGAAAATGGTCGGACAATATCCGGTTGACCTCCCGGTCATAGACCTCCATGGAGAGTTCGAAGTTGAGGCGGAGGCTCCGGGGGTCGATGTTGGCCGATCCGATCTGGGAGAAATGGCGATCGACGATCACCAGTTTGGTGTGGACAAAGGGAGGCGGCTGGTAGAAGATCCGGACCCGCCGTTTGAGGAAATCCCCTATCAGGCGGCGCATGGCCCAGTGGACGTAGGGGAGGTTGTTTTTCCCCGGCAGCACCACCCGGACGTCCACTCCCCGGAGGGCCGCGGCTTTCATCACGGTGCTCAGCTCGCTGGAGGGGAGAAAATAGGGGGACATGATCCAGAGCCGGCGGCGGGCGATGGCGGCTTCGCAGACCAGCATCATCTCCAGCTTGTCCAGTTCTTCGCTGGGGCCGTCCACGATGGCGCGGCAGATGGTGTCGCCCACCACCACGGGCTCCACCGGGGGCGGCATGAGGGCGTCGCCGGTGGAAAACCGCCAGTCCTCGATGAAGACGCCCTCGATCTGCCTCACGATGGGGCCGGCCAGGAGGAAATGGGTGTCCACCACCCGGCCGGGGTTGTCCTGGTCGTCGGCCAGGTGGCGGTCGCCGATGTTCATCCCGCCGATAAAGGCGGTGCGGCCGTCGGCGATGAGGATTTTCCGGTGGTTCCGAAGGTTGATGTGGACCGCGGGGGGAACCAGGGTGGGCGGCAGAAACCGGACGACGCCGACCCCCTTTTCCGACAACAGGGTGCTGGCCCGGGGAAGGGAGTAGAAATCGCCGATGCCGTCGATGATGACCCGGACCTCCACCCCCCGGTCCCGGGCGTCGGCCAGGGCCTGGATGAACCGGCGGCCCGTTGCGTTGGTTTCGAGGATGTAGGTGGTCAGATAGACGTAGGAACGGGCCCCCCGGATGGCCGAGAGCATCCGGGGGTAGGCCGCCTCCCCGTTGTGGAGGGGCGTGATCCGGTTGCCCCCCACCAGGGGCATTTGGGTGACCGCGTCCCCCATGCGGGCGATCTCGATGAACCGGGGCGGCACCAGGGCCGCCAGGGGGGCCATGCCGTCTTTGGTCCGCTTCCGGTCGCCGTCCACCGCCACCTGGAAGGGCGGCGCGATGTTGAGCTTGCGGGCCCGGGTCCGGACCCGGTTGACGCCGAAAAGAAAGTAGAGGAGGGGCCCCGCCACGGGGAAGGCGAGGGAAACGGCGATCCACCCCAGGGCGGCCCGGGGGTCCCGTTTGAAAAGCAGGGCGTGTCCGGCGCTGACCAAGGCCAGGGAGATGTGGAATATGATGAAAATCCAGTTGAACAGCGCCATAAGCGTCGGTGGACCGTTTCGGCTATTGCAAAAAAATGCTGTTTGGTTTTAGATGATAGCATAAAACCGGAAAGAAGGCGATGGCCCGCTTCGCCCTCTCTGTGCCGGCGAAGCGGGAACTTGTTCAACCGTTGGAAACCTGAAAGGAAGAATGCGGAATGCGAAAACTGTGGAGCGTGTTGCCGATGGCGCTGGCGTGCTGTTTATGGTCCTGTACGACCCGGCAGGTGGTGGATGATTTCCAGGGATCGACGGCCCAGCGGTTGACCACCTACAGCATCGACGCGGTCATGGACAAACTGCCGGATGATCCCCTCTCTCTGCTGGCGGACAAGCGGGTCCACCTGGAATGCGCGTTTCCCGAGGCGACCCCCGCCATCGACTATGCCCGGCGGCGGCTGGAGATGGAACTGATCCATCGCTACGACTGCGCCTTAGTCGCGTCCCCGGAGGAGGCCGACCTTCTCCTTCGCTTCTTTTTCAATTCCATCGGGACGGGGGTGGACCAGGCCGGATTTCGGACCCCCGAGTTCGCCCTGCCGGGGATGGGCGGCATGGCGGGGATCGATCTGTTGACCCTCGACATGTTCCACGGCGTATCCGAGTGCTATTACTACATCCTGGACCGGGAACGGAAGGTGCTGGCCAAGAGCGACCGGATCAAGGCCGTGATCCGGAGCGACAAGGTCGGGCTGCCGATCATCTCATTTCCGGTGACGCACCTGAAATAAGGGATTCAGGCGATCACCCGTCCTGCTGGGCCGCTTCGACGAGGTCCGGCAGGGTCTGCCGCCAATTTTCGGCCGGGACCTGGCAGGTCCCGACTTTTTTGTGGCCGCCGCCCCCGTACCGGAGCATCAGCTTGCCCACGTCGGTGTTGCTGGTCCGGTTGAGGA
>CAZZBE010000118.1:7341-13377 GCA_964652715.1 uncultured Desulfobacteraceae bacterium
GGGGGGATCCGGGATCACTCCAGGGCGATCCGTTTGTCCTGCTGGCCTTTTCTCCGGCGGATGACCACCTTTTTGCCGCGGGTCGTCCGGACCTCCTCCGGCTTGGGGGCCTCCGGCTCCTTGACCTCCAGCATCTCCCGGAGTTTGGCTTCCAACTGTCTTACCTTTTCCGCATCCATTTGCACCTCGTTCGTGATTCAGTCTGTCGGGGGGTGATGGGACCGCCCCGGTCAATCCGTTTTAAGTGTTTGAACAAACCGGTTTCCGGCTTCTCGGGCCTCGGTCAGGTAGTCGGGATGCTTCTGAGCGTCCCCCTGGAAGTCGAGGCCCCTGTAGAGCAGGGCGTCTTCGAGTTCGGCGTCGAAGACGTCTAAAAAATATTTCATGGTGAGCAGCGATCCGTCGAAGAGCCGTTTTCCGTGGGTCGCCCCCACCGAGAGGAAGAGCCCTTTGCGCCGGAAGGTCTTCCGGCCGAAGGGGGTTTCGTCGACCCAGTATTTCTTGACCCAGAGGGACTGGCACCGGTCCATGAAGGTCTTCAAGTGGGCGCTCACCGTGTAGAAAAAGATCGGCGAGGCGATCATGAGGCCGTCGGCGGCCAGCATCCGGTCCCGGATGGACTGGAAATCGTCCTTGATGGCGCATTCGCCGGCCGCTTTGCATTTGTAGATTTCAAGACAGGGGGAGATCTTATGGTCCCGAAGGACGATCTCTTCCACCTGCCCGCCGGCGTCCCTGGCCCCGGCGACGACCTGTTCCAGAAGCGCGGCGGTATTGCCCTTCCGGCGGGGGCTTCCGTAGATGGCGACGATGTCTGTCATGGCGATTCGTTCTCGAGGATGGCGATGGTTCAGGGGTTTTGCCGCATCAATTCGCGATAAGCGGCCTGGATTTCTTTAAATCGTGATTCCGCAAGGGCCTGGAACTCTTCTCCCAGGTGGGAGACCTTGTCCGGATGGTAACGGTTCGCCAGCTCGCGGTAGGCGGCTTTGATTTCCTCCGGCGAGGCGTCGGCCGGAACGCCCAGCACCTCGCGGGGGGAGCGGGGCCCGTCCGGAGGCGGTCCCGGCGGTTCGGTATCGCGTGGGTTCGCCGATTCGCGGCGCTGCCGATACCGGCGCTTGGCGTTCGATCGTCCCATTTGCAGGTACAGGAGCACCAGAAACCAGACAACGGCATCGTCGATCCAGCCGGCGCCGGGCAACAGATCCGGGACGATGTCGAATGGGAACAGCGTATACAGAATCGCTAAAAGGATCCAGAAGATCTTCATCGCGTCGGATCCCGGTGGACCGTTTTATACACAACGGTTATATCCGGAGGCGTGTTGGGCTTTCATCCCGGGACGGGGAAAAGCGGATCGGATCGTCATCAGGCGCCGTGCGTCGTAGCGGATGCGGAATTGCGATGGTTCGGGTTATAAAAACCTCTGGGAAGGAGAGGCGGGAAACGATGTGGAGACGGCGGCGTCCCGTTGCCGGAGACGCCGTCCGTTCCGATGCGGGTTCCCGCGCGAAGTCCGCCGGCGAGGGCGGACCGTCGGGCGCGCTGTTAAGCCTCGGGAAAGGTTAACGGTCCGCCGCAGACCTTCCATTTGCCGTCTTCCTTGACCATGTCGAAGGTTTCCTCCACGTGATCGGCCTCTCCGCCGAAAAACTGACGAAGCGGCGACTTCCGGGTTGCGCTCAAACGGACCCGGGCCTCGGCGCGGCTTTCGTTCAGCACCTCGGCTTCCACATGATAAAGACAGTCCTTCATATAATTGAGGCTGTACCCCATATCCTCGGCCTTCCGACGGGCTTTGTAGAGATAGGCGTCGACCACGTTGACGTCGTCCACCACGAGGTTCTCGCCGCACAGACGCGACGTCAGGGTCTCTTTGTCGAAGCCGACATACGCTTCGGCGAATTCCCGGGCGGCCCGGATCGGGGTATCCCGCACATCGGCGGATACGAAGAGCACTTGCAGAAAAATTCCCAGAATCAGCACGAGAGCGAGGGAAACGATCTTGTTGGCCATGGACCCTTTCTCCTTTCAGCAGGTTTGGATTGTCCAGGTTTCCGTTATCATAGATGGTTCCGAACTTGCTCTCTCCGATAGCATGGAATGAAATTCAATACAAGTGTTTTCGGACAGGCGCTATGACGACCCCTCCGTCCCCTCCGTTTCCGGCGTGGCCGGAAGGGAGGCGATGGCGGGGAGGAAGATCTGGAAGATCGCGCCCTGTCCGGTCTCGCTGACGCAGGTCATGTGGCCCCCGTGCTCCTTGACGATGCCGAAGACCATGGCCAGCCCCAACCCGGCGCCCTTCCCGATGGTCTTGGTGGTGAAAAAGGGGGTGTAGATGTTCCGGAGCGTCTCCGCCGCCATGCCGATTCCCGTATCCGAGATGGTCAGCGCCGCATGAAGTCCCGGCCGGGCGTCGGGGTTGTCGCGGCAGTCGGCTTCTTCCAGAATCCGGTTTTCCGTTCGGACGGTCAGCGCGCCGCCGTCGGGCATGGCGTCGTTGGCGTTGATCGCCAGGTTCATCAACACCTGCTCCACCTGAACGGGATCGGCCAGCACGCGGCTGAGATTGTCCGCCAGGTCCAGTTCGACGCGAACATGCCGGGAAAGGGTTCGTTCCAGCAGCGCCGCCACGTGCCGGACCTCGTCGTTGAGGTCCACGGGCCGGCGGCGGCCCTCGGCGTTTCTGGAAAAAGCCAAAAGCCGCTGGATCAGATCGCGGCCCCGTCCCACGGCCCGGTCGATGGCCTTCAGCTTGGCCTGGCCCGGGTCATCGGGATCCATGCGACGGCCCAGCAGATCCGCGCTCCCCTGGATGCCCTGGAGCAGGTTGTTGAACTCGTGGGCGATGCCGCCGGCCAGGGTTCCCACCGCCTCCATCTTCTGCGCGTGGAGGAGCTGGCGGTTGAGGCGCTCCCGTTCGGCCTGGGCGGCCCCGATTTTCCGGGCCATTTCGTTGAGGGCCTCCTCGATTTCGCGCCATTCGTCGGTCCGGTTGAGATGGATTCGCGCCGACAGATCGCCGCCGGCAATGGTCCGGAGGCCGGCCGCCAGGGCCTCCATCGGCCGGCGGATGTGGGTCAGGAAAAAAATATAAAGGAAGGCGACGAAGGCGACGATCACCATCGCGGAAATGGCGAGGACGAGCCGCCCTGAGTCGCGCAGGGTCTCCCGGAACTTTTCCAGCAGCCGCTGGGTGGCCGTCATGGTCTCTTCGTCCACCTTATTAAAAACGTCCTCCGCCGTTTCCATGGACCGTTCCAGCTCCATCAGCCGGGTGTGGAATTCGATGATCCGGTTGTTGAAGGTCACCATGAGGCCCTGATAGGCCAGCACCGCGTCGTGAAGGGCCTGGACCGGTCCGGCCGGTTCAGCCGCCGCCGACGCCAGAAGGGGGCGAAGCTCCCGTCGAAACCGGTTCAAGAGGGAGAAGATTTCGTTGGCGTCCCGGGTGTCCGTCAACACCGGTTCCAGCCGGAGGAAGGAGAGGCGAGCCTCCAGCAGGATCTCGCGGAAAGAGAGGATCTGAGCGGGGGTGGGCGTCGCAGAGGGCGGGCCCGGCGGCGAAACAAAAGGGGGCGCTTCCGGCGGCGGGGTTATCCGGTCCAGGCGCGCGCTCAGGTCTTCATGGAGTTGGGCCAATCCGTGCAGGGCGCCGTTGATCTGGGCGCAACGGTCCAAAAGCTCCGTCAGGTTCTTCCTGAAGGAGAAAAGGGCCGTTGCCAGTTCCGGATGGGGGTTTTGGACGATGAGGCGGGCGGTGGTTTCCGTGAGACGGGTCCGTTCCGATTCCAGGATGGCGTCGTTTCCGTAGAAGGTGCTGACCAGTAGGTTCGTCTGGCTGAATACCTGGGAGAGGGCCCGGCCCAGGCGGGCCACCGAAATGGTCCGGGGCACCTCCCGGTTGACGACGTCGGTGGTCATTCGCCCCATGTCTTCCAGTGCCCGGAACATCACGGCGGTGATAATGCCGAACACGGCGAAGACGAGCACGTTGAGCAACAGCAGTTTCGTCCGGATGCCCGGACGAAACGGTCCGGAAATGCGCGTCATAGGCCGAGTGGAGGCGAACTGACGGTCGGGGGTCCCGGACGGCGGGCCCGAACCGGTTCAGCTTTCGGACTGGAGGACCGCATCGGAGAGATCGTCCAGCACGTCGGGGCCTTCGAGATCGGCCTTTTCCTTGCCGGCGGCCATCCGCTGGAGGCCGTCCAGAGCGGGTTTGTCCAGGCCGCCGATCGGTCCTTTAACGAGTCGGAGGACGTTTCTCCGGGGATCGTACAGGACCATGGGGCCGTAAAGGGTTTCACCGGGTCGGACTTCTTCCTTGCGGCCCACGATATGCTGGCCGCCGATGGGCAGTGCGTCGGAAAGACGGGTCCATCCCAGGAGTTCGGAAAAAAGCGCCAGGGTTTCCTCCACGCCGTCGGGGTCGCCGGCTTCCAGGGCAGTCCGGCCGTCGGCGGCGATCCCCTGGATGTCCGCCGGCGAGAAGGAGAGGTCGAGCCCCTCCAGGCAGGCGTCCTGTACCGTCTTTACCGAGTCCTCTTTTTTGCTCTCTTTGACGTCCTTGTCGCTGAGGATTTTGACCACGTTGGATATGTTGACCATCTCCCTGACCGTGGGGCTTTTCCGCAAAACCACGTCCGCCGCCGTGGTGCGGTAGATGGGCAGTTCGTTGTCCAGCACCAGAATGCGGGGAGCGTCTTCGCCGATTTCGCGAATGTAGAGATCCAGATCCCGTTCCCGCCGGTATTCGTAAGGACTCATGTCCAGGAGGGAGGTCATGGCCGTCTTGTCGATTTTGCGGCCGCTGCCGGGCGGCCCCATGGCGTCGATCACGGCGCGGGCGAGCCGGTCGATCCGGATTTTTTTTTGGAGATTCTCTTTAAAGCGCATGGTCCGCCTTTCTATAAGAGTAAGAGCGTCTATAATGGAGATAAACCATCCCCGCCGAACCGTCAAGATTTTCCGCCGCCGTGCGCCCGTGTACGGTTTATCCTCTGCGTTTGCGCCTTGAATATGATGCCTGAATGTTTATGTTTCTCCTTGACACAAAGATGCTCCATAAATTATGAAGGGCTCTTTTAACTAAACAGCATTCAGGAAACATTGGAAAATGGGCATACAGGAGAGGAAAGAAAGAGAGCGGGAGCGGCGCCGGCAACAGATCATCGTCGCGGCCAAGCGGGTCTTTTCCGAAAAGGGGTTCACGAGGACCACCATGGAGGACATCGCCAAGGAAGCCGAGTTGAGTCCCGGAACGCTCTACCTATATTTTAAGAACAAGGACGAGCTGTACGCGTCCCTTTCGCTCAGAATCCTCCAGTACCTTATCATACGGCTGGAGCATGTCAACGGCAACCCGGATCTGGACGCCAACCGGAAGATCGACGCCTTGGTGGACGCCATGTTCGACGTCTATGAATTCGATCCGCTGGTTATCATCAACATGTTTCACCTCCAGTCCAGCGAGACCCTCAAAAATCTGTCGCCCCAGCTCCTGGCGGAGATCGAGGATCTGTCGAGGAAATCCATCAATCTCATCGCCAAGATCTTCGAAATGGGCATTGAGGAGGGGGTGTTCCTGGACCGCCACCCGGTCGCTCTGGCCGATATCTTCTGGGCGCTTTTTTCCGGCGTGATTTTGTGGGAGTCGAGCAAAAAGATCATCGACGAAAAGAAAGACTATTTAAAGCAGACACTTAAGATTTCATTCGACATTTTTAAAAGGGGGATTCAGCGGGAAGACTAGCGGAAATACTCACGGTTCTGTGGATGGGGCGAAAAAAGTGCTTGACAGGAGAAGGGGGAACCGGTAAAAGCTGTTCCCCGTGCGGCGCGGAAGTCAATTCGGCGCCGCCTGCTCTTTGGATGGAAAAATTGAAAGTCGTTAAAAAACATCTTGACAATCCCAATCCGAAAGGATAATTTAGAGGGGTTGCCGCAGCGAAGTCAACAAGGTCGCTGGCCGAAAAAAAATGAGGTTGGCGGCAAAAACTTGTTGACAAACGCGGTCGAGATAGTTTA
>CAZZBE010000119.1:0-6133 GCA_964652715.1 uncultured Desulfobacteraceae bacterium
TTTGGGCAGGCTGGCGTCAGCTTATTTTCCCAGGGGTAAGGTGTTCTGAAATTACCTGCTTCCCCGGCAACTGGCCCTCGACGAGGCGGAAGGGGCCCTGCGGGAGGGCCGCAAACCCGATATCGGCCCGCTAATTCCCCGGGACAAGCTTCCCCGGGAAGCGGTGAAACCCTACGCGGCATGGCTCCGCCTTTTGGTGGAGCACTATATCGACCTGCTCAAGGCGGACGGAAGCCGCGCGGACGCCTGCATCCGAAAATCCTACGGCAGCCGGACCCACTACCTGCTGTTTTTAAACCGCCTGAAGAAAGCCGAGGCGCGGCTCAACGAAGCCCTGATGCCGGGTCTGACCGCGGACAACAGCGACGTGCCGGAGACCATCCGGCGTATGGAATCCTGCTGCGAGAAGATCCGGCGCAAGGACGCGGCCCGGATTTTCCCGTGAGGTGGGCCAAACTGACAATTTTTTCCCGTTTTTCCTAACAGTTAACATGACCGCTGTCCCCATCTCCGCTTGACACGCCATCCCATAGCCTTTATACCCTCCGTCAGCCTGTGATCGCCGTCCCTCTGGCGGGCCGATCTCCAGGATGTCAATGCGGGCGACCGCACCCAAACGAACAGAGAGATCCGAGGATGTTTCTATATATCTTTTTTTGCCTCATCGGATTCGCCATGCTCTACTACGGGGCCGAATGGCTGGTGAAGGGCTCCTCCAGCCTGGCCCGGAGCCTGGGGATCACGCCCATCGTCATCGGGCTCACGGTGGTGGCCTTCGGCACGTCGGCGCCCGAACTGGTCGTCAGCGCGGTTTCGTCCCTGAAGGACAAAAGCATGATCGCCGTGGGCAACGTGGTGGGCAGCAACATCTGCAACATCGCCCTGGTGCTGGGCATGTCCGCCGCGCTCCAGCCGATCACGAGCCACCGGTCGGTCATTCAACGGGACATCCCCGTCATGCTGGGCATTTCGATCTACCTGCTCCTGCTCTCGTTCAACTCGACCCTGGGCCGGTTCGAGGGGTTGACGCTGTTCGCCGGCCTCATCCTGTACATCGTCATGAACTACACGCTGGCCCGCAAGGAAACGGAAACGGAAATCGATCCGGGACTGGCCGAGATCGCCGCCGAGGTGGTCGAGATCGCCTATGTCGGTTCCCGCCCGAAGCAGGTCGGGCTGATCCTCATCGGCATTCTGCTGGTGGTGAGCGGCGCCGAGATCGTGGTGGATGCGGCTGTGGTCATCATGCGGCAACTTGGAGTGGGGGAGAAATTCATCGGCCTGACCATCGTCGCCTTCGGCACGTCCCTTCCCGAACTGGCCACCTCGGTGGTGGCGGCCATGCGCAAGGAGATGGACATCAGTATCGGCAACCTGGTGGGCAGCAACGTCTTCAACATCATGAGCGTGCTGGGGATGGCCGCCATGGTGCGGCCCATCCACATTCCGGGCGGCTTCTGGGCGAGCGGACTCTGGTTCGATTATTTGGTGATGCTGACGATCAGCGCCCTGCCGTGGGCGATGATGCGGAAGGATTTGACGGTCAGCCGCCACAATGGTCTGACGCTGCTGGCCTGCTATGCGGGGTATTTGATCTATCTCATTGTTCGTGGATGAGTGCCCGCCCGACCGCGCGGGAATAAATTCCCACGCTATGATGTGTCGTCCCTACGGGACTGGAATTATTTCAAAATGTCCTGTAGGGATATTATAAAATAGCGTGAGGGTTCACTCCCGCGCGGCCGACGGCTTATTCGAAAAATCCTAAGCGGCGGTCCCGGCCGGCCCGAAGGACCGCCGAAACAAATCTTCGATAGCCGCTTTCCCGTCCTCGCTCAGGTTCCGGGTGCCGGTTCCCACGAAGGTCCGGTCGGCGATAACCGGCGTGTCCTCGACCCACTCGTTGTCCTTCCAGGAAAACCAGCCTTTCCGGTCCTGGTCGTAGACGCTGACCGGGCGGTTGAACAGCTTGGCCAGTTCCACGCCCCAGCCGGTGCCGCCCTTGACCGTGTCGTCGGGCTGAATCCAGCCGACGGCGAAGACGCGGTAGCCGTTGTTGACCATGTGGAAGATGGACTGGATTACCTTCCGGATTTTGTCGGCCTTCGAATAGCCGCGGCCCATGCGCTTGGAGACGATTTCCATGCTGATGTCGCCTTTTTTCAGCTCCTCCGGGGTCAATGTCTTGAGATTGACCTCCCGGGCCACCTTGTGGCCGTCGAAGGTGAAATTGACCTCCTTCAATCCCCATTTCCGGGCGTTTTCTCCGAACTCGGCCTCGGCGCCCTGGTGGCCGCCGCTGTAAAGCGTGTACTGTGACGGTTCCGTCATTTGATGTTCACTCCTTGCACATAAGATAAATGAGTTGAAACAAAACATCGCCCTGCCGGTCCGCGGCAGGGCGATCAGGGTAGGATAATGCATCCTGAACAGGATGCAAGTTCGATACGCTTATTTTTCGGAGATTCCCGTTGACCTTAATTATACCGGATGGTATATTTCCACCCCATGAGCGATGAATTTCTCACAAAGGCGGAGCGCACCCGCCGGTTCATCATCGAAAAAGCGGCCCCCATCTTCAATCAAAAAGGATACGCGGGCACGTCCCTGTCCGACCTCGCCGAGGCCAGCGGACTGACCAAGGGCGCCATCTACGGCAATTTCAAGGACAAGGACGAGGTGGCCGTCTGCGCGTTCCGGTACAACCTCGATTTTATCCGGTCTTTTTTGCGGCGGGAGATGGACGGCGTTGAAAACCACGTGGAAAAGCTGCTGGTCTACCCCCGGACCTTCCGGAAGATGTACAGGCCCCTGCTGGAGAACGGCGGCTGCCCGATCCTCAACACCGTGACCGAGGCCGACGACACCCACCCGACCCTCCACCGGCTGGCCGTGGAGGCCATCGACATCTGGCGGGACCGGATCGTCGGCCTTATCGACGCCGGCAAAAGGGCGGGAAAGATCGCACCCGATACCGACCCCCGAACCGCGGCCGAGATCGTCATCTCCCTCCTGGAGGGCGGCACGCTGCTGGCCAAGGCCACCGGCGAGGAGAGCTACCTGCTCAGCGCGGTGGATCAGGCGGAGACATTGATCGAATCCATCCGAACACCATTGAAATAATGCAACCGCCCCGGCGGAAGGAGATCCCATGACCTACGACACCCTTTTATACGACATCCCCGAACCCGGCATCGGCGTGCTGACCCTCAACCGCCCCGAAGCCTACAACGCCGTCAGCTTCCAAATGATGACGGAACTGGAGGATTTCTGGCGCGAGCGGCTCTACGACCTGGAAACCGTCGTGATCGTCCTCCAGGGCGCCGGGGAAAAGGGATTCTGCGCCGGCCTCGACATGAAGGAAACCGCCCAAAAAGCCCCGGAGATGTCCGTGCCCGAGTTCTACCGGTTCCAGGCCCGGCTGGCCCGGATCAACCTGGCCATGCGGCGGGCGCCCCAGCCCATCGTCGCGGCGGTCCACGGCGCGGCGGCCGGCCAGGGGTTTTCCTTCGCGCTGGCTTCCGACATCCGGGTGATCAGCGAAGACGCCCGGTTTTCCGCCGCCTACATCAACATCGGCCTGGGGGGCGCGGACATGTCCTGCTCCTATTTCCTGCCCCGGATGATCGGCGCCGGCCGGGCCTACGAGTTCATGTACACCGGCGATTTCATGAGCGCCGAGGAGGCCGTGAACCTGGGGCTGGTGAGCCGGATGGTCGAACGGGACGCCCTCCGCGAAACCGCCATGGGATACGCCCAAAAGCTCATGACCAAAAACCACATGGGACTCCGCCTCACCAAGGAGGCCGTCAACATGAACCTCGACGCCAACGGCCTGGAGGGGGCCCTCGCCATCGAAGACCGGAACCAGACCCTGCTGGCCGTCGGGCCGTTTCTGAAAAAGACGTGAAGGGAGGAGACGATATGAACGAAGACCGGTTTTACCTTGTCGACAAAAAGCCGCCCGTCGCCTGGGTTTGTTTCAACCGCCCGGACAAGAAAAACGCCATGAACCCGCCGGCCTGGCGCGAGCCGCCGGCGATCTTCGCGGATCTGGACGCCGACCCGGAGATTCGGGTCGTCGTGCTGGCCGGAAAAGGGGCCTGTTTTTCCGCCGGCATCGACCTGATGGGGATGACTTCGGAATTGTCGGAGTTGATGGACGAACAGCAAAAAGGCGGCGTCAAATGGCGGTTTCTGCCCAAGCTCCACAACTTGCAGAAGGCCGTTTCCTGCATCGAAGATTGCCGCAAGCCGGTGATCGCGGCCATCCACGGCCATTGCGTGGGGGCCGGCCTCGACATGGCCACGGCCTGCGACATCCGGCTGTGTTCCGAAGATGCGGTCTTCTCCCTCCGGGAAGCGGCCGTGGGGTTCGTGGCCGACGTGGGGGTGCTCCAGCGCATTCCACGGATCGTGGGGCAGGGCGTCGCCCGGGAACTGGCCTTTACCGCGAAAGATTTCGACGCGGCCCGGGCAAGGGAGATCCTTTTGGTCAACGCGGTCTATCCCACGGCGGACGATGTATTCAAGGCGGCCGAAACGATGGCGAAAGAGATCGCCGCCAACTCGCCCCTGGCGGTCCAGGCGTCCAAGGACGTCCTCAATTTCAGCATGGACAATTCCGTGGCCGACAGCCTGAAATACGTGGCGGCGGTGTCGTCCAACATCATTCCGTCGGACGACCTCATGGAGGCCATGACCGCCTTTATGGAGAAACGGAAACCCGAATTCACCGGGAAATAGCCGATTGCCGCATCAAACCACGGAAAGAGCGGCCAGCCGTCATTGGGAACATATAAACTTAGGTCGCTTGAAATTTCGATGATCGCAGTTATCGTTTCCTCATAGTCAGTGTTGAGTTTCAAATCGGAAGAAAGGCGCCCATGAAAACGCTCCGATCAGTGATGGCCGAAAAAATCGCCGCCTGGCGCGGGGAAAACAGGGAACTCCTGGCGGCCCATGGCGATACATCCATTTCAGATGTGACCGTCAAGCATTTGTTCCGGGGGATGCGGGACGTCCCGGCGGTGATTTGCGACACCAGCCGGGTGGACCCCCGGACGGGGCTGTACGTCCGGGAGATCCCGGTCAACGACCTGCTCCGCGCCTCGGGCGAATCGCTTTTTTACCTGCTGTGTACCGGCGACATGCCGGATGCCGACGCGGAACGGCGGCTGCGGGAGGATCTCGAAAAACGGGCCGGGCTGCCGGGTTATGTGAAGGACGGCATCGAAGGGCTCCCCGACGACCTCCATCCCATGACCCAGCTCGGCATCGCCGCGCTCATGATGCAGCGGGAGTCGGCCTTCCAGGACGCCTATGGGTCCGTCCCCCGGAACGAGCACTGGGAGTACACCCTTGAAGACGCCCTCAACCTGCTGGCCCGACTCCCGGTCGTCGCCGCCAACATCTATCGGCGGAAGCTGCGCGGCCTCGACTGGATCGATCCGAAACCGGGGCTTGGGTTCTCGCGTAATTTCGCTTACATGCTGGGCTTGTCGGACCCGGAGGGGCGTTTCGAGGATTTCATCGGTCGGTTCGTGGCGGTCCACTGCGACCACGAGGGCGCCAACGCCAGCGTGCTGACGGCCCGGATCACCCATTCCGCCATGACCGACGTGTTTGCCTCGGCCGCCAACGCCATGAACTGTTTGGCCGGGCACATCCACGGCCGGGCCAACCAGGCGAGCGTCCGGTTTATCCGCGCCATCGAAGAGCGGTTCGACGGCGCGCCCACCGAAGCGGAGCTGACGGATTACATACGGGAGATGCTCGACAACAAACGGATCATCCCCGGCTTCGGGCACGCCGTGCTGCGGGGACCGGACCCCCGCTACGAAGCATTGTCGGCTTTCGGCCAGCGATTATGCCCCGACTGTCCGGTGTTCGTCATCGCCCGCCTGCTGGAAAAAGTGGTGACCCGGGAACTCAAGGAGAGGGGCAAAGTCGCGAACCCCTATCCCAACATCGACGCCGTCTCCGGCGTGCTGCTCCACTACTTCGGCATGACCGAGCACGCCTTTTACACCGTCATGTTCTCCGTGGCCCAGAATTTAGGGATTTGCGCCCAACTGGTCATCGAAAGCGGCTTGACGGCCGCGCTGTTCCGGCCGCGATCGGTGACCCGGGA
>CAZZBE010000119.1:6233-13318 GCA_964652715.1 uncultured Desulfobacteraceae bacterium
CGGGCTTTCGAACTCATGGAAATGGCCGGTGAAAGGGTGGGTAAAGGCCAGGCAGGAGGCGTGGAGGCGGATGCGGCGGATCACCGAATCGTCGGCGCCGTAGCGCCGGTCGCCCACGATGGCGCATCCCATCTCGGACAGGTGGACGCGGATCTGGTTTTTCCGGCCCGTGTCGGTCCGGATTTGGAGGAGCGTGTGGGCGGGCAGCTTTTTCACGATGCGATAATGGGTCACCGCCAGTTTGGCGCCCTTGGGCTTGTCCACCGAATAGACCCGCCGGTCGACGCCCTCCTTGAGCCAGGTCTGGATCGTCCCCTCATTCGACGCCGGCACGCCTTCCACCAGCGCCAGATATCGTTTTTTCGTGTCGCTCCATCCCGCTTTGAGCGCTTCCTGGGCTTTGCCGTGCTTGGCGAAAAGGATCAGCCCTGAGACCTCCCGGTCGAGCCGGTGGACCACGCAGAGCCGCTGCCGGCCTTCGGAGCGTTTTTTGACGAAATCCCGCAGCGCCCGGTAGAGCGAGGTCCCGCCGGACCCTTTTTCGCCGTAGGTCAGGATGCCGGCCGGCTTCTCCGTCACCAGGATGTGATCGTCTTCGTAAATGAGGGGCAGGGGCGGTTTGACCGACTTTTTAATGCCGGTTTTCCTGAGGTATTCGATGGTCTGTCCGGCTTTGATCCGGGCGTCCGGGCGGTCGGCGGGCGCGCCGTCGAGCCGGATCATGTCGTATTTGAGCATCTTCCGGATGCGCGTTTTGGAGTCGATCCCCAATGATTCCCGCAGCACATCGAGAAGGGGGCCGCTCTTTTTGGCCGTGGTTTTCATGGAACAAAATCCTGCTGTTTATGAGATAAATAATCGAAATTTCCAACAAAGCCCGATCATCGCAGAAGCGCGGGTTCATGTCAAAACTATTTGTTATGGAGAATTTTTTGCCATCGGAACGTAAAAGGAGTAAAATCGAACACGATATCCATGGAATTAACGTTTACTCCCATTGATCACCGTCAGCCAGAAAAAGGAGGAAAAACATGAGAGTCCGAATTACCGAGCAGTGCATGGGCGACCGCAACTGTCACAAACTGTGCCCCGAAGTCTTCGGGTACAGCGAGGACCAGCTGGAGGCCATCGTCAAGGTCAACCCCATCCCGGAAAAATATGAGGACGTCGTTCGCCAGGCGGCGGAGGAATGCGGCGCCGACGCCATCATCATCGAAGAGGACTGATTCGACCGATCCATCCCGGTCATCCGGGGCCCGGCGCGATGCGGGGCCCCACATCTCAACGCAGGAGGTCGGCGGATGCTGGACATAGTAAAGCGTTTTTTCGACAAGACCGCGCCGGGGCGATCCGGCGCCGGAGAAGGGGCGGCGGAACACGACCTGCGGGTGGCGACCTGCGCCCTGCTGGTGGAGATGGCCCGCATCGACGAGACGTTCAGCGCGTCGGAGATGGAAACGATCCTGTCGATTCTGAAGGATCAATACGGCCTGTCGCCGGAGGATGCCGAAGCCCTGATCGCCGAAGCCGACCGGGAGTTGGCGGACAGCGTCGATTACTGGCGGTTCGCCCGGCTGATCAACGAGAACTACACCAACGAGGAGAAGATCGGCATCATCGAAACCCTCTGGCGCATCGTCTTCATCGACGGCAAGATGGACAAACACGAAGACTACCTCATCCATAAACTGGCGGATCTGCTGCGATTGACCCATCAGCAGTTGATCGACGCCAAATTGAAGGTTCGGGACAAAGGATAAGATAACTATCGCATGAATTTACCCCCTATGCTCGGTTTTACGACAAGGACCGCCTATCTCCGGAAACAGTTCCAGACCCTCGGCAGACCGGCGTTCGAAGAACAGTTGATGACAATGGCCGCCAAGATCGGCCCGGACCGGTTTCGAAGCGGGGCGGCGGATGATCTGATTTCAACGACCCGTCCGGCGGAATTGCTGCCGGATGTCTATTCGGCCTACCGGCCCGTGGTGATCGACGGCATCCGGTTCATGTTGTCCCGCCTGTCGCTCTCCCGGGTGGTGGGGCTTGTGGCGGACCAGGCCGAACTGGCGCCGGATGCGCCGACCGCCCATCGGTTGACGCGGCTGGCGCGGCGGCTGCCCACTTTTCACAAACTCGGTCAGATCATCGCCCGGAACCGGCATCTGGACCCGTCGTTCAAAACGTGGCTCGTCGGGCTTGAAACCGGGCCCGCGACCACCGCCATGGAAGACATCGAGGCGATGGTCCGGGACGCCCTGGGCGGGGATAGAGCGAGCCGCGGCGTGACGATGGGCCCGGCCCCCCTGGCCGAGGCCAGCGTCGGCGTGGTGATCGCCTTCGATTATGCGCCGCCCCACGGCGGCCGGGTC
Source organism: uncultured Desulfobacteraceae bacterium (assembly GCA_964652715.1). Lineage (GTDB taxonomy): Bacteria > Desulfobacterota > Desulfobacteria > Desulfobacterales > JAABSP01 > JAABTD01. The sequence goes on from CAZZBE010000119.1 coordinate 8,606, forward strand.
CGGCACGGGGTGCTCAAGACCCTCAAACCCGGGGTCAGAGACCATCTGACCGAAGAACTCGGCCTGCTGGACGACCTGGCGCGCCACTTTGAAGCGCGGCGCGGCCGCTACGCTTTGGACCGGTTCCGGTTCATCGAGACCTTCGCGGAGGTCCGGCGAATCCTCATGGAAGAGATCGACCTGCCGGGGGAGCAGCGGAACCTGGCCCGGGCGGCTGCTTTTTACAAAAGAAGGGGAGGGGCGACCGTGCCCGGCCTGCTGCCGATTTCCACGGACACCCTGACCGCCATGGACTTCGTGGCCGGCGAAAAAATCACGGATGCGCCGGCGGACCCCGACGAACGGTGCGGACGGGCCCGGACCCTTTTCAGATCCCTTATCCTCGCCCCCTTGTTCTCCACCCTGGAGGCCCCTCCCTTCCACGGCGACCCGCACGCCGGCAATCTCCTGGCATCCAGCGGGAATGGGGCATCGGGGCGCGCCCGCATCGGCCTGGTGGACTGGAGTCTTTCCGGAACGCTCCATCGACGCCAGCGACGCCGGTTGATGGCGTTGATGCGCGGGGTCGCGGCCGATGACGCCGCGGCCATGGAACGCGCGGTCCGCGCCATGGCCGCTGAATCGGATGAGAAGGGCCGGGGAGAGGACGCCGCCATCGAACCGTCCATCCGGGAGATCACGGCCCGATCCGACTACCGATGCGGCAGCATCTGCGCCCGGACGTTTGCCCTCATCGATGGCCTGGTCCTCGCCGGCATCCCGTTTCCGGCCGACCTGATGCTGTTCCGGAAGGCCTTCTTTACCCTCGACGGCGTGATCGCCGATCTGGACCCGGACTTCGATATGGACGGCGTCATGATGTCGGAGATGGCCCGGCTTCTGGCGGCCGAGATGCCCCAGCGATGGCTCGCCCTGTTGTTTCCCTTCGCGGATCGCGCGGAGAACTATCGAACCCTGACCTCCAACGCGGACCTGCGCCGGCTCATGGGCCGGCTGCTGCTGGATCTCTGCCGGAAGGGGGCGCGGCTGACCTCCGGCATGGCGATCGGAGGACTTCGGACGGTGTTTCCGTTCGCGGCGTCGCGGTAGAGAAAACGCGACCCGAAACGCGAGGTGATCGTTTATGGCGCACACGAATCTCAAATCCGGATACGCGCGGCTGACGGAGCGGTTAAACCGCTTCCCCCAGGGCGCGCCGCCTTCGGAGCTGCTCTTCAAAATTCTGAAAATGCTGCTCGGCGAACGGGAGGCGGAACTGGTGGCGCTCCTCCCCATAAAACCGTTCACGGCGGAAAAAGCCGCCCGGGCCTGGCGGATGGACCGGGCCGGAGCCCGAAAGGTGCTGGATGAACTGGCCGGCCGGGCCCTTTTGGTGGACATCGAACAAAACGGCGAATCGGTCTATGCCCTGCCGCCGCCCATGGCCGGGTTTTTCGAGTTTTCCCTTATGCGGGTGCGGGACGACATCGATCAGAAGCTGCTGAGCGAGTTGTTCTACCAGTACCTGAACGTGGAAGAGGACTTCATCCGGGATCTTTTCACCGACGGCGAGACCCAGCTGGGTCGCGTGTTCGTCCACGAACCGGCCCTTTCCGGGGAAAACGCCCTCCACGTTCTCGACTACGAACGGGCCGGCGAAGTGATCAAGACGGCCCGGCATCGGGCCGTCGGCGTCTGCTACTGCCGCCACAAGATGGCCCATGTGGGGCGGGACTGCGAGGCGCCCAAAGAGATCTGCATGACCTTCAACGCGTCGGCCGGCTCCCTTATCAAGCACGGCCACGCCCGGCCGGTGGATGTGGCCGAAGGGCTGGACCTCCTCCAGACCGCCTGCGAGAACAACCTGGTCCAGTTCGGCGAAAACATCCGGGAAGGCGTCAATTTCATCTGCAACTGCTGTGGGTGCTGCTGCGAAGCCATGATCGCGGCCCGCCGCTTCGCCATCCACAACCCGGTCCACACCACCAATTTTTTACCGGTCGTTGACGGCGACCGGTGCAACGGGTGCGGCAAATGCGCGAATGCGTGCCCGGTGGAGGCCATGGGGATGGTCTCCGCCAACGACCCCGCCCGTCCCAAACGGAAAAAGGCCCGGCTGGACGAAGACATCTGCCTGGGATGCGGCGTCTGCGTCCGCGTCTGCCCCGACGAGGCCATCTCGTTGAAGTCCCGCCCCAAACGGGTCATCACCCCCCTCAACAGCACCCACCGGGTCGTGGTCATGGCCGTCGAACGGGGCAAACTACAGCACCTGATCTTCGACAACCAGGTTCTCTGGCATCACCGGGTCCTCGCCGGCGTGCTGGGCGCAATCCTCCAACTGCCGCCGGTGAAGCGGGTCATGGCGAGCGAACAGGTGAAATCGCGGTATCTGGAGGCGATGGTGGAGCGGATGGGAAGTTGATGGTTTTAAGCTATATTTTTCTTTTATTTTCAAATAATATATAGTATACTATTGTTTAATTTTCGATTAATCTTGGCCGAGACGTCCATTGAATGATTTTTTAGATCGAACGGCGGTGGTTGGCGCCTTGAAGGGGTTCAATCCCTGGTGGGGAGGACGATCCTCGCCGACGCCCGATTTTCGACGCCTCGCATTCGACGCCTGCCGAAATTTCCTGGAACATGCGGGCCTTCGCCGCGCCGTCCTGCTTTCCGGTCCCCGGCGGGTGGGAAAAACCACCGTCCTCCACCAAATGGCCGATGCGCTGGCGAGCCGGGGCGATGATCCTAAAAGCATCCTGTATCTGAGCCTCGACCATCCGTTGTTGAAGCTGATGCCCCTGGGAGAAATCCTCACCCTCTACCACGAAGCCGTTTATCCCTCGGAAAAACCGGCGACCCTGCTGCTGGATGAAATCCAGTATGCCCCGGAGTGGGAGACGGAAATCAAGCTGCTGGTGGACCACCACCCGGAGTACCGAATCCTGGCCACGGGTTCCGCCAGCGTCGTCCACCGGGACCGGCTGGCGGAAAGCGGGGTAGGGCGATGGATCACCGTTCCCATGCCCACTTTGTCGTTCCACGAATTCGTCCTGATTCGCGGGGAACGCCCCGACGGCATCGACCCCGATCTCCGGGTCAGAGATCTTTTCGATTTTTCGCCCGGAGATTTCCTCTCGCTCGCCGACCGGATGCGACCGCTCCAGCCCCTGTTTCAACGCTACCTGCTGATGGGCGGATTTCCGGAAACGGCCGTTCTGAACGATATCCGGCTCTGTCAACGGCTCCTCCGGGAAGATGTCGTGGAACGCGTGCTGAAAAGGGATATCGCCGCGCTGTTCAGCGTCCGGAACGTGGATGAGCTGGAAAAGCTTTTTGTTTACCTTTGCCTCAATTCCGGCGTCATCATGGCGCACCAGGCCTGCGCGCGGGACCTTGGAACGACGGTGACCACGGTGGCCAATCACTTGTCCCTCCTGGAAGAAGCCAACCTGATCTACCGGCTGCCGCCGTCGGGCCTGGGCGGCAAGAAAGTGTTGAAGACCCGGAACAAGTATTATCTGGTGGACGCGGCCCTGAGAAACGCCGTCCTGCTCCGGGGGGAGGAAATACTCGCCCAACCCGACGAGATGGGAACCATCGTCGAGACCACGGTGTTGCGCCATTTGTATGCCTATTATCACCGGGATACGCCCCGGATCGTCTACTGGCGCGATGCCGCCACCCAGAAGGAAGTGGACATCATCGTGCATGGCCCCGCCTATGCGCTTCCTTTCGAGATCAAGTATAAAGAACGGCCGTCCCTGGACGGAAAAAGCGGACTGGCCGTCTATTGCCGATCCGAAGCGCCGAAACACGCGTATCTCGTGACCAAGCGGGACATGGATTTCGGGCTGGCGGATCTGGCCGGCATGGAAACGCGTTTTTTGAAAATTCCCGCGTTTATTCTTTGCTATTTGTTGGGGCAAGCCGAGCGCTTGTTGTGGAGGCATCAGGGACATCCGCTCCCGGACTGATTGACGACAAACATAAAATCCGTCATAAACGAGGGGTCATAAACACAAGAAAGAACCAAGATAAAGGATGCAACAATGAAGACGCCTTCGGACACCCCGAAATGGATCGTCAAACCCCTCGTTCCCGAGCCGGTTTACACCGACCGCCGGGAATTTCTCGACTACTTCCACAAGGCGGCCCTGGAAGCCGCCCACCGGCGGACCACGTCAACGGTTCTTTTGGGTCAGCGCCGCATGGGAAAGACCGAAATTTTCAAGCGGGTGGTCAACCGGCTTTATTTTGAAAATAGCGCCAAAGACCCGAACACGGTGATTCCGGTTTATTATTCATTTCCGGATGGTCCGATGAACGAGCGGACCTTCGGCAAGCAGTACATTGATAATTTTATGCGGTTTTATGTTGGATTTCTAACAAAGCAGCCCGAAATGATCGCGGGCGAGCCAAAAGGGGAACAGCTCATCCAGAAGATTCAGGCGTCGCGTTCACTTTATCCTTTTACAAAAACGCTGGACATGATGCTGGAATGGCGAGAGGCGGTTGAAACCGGCGACAGCAGTCTTCCCCAGTTCGATGCGCTGAAACTGCCGAGAAGGGTTTCCGATATCGACGATTCCACCATCGTCATGTTCTTAGATGAATTTCAGAACACCCGGCTGCCCCAGTATGAATTTGAAATCGCCGGCTTCATGCAGGAAGCCGTGGAATCCCCCACCTGCCCGCATTTCGTCACCGGCTCGGCCATGAGCATTCTGG
>CAZZBE010000120.1:0-13264 GCA_964652715.1 uncultured Desulfobacteraceae bacterium
TCCCTCTGTCCCTCTCCTCACAATTCCGCCACCGCCGCCGCCAATTCATCCAGCCCGATCCGCTCCACCGCCGCTTCGCCGATCCCCTTGAGCAGCACGAAATGGATGGCGTCCCCTTCCCGCTTTTTGTCTCGCTTCAGGGCGTCCAGGGCCGTTTCGCGGTCCACGTCCAAGTGGGTGGGCAGGCCGAGCCGTTCGAGGAGGGTTTTCAATCGGGCCGCGTCGGCCTCGGCCAGATATCCTTTTCGGACCGACAGGGCCGCGGCCACCATCATCCCCATGCTCACGGCCTCGCCGTGGGGGATTTTGCGGACCTTTTCCACGGCGTGGCCGAAGGTGTGGCCGAAATTGAGCTTCCGGCGCTCGCCGGTCTCCTTTTCGTCCCGGTTGACAATGGTGGATTTGATGACCACCGAATCGTACACCATCCGGTGGACGGCCGCTGGTTCCAGGGCGAGAACGGCGTCGATGTTCGATTCGAGAAACGAGAACAGACCGGCGTCGGCGATGGCCCCGTGCTTGACGATCTCGGCCAGGCCGCAGCCCCGGTCGCCGTCCGACAAGGTGGTCAGCACGCCGGGATCGCAGAGGACGAATTCGGGCTGGTTGAAAACGCCCGCCATGTTCTTGTATCCGGAGAAATTGACCCCGTTCTTGCCGCCGACGCCGGCGTCCACCTGGGCCAGCAGGGTGGTGGGGACGAACCCGAACCGGATGCCCCGCAGGTAGGTGGAGGCGACAAACCCGGCGACGTCGCAGACAATGCCGCCGCCGATGCCCAGCAGGAAGGCCGACCGGTCGGCTTCGCGGCCGATGAGGGCGCTGTAGATGTCGGCGACGGTGTCGAGGGTCTTGATGGATTCCCCCACGCCCATTTCGATGACCGGGCCGGCGGGAAACCGCTTTCCGTAAAGGCGGCGGACGATGGGGTCGGTCACGATAAAGACAGGCGCCGCCGGCAGATGCTCGGCTATCCGTTCCAGCCGTTCCCCCACCAGGAGGGTGGATCGCCCGGCGGCGCCGTCGATGGTCAGGGTGGTCTCCATGGCGTCAGGCCACCGAGGCCACTTTGTAACGGCCGTTCCGGGCCTGGAGCAACTGTTCGTGGGCGGACCGCAGCAGGTTTTCCGTGGTCTCCCAGGAGATGCAGGCGTCGGTGATGGAGACGCCGTATTCCATGGTGGTCAGGTCGCCGGTGTTTTTCTGATTGCCCTCCTTCAGGTTGCTCTCCAGCATCATCCCCACCACCGCGTCGTTGCCGTCCATCTTCTGGTTGATGACGTCCTGCCAGACAATGGACTGGTTCCGGTACTGTTTCCAGGAGTTGGCGTGGGAGCAGTCCACCACCACGCCTTCGGACAGGTTTTTCTTCCGGAGCTGTTCCACGGCCTGGCGGATGCTCACCGAATCGTAATTGGGACGGTTCCCGCCCCGGAGGACGAGGTGGGCGTAGGGGTTGCCCTTGGTTTTGACGATGCTGGCCCGGCCGTTGGGATCTATGCCGAGGAAACTCTGGGGAGAGCCGGCGGCGATCATGGCGTTGACGGCGGTGTCCAGCTCGCCGTCGGTGCAGTTCTTGAAGCCCACGGGCATGGAGAGCCCCGAGGCCATCTCCCGGTGGGTCTGGGATTCGGTGGTGCGGGCGCCGATGGCCCCCCAGGAAACGAGGCCGGCGATGTACTGGGGCGTGATGGGGTCGAGCATTTCCGTCCCCGCCGGCAGCCCCGTTTCGGTGATGTCGATGAGCAGCTTGCGCGCCTTCCGGATGCCGGTCATGATGTCCCGGCTGCCGTTGAGATGGGGGTCGTTGATCAGCCCCTTCCAGCCCACGGTGGTCCGGGGCTTTTCGAAATAGACCCGCATCACCACCAGCAGGGTCTCTTTCACCTCTTCCCGCAGCCGGTTCAGCCGTTTTGCGTATTCCAGGGCCGCCGTTTCGTCGTGGATGGAACAGGGGCCGGCGACCACCAGCAGCCGTTTGTCATCGCCCTTCAGGATGTTCTGGATCTCCTCCCGGCCTTTGAGCACGGTGTCGCTCGCTTTCGGGCTGATGGGCAGTTCTTCCTTGAGGACATCCGGGGCTTCCAGCGGGGCGAAGGACTCGACATGGACATCATAGGTCTTTTTCATGGGGCTCTCCTTTTGGGGAGCAAAAAAGGCCGGGGCGCCTGGGTTCCGCGGCCTGAAGAAAAGAGAAAGCCGCGGGCTTTGTCTGCCCGCGGCTTTTTGCTCGGTTGGGTGGAATCCCTCAGCGGACCACGGGCGGACAGGGGGCGTAAAAATAGTAAAACCAAAAATAAAAAAGCCTGTCTGCGAAAATGGGCGTCATCGGGTCTTCCGGATTCCGTTTTAATGTTGCCGTTAAAACCATTTGCGACATCACTTCTTTATAGGGTCGAAAGGGGGCTGTCAACTCCTTTTTTTGGGCGCTCCCGGCGACTTCAACTTGACAAAACCATTTGATCCCGACCGGGTTTTGCGGTATGAGAAGGGAGTCTGCATCTTGACGCGTCGCCAAACGAGGGGGATGTCACCCATGAAGATGCGCACCTGCGTTGCGCCATCCGGTCGATTTATCTACGGAATCCACACGCCCGCCTTCCGTTCCGAAAACCTGCGCGAAAAAGACACCATCGCCTTCCTGGGCGTTTTCGAAGACGGATCGCCCTGTTTAAACCACGCCAATTTCCCCGACGGCGCCGTCCGGGAACCCGGCGCCGACCCGGTCTATGAGATCCCCAACCCATTCCCGTTTCGGGGATCGACCTTCATCATCAAACGCTCGGCGGACCGGATCGCCCGGGACCCGGACCGCATCCCCCTGGACCCGCACCCGGAGCCTTCGAACCGGCTCTCCCTGACCGACAGCCTCCGGGAGCTGCTGGGCGATGCGTCGCCGCCGGCGTACAAGGCCCGGGACCTCGTGGCCGCCCTGCCCCGGACCATCCGGCTGGCCCTGGCGGTGGACGGAACCGACCCGGAAGAGCTGGCCGCCATCGCCGAAGGGGCCTGCGAATTCGTTCATGATCCCGATACCGGACGGCCCGCGGGACTGACTTACCGTAAAACCCCCTCCGGCCGGACCCGGCCCGTGGTCCACGACCATGAGATCTTCGAGGCCGCGGCCAACAACCTCCGCCTGCCGGACGACTACAAGCGGGCCATGCTGCTGCTGCCCGGCGTCCAGGGAGACAGCGAAATCGTGGGGGAATGGGTGGGGGACGACGGCCGGAGCCACGTCTTCGAATACCTGCGGCGCAACTCCTACATCCCCTGGGGCCATTACGCCGCCAACATGGCCCACGATGCGATCCGCTACCGGGCCCGGGACCTGACCCTGACGGACATGACGGGCATGCGCCACCTGTATTACCAGCGGACCTTCGTCCGGCTGGCGTCCGGGCTGGGAATCCCCATCCCCGCCTTCCGGCGGCAGCTCTCCGTGGACGAGCTGGAGCGGCTGCGCGGCGGGATCATGGCCACCCTGACGGCCGGGGAACGGCCGCCCATCCCCTTCACCCGCACGTTGTGGGGATGGAATTTCGGATTCGGGTACGCCGCCAGCGGGTATCGGCTCCACGGGTCCCATCAGCAGATCCACCAGCAGTACGCGCTCATTCCGGAGGCCGTCCGGACGCCCGACCCCGCCGCCATGGGGGAGGACTATATCCCCGGGTTCGCCTGCGGCGATCCCGTGGACGGCTTTATCCGGAGCTACAAGTGGCAGACCGGCCGCGACTTTTTCGACCGCTACGTCTCCGCCATCCGGAACAACCGCCGCATGGACGGCGACGACGGCAAACCGTCGGGTCTGGTGGTCTGGGAGGACGACCGCGTCATCCTTTTCGTTCCCAAGGCCCAGACCTCCCAGTGGGAGCTTCAGCTCATGCCCCTGGCGCCGGTGGGCAACATTCTGGAAGCGGATGCCGGGACCCGGGCCTCGGTCGACAAAGCCCTGCTGGTGGGCGTCCGGGTGCTGGAGGCACTGGGCGCCCGGATGGTCACCCACATCGAGTTTTCCAAGCGAATCGACGCCGAGGATGCGGACGGTCGCCTGCTCTACAGCCTGCTTCCCAAGCTGCCCTTTTCGCCGGGCGCGTTCACCGAGGCCCAGTTGAGATGGATCAACGGCCATTATCCGGAGGATTTCGCCGTCGCCTGCCGGAACCGGCTGCCGGAGGCCGGGGCGGATCTGGAAATCCGATAGGCGTTTTTATAAACCCAAAGGAGTAAAGGGAGGAACATGATGGATCGTTACCGGCAACCCCAGCAACGAGGAGAAACATGACAAGCTGCATCCTGTTGAATCAAGATTATTCATTTCTGAACGTGCTCAACTGGAAGCGGGCCATGCGCCTCATGGCCAAACAGAAGGTCCAGGTGCTGGCCTATTCCGACCACATCATCCGGACCGCGGAGGGGCTCTGTTTCCGGATCCCCGCCGTCCTGAAGCTGATCAAACTGATCCGGACCCTCTACCGATCGAAGGTCCCCTTCAGCAAACGCAACGTGCTGATCCGGGACGGCTTCCGGTGCGCCTACTGCGGCCGGCGCCAGGGAAAACTGACCATCGACCATGTCATCCCCAAGTCCCGGGGCGGCAAGGACGAGTTCGACAACTGCGTGGCCAGTTGCCGCGACTGCAACAACAGAAAGGGGAGCAAGACCCCCCGGGAAGCGAAGATGACCCTCCGCCGCCGGCCCTACGAACCCACCATCTCGGAATTTTTCATGATGCGGGCGAAAAAGATGGGCATCAACGATATTTTAAGGGATTTCGGGGTCTACTGACCCGCCTTCGATCCGGCTCCGCCCGTCCCCTCCGGACCTGCTCCGGCCGCCGATCCCGGCACGCAGACCCGCCGCGGATTCAAAGGGAATCCACGTGCCTTCAACAGGTCCCGGTTCGCCCCGCACCGTCTTTTTCTTTTCCGATGACAGCATATCCTCCGAATCCGCTTTTGGGGCTGGCTTCGTGCATCAATACAACGCGTACTTCACCACCCGCCCGTCCAGCCCGGCGTTTCGCATGGGTTGTTTCCAGGCGGGTTTCAGGCCGATGCGTTTGATCATGTCGCGGTTGCCGAAGTAGATGCAGGCGTCGGCGCCTTTGCATTTTTGTTTCAGGAAATCGCCGAAATCCTTGTAGAAGGCGGCCAAGTCCGTTTCTTTTTCCAGGCGGATGCCGTAAGGGGGGTTGCAGAGGATCGTCCGGTTTTCCAGGGATTCGATCTCCCGGAAATCCTTCCGGCTGATGCGGATGGCGTCGCCGTGGGGCAGCAGCGGAGCGTTGGCCCGGGTGGCGGCCGCGGCGGCGGGGTCCACGTCGCTTCCGGCGATGAGGCCGGCCGGGAGGTCGCGGATGGCGGCATCCTCGAAGGTTTTCATCCGGTTCCAGATCTTTTCGTCGAAATCGGGGAGAGACCGGAGGCCGAAGCGCTCCCGCAGGAAGCCGGCCGGAATCCGGCAATAGGCCATGAGGGCCTCGCACAGTAGGGTTCCGGCGCCGCACATGGGGTCGTGGAGGGGTTTTTCGCCTTCCCAGCCGGACATGGCCACCATGGCGGCGGCCAGGGTCTCCTGCATGGGGGCCTCCACGGTTTCGCGCCGGTAGCCCCGCCGGTGGAGGGGGCCGCCCGAGGCGTCGAGGCTGATGGTCGCTTGTTGTTTGTCGATGAAGAGGTTGAGGGCGACGTCGGGGTTGAAGCGGTCCACGCTGGGCCGTTTGCCGGTCTTGGCCCGGAACCGGTCGGCCACGGCGTCCTTCAGGCAGAGGGCGGCGAACTGGGAATGGTTGATGTTGGGATTGTTGGCGACGTTGGCGAAGACGGCGAAGGTTTGGGACGGGGAGAAGACGGCCGACCAGTCGACGGCCTTGCCGGCCCGGTAGAGGTCGTCCCGGTCGCGGCACCGGAAGGAGGACAGGGGGGCCAGGACCCGGGCGAGGAGCCGGGACCGGTAGGCGACGCGGTAGAAAGTCTCCCGGTCGGCTTTGAAATGGCAGCCCCGGAAGGCGGGCTGGATGTCGCGGGCGCCCAGGGCGGTGAGTTCGGCGGCGGCGAGATCCTCGACGCCTTCGGCGTATTGGGCGAAGTAGCGGTGGGTTTTGGTGTAGAGGAAGGGGGATTTCACGTTGTTTCCCAGAAATCGTCGTGGGAAATGCCGCCGTCTTTCCTTATCTGTTGTTTCCCTTCTTCCAGAATGGCCCGGAACCTGGGCGAATAGGCTATCATGATCCGCTCCAACTCCTCGTCGTCGGTAATGGGAAGCAGCACCGCGGCGGCTTTGCCGTTTCTGGTGACGATGACGGGCTCATTTTTGCAGTCGTTCAGATAGGCGCTGAACCGGGCCTTGATCTCCGCTACGGGCGCGATCTTCATAACAACACCTCTTCTCCTCCGATGAACAACCGACTTCCGCGCTTTATGCCGATGGCAAGGACATGAACCTCCCGCGATTCAAGATCGAATGTGTAAAATACGCGAAACCGGTTTTGGGGTCCAAACCTGATTTCCCAATCCGCGCCAAGACCCGATTCCCGTTTGAGCGGCTTCCGATTCCGCGTCTCCACATCGGGGTCGAGCTGAAGCTGTTCTTCAACAGCGCTGCGAATGAGGGGGTAATATTTTTTATCGATGGCTTGGAGATGATGCTTCACCTGGGGAGCGTAGATCAGCCTGAATCGTGATGAATTCGCCATCATGACCATTATTATAGTCTATTCGATGGCCATGTCAACTTTTTCCGGAATGCGTGCTGTACGTTCCGGGCGCCCAGGGCGGTGAGTTCGTCCGTGGCGAGTACCTCGAACCCTTCGGCGTATTGGGCGAAGTAGCGGTGGGTTTTGGCGTAGAGGAAGGGGGATTTCACGTTTCTTCCCAGAAATCGTTGTGAGAAATGCCGCTCTCCTCGCCGAAAGAAGTTTTGGGCGCGACGCGCAACGGTTTAGGCGGCTTTCTTTCGCACGGGCATGACCAGCATGTGATAGCCGGAGTCCAGCAGGATATCCGACACCTTGTCAGATCCGAATTCCCTCATCTCGATCCGCCGGTCCTCATCCTCTGGGGCCGTCACTTCGATCCAGAGCGTTGATGCGCTTTCCGGGCTTTCCGTGACGCGGATCAGTTCAACTTCTGGGTATCGTTCCTGAATTTGAATCATCAGTTCGTCTATCAATTCTTCTTGTTTGAAATTCATGGCTTTAGCTTTCAGAATGGTTCCAGCAGCTTTTCACCTTTTCGCAGGAAAGTTTCGCTCATTGGCTTCCTCGAATAGGTTGGGCCGGTCGCGTCTTTCCGGGATGTCAATGTCCACGAACTCGGATTCGCGAATGATCTTCAGCTCAGCCAACAATTCTGCGATTGTGGGCTTCTGCCCCTTTTCTTGGTGTGTCATCAGTTCTCTGCGCGATTTTGCGGTTCAGCAGTTCTCCGGGTAGGAGCACCGGTTGCCCGGCGCTCATACCCGGAGACACCCTCTTTATCCACCCCATGCTTCTTCAACAACTTCCCCAACGCCCGCCGCTCCTTGCCGGCCTTTTCCGCCGCCAGGGTAACGTTGCCCCTGGCTTCGCGGATGACCCACGACAGGTAGCGCTTTTCAAAGGCGTCCACCACCTTTTTCTTGGCCTCGTTGAAGCTTTCGTTGAGAAACAGGTTCTGTCGGCGATCGAAGGGATTATGGCGGCGGTCGTCCGCGGATGGGGCCGGCAGGTCGAGGGGGATTTCAGGGCCTTCGGCCAGCAGGAATTCCCGGTGGATGCGGTTTTCCAACTCCCGGATGTTGCCCGGCCAGCGGTATTCCCGCATCCGGGTGAGGGTGTCGGGGAGCAGGTGCTTGTCCGGCTGGTCGTATTGCCGCCGGTACCGGTCGATGAAAAAGTCGGCCAGCAGCTCGATGTCGCCGCCGCGGCGGCGGAGGGGGGGCAGTTCCACGGACATGATGTTGAGGCGGTAGAGCAGATCCTGGCGGAACCTTTCCTGCTCCACCATGGCGGAGAGGTTGGCGTTGCTGGCGGCGATGATCCGCACGTCGGCTTCCGCGCATCGGTCGCTGCCCAGGGGGCGGAAAATCCGGTCCTGGAGAAACCGGAGCATCACCACCTGGCCTTTGGGTGTGAAGGCGTTGATCTCGTCGAAGAAGAGGGCGCCGCCGTCCGCCTGGCCGATGAGGCCCTGCTGCGCCGATTTGGCGTCGGTGTAGGCCCCCTTTTCGTGGCCGAAGAGTTCGTTTTCCAGCAGATCGTCGGGGATCGCGCCGCAGTTGACCGGGACAAAGGGGCCGTCCCGGCGGTCGCTCATCTCATGAACCGCCCGGGCCGCGTTCTCCTTTCCGGTGCCGGTTTCGCCCTCGATGAGCACCGGCGCGTCGCATGCGGCGATCTTTTTGAGTTGTTTCAGCACCCGGAGGAAGGGCGGTGAATCCCCCACCATGTTCATCCCGTCGAAAGCCCGGAGGATGGCCGCGTCCCCGGCCGGCCGTTGGGAAACCTCGATCCCTTCGCAGAGGCGATCCACCCGCAGCGCCAGTTCGGTCTCGGAAAAAGGCCAGTAGAGGAACTCGTCGCAGTATTTCAACAGATCGTCGGCGGGGCCCTCGCCGGGGGACTGGATGATGCCCATCAGCCGTTTTTCTCTGATCCGCTCCACCGCGGACTTCATCTTGTCCCCATCGCCATTTCCCGTATTCACCTGGAAAATAAACAATTTCAGCAGCCGGTCGATCCGGCCTTCCAGCAGCCGGTCCCACGGAAACGTCTGGATACGGGTATACCCCAAGCGCGTCAGCTTTTCACTGACCTGGCGCCACAAGGGCTGGGGCTCGGAATACACGAGGGTGATGGGAATATCTTTCATGACAGGGGGCTCCTCTGTACGATCCATCCACATCAAACAGGACAATTTTCATGGCGCACCACCGGATCTGTCAATGAAAAGTTGCCGGAAAAAATGATAACTCTTTCCAATTCAAACGTATGCATAGAGTAAGGTTCGGAACCGCGCCTTTCAAGGATGCACGTCGAAAAAGCGGAGGCGGAAGGGACCCGAAACAGCCGCCGCTCCGGGTCAAAAAAGACCCGACGCCGCATCGAGGGCCGGTCTGAAGCGAAACTTTTCCCCAAATCGGGTCAAAAACGACCCGCCCCGTTTTCATGATAATCTAATAATTTCTTGTTTTTGTAATGTTTTATGCACTGGTACATCCTTTGCTTATTACTCATCCAAATTTTCGTGGGCCGACAGCGCGGCGTCGCGGTCCCCGGAAGGGCCGGCCGGGACCGCGACCGCTGATCGCAGCGGCCGGGGTGGGTCAAAAACGCCGTCAAGCGGACAGGGCGGTTTTCATCGATTTTGTCTATTCGGGGAGGAACATCAATGGCTAGTTACTTACATCCGGGTGTTTACATCGAAGAAATTCCCAGCGGCGCCCGCCCCATCGAGGGGGTGTCCACGTCGGTGACGGCGTTTGTCGGCGCGGCCAATCGCGGCCCGGCGGGCGAGGCCACGTTGATCGGCAAGTGGGACGACTATGTGACGGAATACGGCGATATCGCCTCCGAAGACGATCACATGGGGTTGGCGGTCCAGTCGTTTTACCTCAACGGCGGCGGCGCGGCGTATATCTGCCGGCTCGTGGGGGACGGATCGGGCGAAGCGGATGAAAGCGTCGACGGCGAAGGCGCGGTCGGCGGCGGCCCCACGGCCAATCCGGTGCTCGTCATCCGGGCATCCAGCGTCGGCGACTGGGGCAACGGCGTTTACGTGAAGATCGTCAAACCCGACCCGGACGCCCTGACCTTCGATCTGCTGGTGGGCCACCGGGAAGACGGCGAATTCGTGGAAGACGAGGCCTTTGAAAACCTCACCATGGTGGACGGCGATCCGAATTACGCCCTGACCGCCGTCAACGGCAATTCCCGGCATGTGGAACTCCTCCTCGGAGACGCCGCGGAGATTGGGGGCGGCGGCGAACAGTACCAGGATGCGACGCTCACCGGCGGCCAACTGCCAGATTCCGCTACATATTTCAGCAGCAACATCACGGGCCCGATGCTGCTGACGGTCAACATCAACGGGCTGGGGGCCGAGCAAATCACCATCGATCCGACCGGTTCTCTCGGCGGAACCGACCAGGATGTTGACGGCGGCGAGGTGGCCCAGGCCATCCAGGACGAAGTCCAGGCCATCGGCACGGCGGATGCCTACGCCAACTTCACCTGCAACTACCTGATCGGACCTGATCGACGATTTGAACTGATCAGCCAGGAAGACGGCGCCCAGGCGTCCATCGAAATTTACGACGGCGACCTCGCCCAAATGTTGCGGCTGGACGGAGACCAAACCGCCACCCTCACCGGCGCGGCCGTCGCTTCGACGGCGACGCTGTTCAGCGACGGAACCACGGGCCTGCCGGGCATCGACACCAGCCTGACCCTGGACATCGACAACCACGGCGACATCACCATCACGCTGGATGCCGGCGCGCTGGGGCTTTCGGGCAACAATGCGGCCGACGGCGACGCCGTGGCCCTGGCCGTTCAGAACGCGGTGCGAGCGGTGAATCCCGCCATCCCCTCTTACAAAGACTTCACCTGCGACTACACGCCGGCCCGCCAATTCGTCCTTTCATCGGGAAGCGCCAATGTCCGTCAATCCGGACTGTCGGTCACCGACGGTCCCCTGGCGGACCTCCTTGGGCTCAATGCCGCGGATGCTCCCGTAGAAATTCCGGGGCGGGAAGTCGACCAGGGCGTCGCCCCGGTCATCCCCCTCCAACGCCTCGGAACCCTCGACCAGGGCGTCCAGCTCACCGGCGGCAGCGCCTCTCCGCCCACGCCCAACGATTACCAGGATTTTTACGGCAACGTGCTGAGAAAAGTCCGGGACGCCAGCATCATCGTGCTCCCCGGCCAGCCCTGGCCCGAAAGCGGCCCCCATGGGATTATCGACCGGACCCTGGCCCACTGCGAGGCCATGAAAAACCGGGTGCTCATCATTGATCCGCCCGAGGGGCTGGAGCTGGAGCAGGCGGCCCAGGTGACCGGTCTGGGACTGCCCACGTCCACCTACACCGTCCTCTATTACCCCTGGGTCAAGGTCGGCAATCCCTTCTTCAACCCGGATAAAAACCCCAACGCCCCCAAAACCCTCACCATCGCGCCGTCCTCTTTCGCCGCCGGCATGTGGGCCAAGATCGACGGGAAACGCGGCGTATGGAAGGCGCCGGCCGGGGTGGAAGCCCAGCTCAACGGCACGGCGGATCTGGCCTACAAGGTCGAAGACCTGGAACAGGATCAGCTCAACCCCCTGGGGATCAACTGCTACCGGAAAATCCCGGGGTTCGGGTCGGTCATCTGGGGCAGCCGGACCCTGGCCACCAAGGCGGCGCCGGAATGGCGCTACGTGCCGGTGCGGCGGACGGCCATCTTCATCGAACAATCCATCTACCAGGGCATCCAGTGGGCCGTCTTCGAGCCCAACGACCACCCGCTGTGGGGGGCCCTGCGGAGCAACATCGGCTCGTTCATGAACGGCCTGTTCCGGGCCGGCGCCTTCCAGGGCGCCACTGCCAAGGACGCCTATTTCGTCCGCTGCGGCCTGGGCGACACCATGACCCAGGGCGACATCGACCGGGGCCAGGTGATCGTCATCGTCGGGTTCGCGCCCCTGAAACCCGCGGAATTCGTTATCGTCCGGATTCAGCAGAAGGTGGGTCAGCAGTAACCCGGGACCGCATCCTTTACGACCGGAAACCATACCGTGGATCTATAATTTTTAAGGAGGAGATCGAATGGCAGCCCCATTGTTTCCCGTCAACGCCCACCGGTACGACCCCTACCGGACCTTCATGTTCCAGGTCGTCATCGACGGACAACCGGTGGCCGGACTGAAAAAAATGAGCGTGCTCAAAAAGAGCACGGAAGCCGTGAAATGGCGATCGGCCGGCGATCCGGCCCACGAGCGGGTGATGCCCGGCGGCACCAGCTACGAGCCCGTGACCCTGGAACAGGGCCTGACCCACGACCCGGTCTTCGAGAACTGGGCCAATCTCGTCAACAGCATCCAGGGCAACGCGGCCATGTCGCTGGTCAACTACCGGAAGGACCTCGTGATCAACGTCCTCAACCTCCAGGGGGCCATCGCCATCTCCTACCAGCTGTTCCGCGCCTGGGTCTCGGAGTACCAGGCCCTGCCGGAATTCGACGCGGGGACCATGAACGCGGTGGGCATCCAGTCCATCACCCTGCAGCACGAGGGCTGGGAGCGCGACACGAGCGTCACCGAGCCCAGCGAATCATAGGCTGAGGATCGACGGAACGGATGGAACTCCCCGGCGGCATCCTGATCGAGGGCCGCATCCGGCGCGGATTCCGGTTCAAACCGGTGACCGGCTACCTGGAAATGGCCCTGAACGAAAGCGCGGAGGGCGCGGAAACCCACCCGTCCCGGGTCACGGCCGCGCTCTGTCAGGCCCTTCAGACCCTGGGGGACGACGCGGCCACCGTGGAGCGGGTCTGGGGGCTCAGCGTCGGGGACCGGCAGTTCCTGATGCAGCGGCTGTCGGCCCACATCAACGACGGTCAAAAGTGGCTCACCGCCGAGTGCGGGGCCTGCGGCGAGCCCTTCGACGTCTCGTTCCGGTACGCGGAACTGCCGGTGAAGCCCGCCGGGCCGGATTATCCGGAAACCGCCTTTTCGGCCGCCATCGGCCGCCTCCGGCTCCGGGCGCCCACGGGCGCCGATCAGGAAGCGGTGGCCGCCATCGCGGATGAGGCCGCCGCCCTGCGGGTGTTGCTGACGCGGCTGGTTTCCGCCGAAGATCCGGACCGGCCGGTGGACGCGTCCCAATTGACCGAAGCGGAGATCGCGGCCATCGAGGCCCGCATCGAGGCCATGGCGCCGGAGGCGGCCACCCATCTGCTGGCCCGATGCCCCCGCTGCGAGGCGGAAAACCGGGTGCCGGTCTCGCCCTACGGGTGCCTGGAGCGACCGGGGGGCGAACTCTACGGGGAGATCCACCAGCTCGCCAGGGGATATCACTGGAGCGAACACGACATCCTCTCCCTCCCCCGTCGCCGCCGCCGGATCTACCTCCGGCTCATCGACCGGAACCGGGGTATGCGCTCCGCGGAACCCCTGCTGGAGACGGCCTGATCCATGGGCTTCTTTTCCGACATCATCCGGGACAGCCACATCCCGGCGCGGCCGGCCCCGACGGCGGATATGACGGCCTGGACGCCGCCCGAGCCGGTGGTGGACCGACC
>CAZZBE010000121.1:0-13137 GCA_964652715.1 uncultured Desulfobacteraceae bacterium
ATTTGGTATCACTTTATGACACCATAATCAATGCCTTTCTTCCGCATCCCCGATTTATTTTCCCCCCAAAACATGATATTCAATCTCCAAAAACGATTTCGAACCCGGACGAGACCCATGCACCCAAGGCAAATTGCCCTGCAATGAAAAAAGACTGGCGAATCAAAGACATACTCGACCTGGAATATTTCTTCCACCGGGACGACCCCGACAGCCCCGACGCCCCGCCGGCGGACGATCTGGCCCGGCGGGACCGGGGGATCTACCTCGACCGGATCGCCCCGGACATCCCCGGGGACCCGCCCCCCTCCCGGCGCCGGATCATCCGCGCCTGGCTGGACCACCGGCGGGCCGCGGAGAAAAAATCCCTGCCGCCGGACGCCCCCCTGCCCGGCGAAGCCTATGCCGAAATATACCGGCTCCTGACCTGGCTCTTTCTCCTTTTCGGCTTCCTGATCGGCGCCGGGCTGGCGTCCTCCTTCATGACCTACACCGGCGCGGCCCCCTTGAACGTCGCCTACTATTTCGGCGGGCTGATCCTGAGCCAGTTCCTGCTGATGGCGATCCTGCTGGCGGCCCTGGCGATCCGCGCCGTCAACCGCTCCTTCACCGACAACTCCATCCTCTATTCCCTGGTAAGCCGCCTGGTGGCGCGCCTGGCCGGATGGGCGAAGC
The DNA here is from genome assembly GCA_964652715.1 of uncultured Desulfobacteraceae bacterium. Classification (GTDB taxonomy): domain Bacteria; phylum Desulfobacterota; class Desulfobacteria; order Desulfobacterales; family JAABSP01; genus JAABTD01. The sequence continues at coordinate 676 of CAZZBE010000121.1, forward strand.
AAAAGACCGTCAAGCAAATGTCCGGGTCCCACCGGACCGGCATCGACGCCGCCATGGGCCTGCTCAGGGGCCGCCGGAAGGTCTACGGGTCCCTTTTCTACTGGCCCGTCTTCATCCTGACCCAGATCTTCGGGGTCTTTTTCAACATCGGCGTCATCGCCGCCACCCTCGCCAAGGTGCTCTTTTCGGACATCGCCTTCGGCTGGCAGTCCACCGTCCAGTTCGGCCCCGAGGTGGTCCACGACCTCGTCCGGACCATCGCCCTGCCCTGGTCCTCCTTTGTGCCGGAGGGGATCGCGTATCCCTCCCTGGCGGAGATCGAAGGGAGCCGGATGGTCCTCAAGGAGGGAATCTATTTCCTCGCCACCGAGAATCTCATCGCCTGGTGGCCCTTTCTCCTCTTCGCCGTCATCTTCTACGGCCTGCTCCCCCGGACCCTCCTGCTCATGGGCGGGCTGCTGGCCCGGAACCGGGCCCTGGCCCGGGTCGATTTCGAGTTCAGCGACTGCGACCGGCTGATCCACCGGCTGGAATCCCCCCGGGTCAGCACCGAGGGGACCCCCACATCCGGCCAGGATTTGCCCCCCGACGCCGAGACGGTCCAACCGACCACCTCCCCGGCCGACACCCAGAAAGCGGTCTCCGGCGACCGGCGGATCATCGCCCTCGTCCCCGACGACATCTTCGAGGACTGCGCCGGCGAGGCCCTCCGGTCGGCGGTTCGATTGAGTCTGGGCTATCAGGTGACGGAAACCCTGCGCATCGGCGAAGGATACGAGGCGGACCGGGCCGTGCTGGATACCCTCTCCCGAAAGGACTGGGAAAACGGCCGCCCCCACGTGCTCGTGGTCCAGGAAGGATGGCAGCCGCCCATCCGCGAGGTGCTCGGCTTCATCCGGGATCTGCGGGAGACCGTGGGCGAACGGACGGGCATCGCCGTGGGCCTGGTGGGCAAACCCCGGCCCGACACCATTTTCACCCCGGTGAACGACACCGACTGGACCGTCTGGCGGCGGAAAATCAGCGGCTTGGGGGACCCTTATCTGCGACTGGAAAAAATAATCACAAGCCACTAACCACAAATAAGAGGCTTATGGAACCCAACCCCATCCCAGAATTCGCCATCATCGGCCATCCCAACGAGGGCAAATCCTCGGTGGTCTCCACCCTGGCCGAGGACGACAGCGTCCGCATCAGCCCCACGCCGGGGGAGACCATCGAATGCCAGACCTTTCCCGTCTCCATCGACGGCAAGGAGATCATCCGGTTCGTGGACACCCCCGGATTCCAGAATCCGAAACAGACCCTCCAGTGGATGCGCGACTACACCGGCCCCGACGAGAATATCGTGGCCGATTACCGGAAAGCCCACGCCCCCCTGCCCGAGTTCCGGGACGACGTGGAGCTGTTTAAACCTGTAGAAGAAGGGGCGGGGATCATCTTCGTGGTGGACGGCTCCCGGCCGGTGCGCAACCCCGACAAGGCCGAGATGGAGATCCTCCGGCTCACCGGCCGGCCCCGGATGGCCATCATCAACTGCAAGGACGAAGACGTCTTCTACCTCGAACCCTGGAAGAACGAGTTCCGGAAGCATTTCAACTCCATCCGGGTCTTCAACGCCCATAAGGCCACCTACGCCGAACGGATCGCCCTGCTGGAAAGCCTGAAGAGCATCGATCAGGACTGGCAGCCGGCCCTGGAGACGGTCATCGACGCCTTCAAGAAGGACTGGGATCACCGGAACACCCTGGCAGCCGAGATCGTCTGCACCATGATGGGCGACGCCATCGCCCGCACCGTCAGCCGGAACTTCACCGAAAAGACCGACGAGGAGGCTCTTAAGGCCCGCCTCCAGGAGGACTACGCCAAATCCATCCAGAAGATCGAGCGGGAGGCCCACGAGACTCTCCGGCGGCTTTATAAGCACAACATCTTCAATGTCGACATGCCGGCCCACTCGATCCTCCAGGCGGATCTGTTCAGCGAAAAAACCTGGCAGTTCCTGGGGCTGACCCAGAAGCAGCTCATCGCCGCGGCCGGCATCGCCGGCGGGGCCCTCGGCGCGGCCCTGGACGTGGCCGCCGCCGGCCTTACCTTCGGCGTCTTCTCCGCCATCGGCGGCGCCGTGGGGGCCGGATGGGTCGCCTTTGGCGGGGCGAAAAAGTTGTCCAAAGCCAAGGTGGTGGGGATGAACCTGGGCGGCCAGCAGATGAAGGTGGGCCCCATGGAGAACATCCAGTTCATGTACGTCCTCCTGGACCGGGCCCTGATCTTCTACTCCCACATCATCAACTGGGCCCACGGCCGCCGGGACTATTCGTCCGACGCCTCGACCCTCCCGGTGGTCCGGACCGACCGGCCCGCCCCGGCACAAAAAGCCGGCTTCACCGCCTCATGGGGCGAAAAAGAACGCCGGACCTGCGCCCGCTTTTTCCAGGCCGTGAGAAGCGGCGACGAAATCAAGAAAATCAATGCGCGGAAGGAGCTGCGGGACCTGTTAAGGAGGACGTTTCAGCAGATTTCGCATAGTGAGCGGAAGTATGGGCTGGTGTTGAATGAGAAATCACAGACACTGTCTTGATCCCAAACCCGGAAAGCCGTTTTGATGACCCCATCCACCACATTCAACCGCCGCCTCTTCGCCCTCGCCCTGGCCGCCATCGGCGCCCTGTTCGCCCTGGGATTCGCCATGGCCGACATCGACGCCGACATCACCGGGTACCTGCCCCGGCACACGCCCGTCATCGCCGACGCCGCCTATATTTTCAAAAACCACCCCATCCAGGACCAGTTGGCGGTCGACGTGGGGCTGGACCGGGAGGACCCCGACGCCCTGGCCGCCATCGGCGACCGGGTCGAAACCCGGCTCCGGGAAAGCGGGCTTTTCGATGCGGTGGGGATGACCGAATTCCGGGAAACGATTCCGGCCCTGATTCCTTATGTCGTGGACAACCTGCCGGTGCTGTTCACCGAACACGAACTGAAAACCCAGGTCGCCCCCCGCCTCGCCCCCGGCGCCGCGGCGGACCGGCTTCGGACCCTCCGGCGCGGCCTCATGGGACTGGAGGGCATCGGTCAGGCCGAATTCGCGGCCGTGGACCCCCTGGGGTTGAAGGACCTGGTCCTGGCCCGGCTCATCCATCTGGCGCCCGCCAGCGACGCGCGCATCCACAAGGGGAAGCTTCTTTCAAAGGACGGCCGCCACCTGCTGGTTATGGCGCACCCGGAGACGGCGGGGACGGACACGGACTTCGCACGGACCCTGGACCGCTTTTTTCATGGCTTGTCGGCCGACCTCGTTCCGGAATACGCGGCCCGGGGCTACGATTTGACCCTGACGCCGGTGGGCGCTTACCGGGCGGCTCTGGACAACGAGGTGATCGCCCGGCGGGACGTGACACGGGCCATCGTTCTGGCCACGGCGGGGATCGCCCTGCTCCTGCTCTTCGCCTTTCCCCGGCCCTGGATCGGCCTGCTGGCCTTTCTGCCGGCCGCCGCCGGCGCCGCCGCCGCTTTCTTCATCCTGTCGCTGACGCACCGCTCCGTCTCCCTCATGGCCCTGGGGTTCGGCGGGGCCGTCATCTCCATTACCGTGGACCACGGCATCGCCTATCTCCTCTTCCTGGACCGGCCCCGGGCCACGACCGGGGCGGAGGCCTCCCATGAGATCCGGGCCGTGGGGCTCATTACCGCCCTGACCACCATGGGCGCCTTCGGGGCCTTGAGCTTCACCGATTTCCCCATTTTCGCCCAACTGGGGCGGTTCACGGCCCTGGGCATCGGGTTCGCCTTCCTGTTTGTCCACTCGGTTTTTCCCCGGATCTTTCCGGAAATGCCGGCGGCCACACCGAGACGGCTGCCGTTGCGCGGACTGGCCGACCGGCTCGGCGGCTTCGGACGGAAAGGGGCCTGGGCCGCCCTGGGAGTCGGCCTGTTCCTGCTGTTGTTCGCAAGGCCGGACTTCAATGTGGACATGAGCGCCATGAACACCGTGAGCGGCGAAACCCGGGCCGCCGAATCGCGGGTGACCGACACCTGGGGGGACGCCATTTTCGAAAAGATCCACCTGATGACCCAGGGGAACGCCCCGCCGGACATCCAGGCCGCCTGGGACCGCTTGCGGCCGGCCGCGGAACGGGACATGGCGGCCGGCATCCTGGAATCGGGGTTCGTCCCCTCCATGCTTTTCCCGGGGAAAGATCTGCGGCGGAAAAACGGCGCCGCCTGGCGGGCCTTCTGGACCCCGGAGCGGACCGCCGGCCTGAAGCGAATCCTGACGGAAACGGGCGCCGAACTGGGGTTCACGGCCGACGCCTTCGCGCCCTTTCTGGAAAAAATCGGCCCTGACGCGCCCATCCCGGACGACGCCGCCATCCCCCCCGCGTTTTTCGATCTCCTGGGCCTGAAGCGGACCGCCGACGGCGACCGGTGGACCCAGTTTTCCTCCCTGACGCCGGGGGACCGATACGATGCGGAACGGTTCTTCCACCGCTACCGGGCGCCCGACACCCGGGTCTTCGACCCGGCCTACTTCACCCGGTCCCTGGGGGAACTGCTGGCCGCCACCTTCGTCAAAATGCTCCTCATCGTCTCCGCCGGCGTCGTTTTGCTGCTGGCCCTCTTTTTCTTCGACATCCGGCTGGCGGCCGCGGCCCTGACGCCGGTGGTCTTCGCCTTTGTCTGCACCCTTGGGGTCCTCAACCTGGCGGGCCGGCCCCTGGACATCCCCGGGTTGATGCTGGGCATCATCGTCTTCGGCATGGGGATCGACTATTCCCTGTTCACTGTCCGGTCCCACCAGCGGTACCGCGACCCGGATCATCCCAACCGGCGGCTCATCCGGATGACGGTCTTCATGGCCGCCGCCTCGACGCTTATCGGGTTCGGCGTCCTCCTCTTCGCAAAGCACGCGCTGCTGAAAAGCGCCGGCCTCACCTCCTTCCTGGGCATCGGCTTTTCCGTCATCGGCGCCTTCGTCATCCTGCCGCCCCTGCTGGACAGGATTTTTTCCAGTGAACAACCGGAAAAAAAACCGGCCCGCTGGCGCGACCGGGTACGGCGCCGCTATCGGAATCTGGAGGGATTCCCGCGGATCTTCGCCCGGTTCAAGCTCCGCCTGGACCCCATGTTCACGGAACTGCCGGCGCTGCTGAAATCCGTTCCTTCGATCCGGACCGCTCTGGACATCGGATGCGGCTACGGCGTGCCGGCCTGCGCCCTGGCGGAATGGCGGGCCGGCATCCGGGTGTTCGGCATGGATCCGGACCCGGAGCGGGTCCGGGCGGCCGCCGCCGCCCTGGACGGCGACGGCGACGCGGTGGTGGGCGGGGCGCCTGAAATCGACGGGCCCGGCTTCCCGGACCGCTTCGATCTCGTGCTGATTCTCGACGTGATCCATTATCTTCCGGATGCGGCCTTCGACTTGACCTTGAAGCGGGTTTACGGTAAGTTAGGGGGCGATGGCCGCCTGCTGATCAGGGCCGTCATTCCTCCTTCCGACAATGGGTCGCGGCTGTGGCGGCTGGACACGATCAAGCGCCGGATCACCGGCGCGTCCGCCTGGCATCGGACGGCCGGCCGGATTCGGGAGATGGCAGGAGCGGCGGGGTTCCGGATCGAGGATCTCGGGATGTCCGGCGGCAATCCGGAAGCGGTCTGGTTCATGGCCCGGCCCGGCCGCGAAGACGAAACCCACCGAGATGACGCGGAGATTTAGGTTTTTAAAAACTTTAAACAAAGTTAGGAGAAAACGGCAATGAAAGGATTCGGCAAACTCGCCATGTTCGTGATCGCGGCGGCGCTCATTCCCGCCCTTTTTTTCGGATGCGCCGCCGGCGACGGGGCCAAAGCCCCCGACGAAGAGGCCCAGGCGCCCATGGAACCGCCCCTGGACAAACGCTACGCCAACGTCGTGTTCCACGATGTGGAAACCACGCCCCAGATTAAAACCGACTACCCCGGCGCCATGGAGCAGCTTCAGGTCAGCGCCATCTCCACCCTGATGACCCAAAACGTCTACGACCGGGTGGAGCGAAAAGGCGGGGCCGGGTACCAGGGCCCCACGATCTACGTCAAGGTGACCGTCCCGGATCTGCGGATCGTCGGATCCGCGGCCCGGATGTGGGGCGGGGCCTTTGCCGGCAGCTCCAGCATGTCCCTGGACGTCCAGCTCATCGACGGCGCCGCGGGTGACGTGGTGCGGGAAAAACGATTGGAAAGCGCCAACAACGCATTCGCGGCGTCCTGGACCGGCGGGGCCAGCGACCAGACGCTGCCCTCGGACATGGGAAAAATCCTCGCGGAGTATATCCTCGCCACCGTCCCCGCCGTGTAACGACGCCGGCGGGGACCCCGCCGGCGTCAACATCGGTTCCTCGATTTCGTGCTGTTGACGGGGGCGACCGATGTGATCGATTCAATGGCACGATATTCGAGAAAGGGAGTTTGATGAACATTTATGTGGGAAATCTTGCCTATGGCGTTACCGAAGAGGATTTGAGAGAAATGTTTTCAGAATTCGGAGAGATCGCCAGCGTCAAAGTCATCACCGACCGGCGCTCGGGGCTGTCCAAGGGATTCGCTTTCGTGGACATGCCCAGCAATTCGGAAGCGGATCAGGCCATCAAGGCCTTGAACCGGAACATGATCAAGGGCCGGAACATCAAGATCAATCCGGCGGATTCGGGAGGGAAAAAGAAGAAAACGCGAAAACGGCGGCGGTTTTAAGATTGCGAGGGGCGGCGCCGGCGGCCGGCCTCGTCGCTTTCCCGGCCGCGGGAATCCTGGCGACGATTCAGCCCCAACTGGCCGCCGTCCCCCTCGCGCTGTTCGTCCTGGCCTGCGCCGCCGCCCCCTTCCTGCCCACCCTGGGATTTTTTCTCCCCATCATCAGCCGCGGCAAAATACGCAATCCGGGAAATCCCCGGGTGGCGCTCACCTTCGACGACGGCCCCGATCCCGCCGTCACCCCCGCCCTGCTGCGAACCCTCGCCGCCCACCAGGTCAAGGCCACATTTTTCGTCATCGGAAAGAAAGCGGCGGCCCATCCCGATCTGACGACCGCCATCCTGGCCGGGGGCCACGCCATCGGCAACCACACCCATGGCCACGACCCGCTGGTCATGTTCAAATCCCAGGCCGCGCTGGCCCGGGAGATCGACGACGCCCAGGCGGCGCTGGGCCGGCTGGGGGTCCGCCCCCTGGCCTTCCGGCCCGTGGCCGGCGTCACCAATCCCCGGCTGGGGCCGATCCTTGAGCGGTCGGGGCTGTTCGCGGTCAATTTCAACTGCCGGGCCGCCGATTTCGGCAACCGCCGGATCCGGCATCTGTCCCGGCGGATCCGGCGCCGCCTCCGGCCCGGCGCCATCGTTCTCCTCCACGACGCCGCGCCCCCCGATCCGGCGGACATCCCCCTTCTTTTGACCGAAATCCGCCGGACCCTCGGCGCCATCAGAGCGGCGGGCTACGCCGTCGTCCCCCTCGCCGACCTCATCGGCCGGCCGGTGATGGCGCCGGGGCCCGTCAGTCCTCGAAGCGCTTGAGAAACAGGCAGGTATTGACCCCGCCGAAGGCGAAGTTCTGGATGGAAGCGATCCGGATGGGGGTTTCGACGATTTCGGTCACATGGCGGATATTGGCGCACCGGCGGTCCACGGTCTCCAGGTTGAGGGTCGGGGCGATGAACCCGTCCGCCATCATGTAGAGGACAAACAGCGTCTCGATGACGCCGCAGGCCGACATGGTGTGGCCGATGTAGCTTTTCAGGGCCGTCACATGGGGCCCCGCGTCCCCGTAGACGGCGTGGATGGCCCTGGCCTCGATGAGGTCCCCCATTTTGGTGGCGGTGGCGTGGGCGCTGACCACGTCCACGTCCGCCGGCCCGATGCCCGCGCTGTCCAGCCCGATGCGGATGGTGGCCCTGATCCCGTCCATGTTGGGCAGAATGAGATCGCCGCCGTTGTTGTTGTTGGAAAACCCGATCACCTCGGCCAGGATGTCCGCCCCCCGGGCTTTGGCGTGCTCGTATTCCTCCAGCAGCACCGCGCCCCCGCCTTCCCCCACCACCAGGCCGTCCCGCTTCTCGTCAAAGGGCCGGGGGGTCAGACCGGGCGTGTCGTTGAAGGCCGTGGAGCAGGCCAGCAGGTTGTCGAAGACCGCCACGGTGGTGGTGTCGTACTCGTCGGCGCCGCCGCAGATCATGGCGTCCTGGAGGCCGAACTTGATCGTCTCGTATCCGAACCCGATGGACTGGCTGGAGGTGGTGCAGGCCGTGGACGACGAGATCACCCGACCGGTGATGCCGAACATCTTGGTGATGTTGACCGCCGTGGTGTGGACCATGGATTTGAGGTAGTCCACCGCGCTGATGGAGGAGTATTCGGTGGGGTTGTCGCTGAAGAATGTTTTGTAGATCCCCCGCTGGACCGTGGGACTGCCGTGGGTGGACCCGAAGGCCACCCCCATCCGCCCCGACCGGATAAAATCCGTATCCAGGCCCGAGGCGTCCAGGGTCTCCTTGACCGCCTGGCAGGCGTAATAGGCCACCGGCCCCATGGTCTTCCGGAACGTCCGCTTGAAATCATAGTCGATGGGATAATCCACCGTTCCGAAGACCCCGGAATGGATGTACTGGGTCAGGAGATCGTCCTTGCGAAGGGGCTTCACGCCGGAGACCCCGTTTTTGAGGCTTTCGACAATGGCCGCCTTCCCGTGACCGATGGGGGTGATGGCGGCGCCGGCGGTGATGACCACGCGTCTGTCCATCATGCCCGGGCCGCCGACAGGCCCTCCACCCAGTCGCAGATCCCGTTGATGGTCCGAATGTCCATCGCCTGCTTTTTCTCTTCCTGGGAGAGTTTGACCTCCAGAAACTGCTCGACCTCCACCAGCACTTCGATGGCGTCGATGCTGTCGAATTCGTATTGTTCCCTCAGATCGTCATCCAGCCCCGGTTCCTCGATCTCGAAATTCTCCTCGAACAGGGTCAACAGATGGGACAGAATCTTTTCTCGCGTCAATGGAGTTGGTCCTTGTAATGTCTCTGTATGCATATACTTTGGTTGGTTCAGTGTTTTTCGCATCCCTTCGTCCGATTCCCGCCAACCGCCCGCGGGTCATTCCATCGCGAAATTCGCGCTCCGAAATGATACCACTGATCCGGGTATTCCCGCAACTTTTCCGCGATGAGATCGGCGTACCCCTGGGCGGATCGCCGGATGGCCGCCCGGCGATCCGATCGGGACGCCGCCGTCGCCTGTTCAAGCGGGGTGACGGAGAAGTCGTAGGACCCGTCCGCCCTCCGGAACGCGAACAGGACGAAAACGGGCGCGCCGGAGACCAGGGTCAGCATGTGGGGCGTTTCGGGCAGGGTCGCCGTATGCCCCAGGAAATCCACGGAGACCGCCCGCTGGTTTTCGTGCCAGATCACATCGCCGGTGAGGGAGACCAGGCCGCCTTCCTTGAGAAACCGCAGCGGTTCGAGGATATCCAGGGGAGACCCGTCGGCCCGCCCCGCCGCCATCACCCGGACCCCGCTCTGGGCCAGGCTCTCTTTCTGGATGCGCTCGATCCCCTCCCGGTCCCGGATGCCCATGATCAGCAGGAGGTCCATGTCCCGCCGTTCCCCCTTGAGAATGTGGGCCGCCGCCTCCCAGTTGCCCATGTGGGACATGAGGATAATGCCGCCGGTCTTTCCCTTCAACGCTTCGTCCAGGTGATGCCGCCCCCGGGACGTATAGGGGAGGGCGCCGTCCTTTCGGAGCCGAAACCGGTCCACGAAGACCGTGGTGAACATGTGGTACTGCCGCCACGCCCGGCGGAGGGCGTAAAGGCGGCCCCTTTGGGGAAACAGCGCCCGGTAAAACCGCATGCTCTGAAACACCCGCGCCGGAAAAAAAAGGAAATACCCGGTGGCCACGAACCAGGCCGAGAGGCTGAAAAACCAGACGCCGGTCCATCCGGATACAGCGGTGGCGAACTTGTAATACCGCTCGCTCATCCGGCTAAGACCCCGCTTCCGGCGGCATCGCCCATCGGGCCCGGACGGACGGCGGGATGAACAGTCGCTGGACGATCAGCCGGGCGAAAACCCGTGTGTTCCGCATGAAATCCACAAAGGGGTGGAAATGCGAAATCCGTTGGGAACCCGGCCGATAATCGACGCCGATGTCGACCTCCCTCACCGGGATCCCCGCCCAGTTCGCCTTGGCGAGCACTTCCACCTCGAACTGGTACCGCCGCGCCCGGACATTGAGGCGGAGGGTTTCGGGGAGCGGGTAGATCCGGAAACCGCTCTGGGTATCGGAAAGCCGGGGGCCCCCGGACATCCGGACCCAGAAATTGGAAAATCCCCGGCCGAACCGGCTCGTCCAGGGAACCTCCGCCCCGTCCATGCCCCGGCGTTCGCCGACGACGATGGGCCGGGCGCCCGGGGGAATGGCCCGGATCATCTCCAGGGCCTCGGCCGGGTCGTGCTGGCCGTCCGCATCCAGGGCCACGGCCCAGTCGGCGATCCTGGCGGCTTCGGCGAACCCGGTCAGCAGGGCCGCCCCTTTTCCCCGGTTCTCCGGGTGGCGCAGGATGCGGATGTCCGGAATGTTCCTGATCCGCTCATAACTGCTGTCCGCGGCGCCGTCGTCCACCACGAAGACCGGCAGCGAAAGGGTCAGGGCCTTTTCCACCACCGCCCGGACCATCCCCTCGTGATTATAGACCGGGATGACCACGGCGAACCGGCCTGACAGGTCAGCCATCGAGCCCTTTCAAGCTGTCCGCCACCGACCCCATGGACCGGGGAATGCGGCCGTCCGAGGCGATGTCGGCCGTGATTTCGAGGATATGGCTGTCCAGGGCTTGCTCGTCGTCGTTCCAGACATAGGGCCGGTCTTCCGACGGCCGGCGGCCGACCCCCTTCAGGACGGCTTCGTACAACCGGGCCGTGTCCGCCGACAGGGCCGCCCGGGCGTCGTAGTGCCCGATCTCGGCCTTTGTGCGGAGATCCACCGCCTGGACCCCGAACATGAGGGCGATGGCGGTGTACTGTTGCATCATCTCCAGGGCCCGCCGGGCCAGGTTGGCCGAACCGAAGCCCTGGCTGTTGATGTTCTGGTTGAACTGTTCCGCATGGGTGGGGAACCGGTCCACCAGGGAGTTGCCGTAAAAGCCGATCAGCGGCATGATGGAATTGGCCGTGATCTGCAACCCCTTCAGGCCGATGTTGACCCGTCGCTCGCCGTTCCCCACGAGGGACGGGGGCAGGCCGTTGTTGAACTCCGGGGCCACGAGCATGGCGATCTGCACGTCCAGGTGCTTGGCCAGCAGCCCCATGTGGTACCGCAACCCGTCCATGCCGACGCCCACGTACTGGCCCAGAAAATTGCCGCAGTAGTAATAGACGCCGCGGTCCGTATCCACCAGCGGGTTGTCGGTGGCCGAATTCATCTCCACTTCCACCTGCCGGGCCGTGACCGCCAGCCCGTCCACGATGGGCCCCATGTACTGGGGCAGACAGCGGAGGGAATAGCGGTCCTGGACCGGCTCGCCGTCCCGAATCCTGTGCTCGCCGTTCAATTCGTCCCGGGACAGGCGGGAGCCGTCGAGCAGGTCCCGCATCCGGTCCGCGGCCCAGATCTGGCCCGGGTGGGGCTTGTGGATCTGGACAAAGGGATGGAAGGACTGGTTGCTGGCGCCCATCCCCTGGATCATCAGGGCATGGGCGCCCATGGCCAGGGCCAGGACCGTTCGAGCGTCGTGAAGGCACCCGGCGGCGATGCCGGCCATCACCGAGGTCCCGTTCATCACCGAAAGCCCCTCCTTGGGCGCCAGTTTCATGGGCGCCAGTCCGATCCGGTCGAGGGCCGAAATGCAATCCATCTTCTCGCCGTTGAGGGAGACGCGGTAGCAGGGGTCCAGCCCGATAACGGACCCCAAAATGTACGCCAGCGGCACCAGATCGCCGCTGGCCCCGATGGAGCCCATCTCGTGGACATGGGGGATCAACCCGGCGTTGAGGCAGTCCACCACCCGCTGGATGAGTTCGAGACGAACCCCGGACGCCCCCCGCATCATGGCGTTGGCCCGCAACAGCATGGCGGCCCGGACCGCCGATTCGGGCAGCCGCCCGCCGACGCCGGTCTTGTGGGGCCAGGCGATGTTGTTCTGGAGCGCCTCCGCCGCCTCCTTCCGGACATGAATATTGGCCATGCCCCCGAAAGCCGTGGTCACGCCGTAGATGACCTCGCCGTTCTCCACGGCCCGCCGGACGATCTCCCGGGACCGGTGAACCCGCGCCAGGACGCCCGCATCCTCCGTCAACCGGACGCGGGCCCCGTTTCGGGATACCCGGACCACGTCATCGATGGTGAGGCCCTCTCCGCTGACGGTCAGCGTTTGGGTCGCCGCGCCTTCATGTTCAACTATGTATCTTCCGTTTTTCATCAGACCTTCTTTTAAGCTGTCTTAACC
>CAZZBE010000122.1:0-13135 GCA_964652715.1 uncultured Desulfobacteraceae bacterium
AAGAAATCCGCTGGCCAACAATTTCTTGTATGTTTTGATCTCTCCTCGAATTTCTCCTTCCTGGCGCAATCTTTCGGCGACGGTCATAATGGCCTCCTTTTTGTCTTCATCGATGACGCGGACGAGTTTGGTTTCCGTCTCTTCCGGATCAAGGTCGTCCCTCACATCATAAACGTATCTCAGGACGGTTTCAAGATATTCCATGCCAGTCCTTTTCCACGACAATTCAACGAACAGAGGGAGCATCTTGTCAAAATGACTCCCGAAATCAGGTGAGAATATCCGTCGCGTGACGGACAGGAAAAGCCGGACGGCAATGTTTCCCCTGATGTCGGAATCGCTCAACGTCGAAAGGTCGTGAAGGATGTGTTCAAAATTGGGAACGTGCCTGGCCGCCGGTCCGGGGTCGTCGATCATGTCCTTCAATTCGGGACTTATGTTCCATTCGTCTTTGCCGTGATAAAACAAAATCGGAATGACGACGGGGAGTTTGCGGGCGTCGGGGTTCTGTTTGAGGTGCAGTTCCCAGATGTCGCCGATGTAATGGTAAAAGCGCAGGGGCATCAGGAAATCCGGCGTGGATTGATGCTCCAGCAAAAAATAAATGAACGCGAGCGCGTCCCGAATGCGGACGGTGTAAACGATGTCGGAGAACCGTTCTTTGAGTTCCGGAGTGATGAAGGTTTCTTTGACGATCCGAAGCGTCCGCCAATCCGCGAGGGCGGCGATGTCGTTGGGCAGGTAGCCCCGGAAGAACGAGATGGCGTTTTCCCGTCGGGTCATGGTTTCTTTGAAAAAGCCGTCATGGGGGTTGTTCATTTTGAGATCATTTATGTTTGGGGTTGTTGTCTTGTATCCTTCTTTCATTCACGGATATTGCTTTAAGCGAGGGTTCGTCAACCGGAAAAGCGGATCGCGCATCCCCATTCCCAAACCGAATTTCAATCCTGCTCCCCCTTCTCCTCCGTAAACCGCTTCTGCCGCCGCATCCGGGCCAGTTTTCGCAGGTCCACCACCGCGTCGTTTTCGTCCACGATCTCGGCGCCCAACAAGGTTTCCACGATGTCTTCCAGGGTGACCACGCCGGCGACGCCGCCGTATTCGTCCCAGATGACGGCGATCTGCCGGCGGGTGGCGAGAAACTGGGTCAGGAGGGCCAGGCAGTTCTGGGTCTCCTGGACGATGGGGATGGGCTTCATCAGTTCGGACAAGCGGGCCTCCGGCGTCTTGACCCTGGCCACGCTCAGTTCGTGGATCATCGCGTAACCGACGATGTTCTCGCGATCTTTGCGGAAGACCGGAATCCGGGTAAACCCTTTTTCCAGGGCCGCCTCGAACCCCTCTTCGGCGGTCGATTCCTCGTCCAGAACGAACATCACGGTCCGCGGCGTCATGACCTCGGTCACCGGGATGGTCTCCAGCCGGATGATGTTGTGGAGCATGAGACTTTCCTGCTGGGTGATCTCTCCGCCCTTGGCGCCCAGGCGGATGGTCCCCAGGATGTCCTCTTCGGTGATGACCGGACCCGACTCGCGGCCGGTGATGGTCTCCGACAACTTCTGGGTCACGAGGATGGCCGGGTAGAGGGCGTATTTCATCATTGTCAGGGGCCAGATGATGGCGGGCCAGAACCGGCGCCAGTAGACCGCGCCCACGGTTTTGGGAATGATCTCGGCGAAAAAGAGGATGCCCAGGGTAAAAATCACCGAAAACAGCGGTACCATGGCCGGTCCCAGCGTCTTGTGGGCGTACATGCCGGCGATGGTGGCCCCGGCGGTGTTGGCCAGGGTGTTGAGGATGAGGATCGCCGACAGCGGCACCGAAATCTTCTGCTTCATCTCGATCATGCGCCGGGCCTTCAGCCGCCGGCTTTCGTCGGTCCGCTCCGCCTCCAGGGCGCCCATGCGGGTGGAATAGAGGACGGCTTCGTAAAGGGAACATTGCGACGAGATTAGGATCGTTGTCGCAACCACCAGAACCAGTACAACCATGACGTCTCCTTAGCCGTGGGGGATCCCACGAATTTTCTGTAAAAACGAGAGGCTTTTGGGGCGTTTGCCCAGGTGATAGGGGATGAAGGCTTCCAGAAACCCCAACCCCTCCCGGATGGACCGGTCCGAGAACCGGACCCGGCAGGCCAGGCCGTAATCGTCCCGGCCGGCCCAGAGGAGCTGTTTGATGGCGCCCTTGGAAAGGGAGGTGTCGCCGGCGGCGCGGCCTCCGCACCCCTCGCAGACGATGCCGCCCCGGGGGATGTCGACGGCGACGCGGCCGGCGGGGATGGCTTCCACCGGCAGGCCGCAGACGTTGCAGCGGTCCAGCTCCGGGCGGAACCCGGTGAGGGTCGCGAACCGCATCTGGAAGAGGATGCTCAGCACCGGCGCCGGCACGACGCCGGCGTCCAGGCCGTGGAGGACCCGGCATAGGAGTTCGTAGAGGGATGCCTGGGGCGCGCCCTCCTCGGCCCATCCGTGGACCAGCTCCGTCCAGTAGCTGGCGTAGGCGGTTTTCCGGATGTCGCCGCGGATGCAAAAGAAAGCGGATATGAGGGAGGCCTCCTGGAGGATGGGGAGCCCGCCGCGCCCCTGCTTCCAGACCACCTGGAGCAGGGAAAAGGGCTCCAGGATGCCGCCGAACCGTTTGACGCTCTTTTTGGCCGATTTGGCCATGGCCGACGCTTTGCCGTCTTCCCGGGTCAGAAAGGTGACGATGAGGTCGCAGTCCCCGTAATCGATGCGCCGAAGCAGGATGGCCGCGCCGGTGAAGTCGGACATGACGTCATAAGCCCAGAAGGAGGGTGGCGATCTGGAAGTAGCAAAAGACGCTGATGATGTCGATGGCGGTGGTGACAAAGGGGCCGGTGGCCACGGCGGGGTCGATGTTGATCCGGACGAAGAGCATGGGCACCATGGAGCCCACCAGGGCCGCCACCGACATGGAGCAGATGAGGGCCAGCCCCACGGAGACGGCCAGGGCCCACAGGCTGAACCGGAACTGGGCCACCAAACCGATGAGCACCGCATAGGTCACCCCCAGGATGAGCCCCACGGCCAGCTCCTTGCCGACCACCGCCCAGGTGTCCCGGACGTCCAGGAAGCCGGTGGCCAGCCCCCGGACCACGATGGTGGAAGACTGGGTGCCGATGTTGCCCCCCATCCCCATGATCACCGGGATGAAGGCGGCCAGGTAGGCGTACCGGTCGAGGGTCGCCTCGAAATGGCCGATGATGAAAAAGGCCACGATCCCGCCCAGGCAGGAGGCGAAGAGCCACGGCAGCCGGATCCGGGTGGATTTCATCACCGATTTGGTCTCCACGAACTCGCCGCCGGCGCCCGCCATCTTGAGGAAGTCCTCGGTGGCCTCCTCCCGGAAGATGTCGATGACGTCGTCCACGGTGACGATGCCCACCAGCTTGTTCATGCTGTCCACCACCGGCACCGCCAGGATGTCGTACCGGGCCACGATCTTGGCCACCTCCTCCTGGTCCATGTCGGTGGTCACCGAAAAGACGTCGGTGGACATGAACTCCCTCAGGGGGGTTTCCGGCGGCACCACCACCAGTTGTCGCAGGGAGATGACCCCCACCAGCTTGTCGTACTCATTGACCACGTAGATGTAGAAGGGCATCTCCACATCCTGATGCTCCTTCTGGAGGGATTCGATGGCCTGCCTGGCGGCGAGGTCTTCCTTCAGGGCGATGAAGTCGGGCACCATGATGCCGCCGGCGGTGTCGTCGCCGTACCGGAGCAGCCCCTCGATCTGCTCGGATCCCTCCTTTTTCATCTTTTCCAGGATGGAATTGGCCTTCTCCTCGGGGAGCCGGCCGATGAGGTCCGCCACGTCGTCCGGGGGCATGGTGTCGAGGATCTCCACGATCTCCTCGATGGGAATTCCCTCAAGGAGATCGTGGAAGGTGTCCTCGTCCAGCTCGCTGATGAGCACCCCTTTTTTCTCCATGGACCCGATCATGTCGAAGAGCCGGAGCTGGTTGGAGATGGGCAGCGAAGGGAAGACGATGGAGAGGTCCGCGGCGTGGGTCTTGTTCACGATCTTCCGCAGATGGTTCCCCGCGTTGCGGCGCAGCAGCCGTTTGATGCTCTCGGTGAGGACTTTGTGGCGCTTGGACGGCATGGGGGATTTATCCTTAAAGGACCTTCTTGATGTGGGACCGCTTCCGGAGGTCTTCGAGCCAGGCCCGGAAGGCCTCGTTGACCGCCTCCTGGTAGAGCTGTTCCTGGATCTCCTCCTCCACCTCGGCCAGGGGACGGCCGCCGGCCTCCAGGATCTCCTCCAGGTAGAAAATCTGGTACCCCAGATCGGTCCGGATCACATCGGTGAACTCGCCGGGGGAGAGGGTCCGGATCGACTCCCGGATCTTCGGGGCCAGGGCGTCCAGGGCGAAGGCGCCGATGTCGCCCCCTTCGTCCGCCAGCGCCTCGGAATACTCCCGGGCCGCCTCGGCGAAGGGTTTGCCCGCCTTCAGCCGGGCCAGCACCGAGGCCATTTTCCCTTCGATGGCCGATTCCTCCCGGGCCGCGGCGAACTCGGGGACCCGCATGAGGATGTTCCGAAGGTGGTATTTTTTCTCTTCGCCGTAGGCGTCGGCATTGGCGTCGTAATACGCCTTGATATCTTCTTTGGTGACGACGATCTTGGATTTCACCTCCCGGTTGACCAGTTCGGTGCGGAGGAGCTGTTCCCGGATCCGCTCCCGGTACTCGTCGATGGTCAGGCCCTGTTCCCGCAGCCCTTCCCGAAGCTCTTCGTCGGTGTAGTAATTGGCCTCCTTGACCCGCTCGATGGTCCGGTCGATCCTCTTCTCGCCGATCTCGATGCCGTATTTTTTCACCTCCTGATCCGTCAGCTTCTGGTCGATGAGGTTGTCCAGGATTTCCGAACGGACCTTGTAGAGCGTCTCCCGCTCTTTTTCCGCGGAATAGCCGGCGGCCCGGACCTTCTCGGCGAAGGGCGCCAGCTTCTCCTCCAGATCCGATAGCAGGATGATGTCGTTGTTGACCACCGCCGCCACCCGGTCGACCACCTCGGTCTCCTGGGCCGTCGCCGCGGCCGGCGGGCCGGCCAGCGCCAGCAAGAGCGCGGCCGCCGCCCATGTCGTCAGGCGCCGGGCCTTCGTCCGGATTCGGTACTTTTCTCGTCTTATTTCAGCCATTGGGTCTTTCTCCATTGGGTTTCTCTTCATCGGCGTTGTCGTCCGGGGGTCCCCCTTCGGCGGTCTCCGGTTCGTCGCCGGCGATGCGCCGCCATTCCGCCGGATCGATCTCGATGGGGTAGGTTTTTTTCAGGTTTTCCAGCCAGGCCCCGTAGGCCGTCTCCATCTTCTCGGCCCGCAACCGGCGGGCGATGGCCTTCCGGATGTCCGGATGGAGGTCCGCCGGCGGCTCGGCGCCCCCGGCGTAATGGTCCCGGTAATACGCCCGGATCTCCGCGTCGGTCGCCGAAATCCGGCTCTCCAGCTCCCGGGTCACCACCTTCTCCATGAGCAGCCGGCGCCGGAGGGCCGCCTTCCATGCCTCGTAGGAGACCGCCGATTCCAGCAGGGTCTGCTCGAAGGCCCCTTCGGGATAGCCCTTCCGGATCCGGGCGATGGCGTCGGACAGCTCGGCGGGCGTCACCTCGATGGCCAGTTCCCTGGCCCGGGCCGCCAGCACCGCCCGCTCCACCAGCTCCCGGAGCACCAGCTCCCGGGCCGCCCGGAGGGCCCGGGGCTGCTTGACGATCTCGTAGGGATAGGCCGTCATGGCCATCTCGAAGGCCCGGTTGAATTCCCCGGCCCCGATCGTCACATCCCCCACCCGGATGAGGGGGGCCGGTTCTTTCTCGTTGCGGGACCCGGCGTCGGTGCATCCCCCGGCCAGGAATCCGGTCAGGAACAGGAGGATCGGCAGGCGGGAAAAACCGCCGCGGGCCGCTAAAAAGCTAAACATTTTCAATTATTAACACGTTGCGCGATTTCTTTCAAGATGTTTTTGGCCCCGGCCATGGGGCTCTTGGTCTTCACCCGGGAGAGATCGACCTTCAGGACGTGATCGGGGGTGAGCCGGTACCGGTCGGGCCTCTCCATCACCATCCCCGTGACGCCGAAGGGGTTTTTCTGGTGAGCCTCGGAGAAGTGGACCTGCATGTGCCCGTCCGTCAGGTCGAGGCGGCGGACCCCCGCCCGGACGGACAGGGCCTTGAGCAGGATCTTGAGCAGCAGGTTGGCCGCCTCGGGCGGCAGGGGGCCGAACCGGTCGGTGAGTTCGGCCTTGTAGTCGGCGATCTCCTTGAGGTCGGTCATCCGGGCCAGCCGGCGGTAGGCCGTCAGCCGCTGGTCGATGTCCGGGATATAGTCCTCGGAGAGGTAGGCCGACATGGAGACGTTGATCTCCGGCTCCAGGTCCTCCCGGACCGGTTCCCCCTTCATCTCGGACACGGCGTTTTCCATCAGCTTGAGGAACATGTCGTACCCCACCGCCGCGATGTGGCCCGACTGGGAGGCGCCCAGAATCGTGCCGCCCCCCCGGATCTTGAGGTCGTTCATGGCGATCTGGAACCCGGCGCCCAGGTCGTTGTGCTCCATGAGCACCTTGAGCCGCTTCCGGGCGTTCTTGCCCAGGGTGGACTCCCCGGGGATGAAGAGATAGGCGTAGGCCTGCTCGTCGGAGCGCCCCACCCGGCCCCGGAGCTGGTAGATCTGGGAAAGCCCGAACCGGTCGGCCCGGTTGACCAGGATGGTGTTGGCCGACGGCACGTCGAGGCCCGCCTCGATGATGGTGGTGCAGACGAGCATGTCGATCTCCCGCTGCATGAACCGGTACATGACCCGCTCCAGGTCGGCTTCGTCCATCTGGCCGTGGGCCACGTCCAGGCGGACTTCCGGAACCAGGTCCTTGATCCGGGACGCGACCCGCTCGATGCCGTGGACGTTGTTGTGGACGAAAAACATCTGGCCGGACCGCTGCAGCTCCCGCCGGATCGCGTCGGCGATGAGGCCGTCCTCCGGTTCGCAGATGTAGGTGACGATGGCCCGGCGTTCTTCGGGGGGCGTGGAGATGACGCTGATGTCCCGGATCCCCACCATGGACAGATGGAGGGTCCGGGGGATGGGGGTGGCGGTGAGGGCCAGCACGTCCACGTTGGCCCGCATCTGCTTGAGTTTCTCCTTGTGGCGGACCCCGAACCGCTGCTCCTCGTCCAGCACCATCAGCCCCATGTCCTTGAACTGGATGTCCTTTTGCACCAGCCGGTGGGTGCCGACGACGATGTCCACCGCGCCGTCCTTCAAGCCCGCCACGATGGCCCGCTGCTCTTTGGGGGACCGGAACCGGCTGAGGCACTCCACCCGCGCCGGGTACCGCTGGAACCGCTCGCTGAAGGTGGCGTAGTGCTGTTCCGCCAGCACGGTGGTGGGGACCAGGACGGCCACCTGCCGGCCGTCGTTGACCGCCATGAACGCCGCCCGGAGGGCCACCTCGGTCTTGCCGTAGCCCACGTCGCCGCAGACGAGCCGGTCCATGGGGGTGTCGGCGGCCATGTCCGACAGCACGTCCTCGATGGCCCGCCGCTGGTCCGGGGTCTCCTCGTAGGGAAAATCGGCCTCGAAAGCCCGGAAGGTCTCGTCCGGCGGCGCGAAGGCGCGCCCCTCCCTCACCTTCCGTTCGGCGTAGAGATTGAGCAGGTCTCCGGCGATCCGCTCCACGGACCGCTTCACCTTCTCCTTGACCTTGTCCCAGGTTTTGCCGCCCATCTTGTCCAGGGTCGGCGCGTACCCTTCCACGCCCATGTATTTCTGGATGGCGCTCATCCGGTCCACGGGCAGGTAGAGCCGGTCTTCGTCCCGGTACCGGATCAGGAGAAAATCGCCGTCGAAGCCGTCCAGGGTCAGCTTGACCAGCCCGTCGTACCGGCCGATGCCGTGCTCGGTGTGAACCACCAGATCCCCCCCCTTGAGATCGGCGAAGGAAAGCAGATCGGTCTGGACCTTCGGCTTGCCTTTGCGACGAACCGGTCGCCGGGCGCCGAAGATCTCCGCCTCGGTCATGACGGCCAGGGCTTCGTCGGGCCAGAAGAATCCGCCGGAGACCCGGCCCTGGCAGATGAAGACCCGGCCGCCGGCCCGCCGGGGATCGGGGAACCCTTCGGCCAGATCGGGCCGGACCCCGTAGGGCTCCAGCAGCGACCGGAGCCGGTCGGCGCCGGAGGGGCCGGCCACGGAGAAGACCACCCCGGCGCCGTCCCCTTTCTTCTCCCGGACCCAGTCCACCAGGGGGGCGAGGGTTCCGCCCCGGCGGGTCTTCAGCTCCAGGGCGATGTCGGTGTTTTCCTTGACGCTGAAATGGTGGATTCCCGGGCGGTCGCCGCCGCCCCGGGCCACGGGGAGCGGGCTGATGGAAAGGGGCGGATTCTCCTCTAACCGGGCTTCCGCGGCGTCCCATGTATCGAAAAGGGCGTCGGGCCGGGCGCAGACCCGGCCGTCCTCGAAGGCGGCGGCGTATTTCTCCTCGATGGATCCCCACAGCTCCGAGGCGGTCTCCCGGAGGGTTTCGGGACCGGAAAGGAGGATGCGGCTTCCGGAGGGGAGGAAGTCGAAGAGGGTGTCCATGCGTCCATAGAGAAAGGGCATGAGCCGCTCCAGGCCCGGGAAGACGCCCTCCTCTTCGATGCGGGCCGCCACCTCCCGGATTTTGGGGATGGGCAGGCCGTCGGCGTGGGCCCCGTCCCGGATCCGCGCAAGGGCCGGCGCCACTTCGGCCATGTCGAGGATCGCCTCCCGGGCCGGCAGGATCACCGCCTCCCGGGCGTGGGCCGCGGTCCGCTGGGTGGTGGGGGAGAAAAACCGGAGGGATTCCACCATGTCGCCGAACAGCTCGATGCGCAGGGGATCGTCGTACAGCGGCGTGAAGACGTCCAGGACCCCGCCCCGGACCGAGAAATCGCCGGGCTCCTCCACGATGGCGCACCGGGAATAGCCCCCCGCCACCAGCTTCCGGATCAGGCCCTCCCGGTCGAGATCCTCCCCGGCCATGACGATGTCCGAATAATCGTTGAGGATCGTTTTGGGGACGATCTTCTGGAGCAGCCCGGCCACCGTGGTAACGAGGATTGGGGGCTTTTCGGCGTTCTCCAGCGCGTAGAGCGCCCGGATGCGCCGGGCGGCCAGGTCGTTGTGATAGGTGAGCGATCCGAAGGGGAGCGCGTTGTAGGGCGGAAAATAAAGGAGGGGCGGCGACGCCGGCCCGGTGAAGAAGGCCAGGTCCGCCATGAGGGCGTCGGCCGCCTTGGGGGAGGCGACGACCATCAGAAGGGGAGCGCGGCATTCGGCGTGGAGCCGGGACGCGGCGTAGGCCATGGACGCACCCTCCAGGCCGGAGCAGCGCACCTCGGTTTTCCCGCTGCGGAAATGGCCCAGCACCTCGTCCAGGGATTTTTTCTCTTGATTTTCGATCATAAAAACAGTAGGTAGATAACTATTGAGCCGCCGACGTAGCTCAGCCGGTAGAGCAGCTGATTCGTAATCAGCAGGCCAGCGGTTCGAATCCGCTCGTCGGCTCCAAAAAAATCAAGGCTTTCGGGAACATCCCCGAAAGCCTTTTTTATTGTATCCCGGCAAACCGGCGCAAATCAAGCTCTTTTTGCACCCACAATGCACCCAGTTTTTTTAAACCCAGCCATTTTCAACTTCAAAACAGCTTGGCGCAAACGTCGGTCGATCGCCAGGGCGGTTCGTGTTTCGAAGACCGTTCAATGGTTTTTATTCAAAAAACCCTTACGTTAATGACATTCATCCACAGGCGGAATTCGCGGGTGACGCCGGGCGGGCTTTCGGTCCCGATGCGCTACAGATCATCCCGCAACCGCGCCGCATCGCAGCACGATTTCCCCTCGCACCCGCCGGCGCATCCGCATCCCTCCCCTTTGACGCTTTTTACCGTTCGTCGAATCAGCCAGGCCGCCGCAAGGACGACGATGGCGGCGACGATAATATTCTGTACCATTTGGATTATCCTCCTATCATCGAGCCGACCTGATAGACCAGCACGGCCAGTGAAAAGGCCAGCAGGGTGTTGAAGACCATGGAAAACAGGCCCCATTTCCACGAACCCGCCTCCTTTGCGATGCAGACCACCGAGACAAAACAGGGGGCGTAGAACATGATGAACACGATGAGGCTCAGGGCCGCCAGCGGCGACCAGCCGGGGGCGTTGACAAGCGTCTGGGAAAGGCTTTCCCGCTCCTCGGGATCGGTTTCGCCCAGGGAATAGGCCGTGCCCAGCGTCGAGACCACCACCTCCTTGGCGGCGAAGCCGCCCACCAGGGCGATGTTGACCCGCCAGTTGAACCCGGCCCACTGGCTGACGCCCTCCAGGCTTGTGCCGATCCGGCCGGCGATGGAATGGCGCAGTTGCGCTTCAGCCTCCGCGGCGTCCAGGGCCTTCAGGCGTCCCTGGAGCCGTTCCGCCGGTTCGGAAAGGGCGCCCCTGTCATTGCTTTCAACGGCCGCGACAACGGTTGCCGGCGCGGCGTCCAGGATCGCGGTCCGGCGCGCGGCGAAATTTGCCTTTTCCGCTTCCGGCAGTCCCGGAAAGGTCATCATGGCCCAGAGCAGGACCGAAATCCCCAGGATCACCGTCCCGGCCTTTTTGACATACTGCCAGACCCGCTCGAAGGTGTGAATGGCCAGCCCCTTGAAGGTGGGCAGCCGGTAGGGCGGCAGTTCCATGACGAAGGGCGTGGCCTCGCCCCGGAGGACGGTGGACCGCAGCAGCTTGGCCACCAGCAACGCGCCGGCCCAGGCCAGCAGGGTAAACCCGAACATCACCCACGCCTCGTTGTGGGCGAAAAACGCGCCGATGAGCAGGGCCATCACCGGCAGCTTGGCCCCGCAGTTCATGAAGGGAACGGTCAACAGCGTGGCCAGCCGCTCCCGGGGGGATTTGAGGGTCCGGGTCGCCATGATGCCCGGAACGGCGCACCCGCCGGCGATGCCGCCGGAGATGATAAACGGCATCACCGACGCCCCGTGGAGCCCGAAGGTGGAAAACACCCGGTCGAGCATGAAGGCCACCCGGGCCAGGTAGCCGGAGTCCTCCAGGATCGCGATCCCCAGGAACATGAACAGGATCAGGGGCACGAACCCCAGCACTCCGCCCACGCCTCCGATGACGCCCGAGATCAGCAGGGACTTGAGGGGCCCGTCGGCCATGACGGCGTCGGTCACGCCGGCCAGCCATCCGAAGATCGCTTCGAACCAGCCCACCGGCGCCTCGCTGTAGGTGAAGGTGAAATGGTAGAGCCCCAGCATGACCGCCATCATGATGATCGGCCCGAAAAAGCGGTTGAGGAGCACCCGGTCGATCCGGTCGGTGAGGTAGAGGCGGTCCTCCGCATGGGAATGGGTGATCACCCCCTGCTTCAGGATCGAATGGATGTAGCCGTAACGCCCGTCGGCGATGACGGCTTCCGGGTAGGTGTCCAGGGTCGATTTCAGGTGGTCGGCCACCTGCCGGACCCGGACTTTTAGCCGGTTCGAGAGTTCCGGATCGACGGCATGTCCCAATTCGAGGATCTGGAGGTCGTTTTCCATGTATTTGACGGCGATCCAGCGGGCCGGATAGGTGTCGGTGAGAAAATCGGCCGCGGCGATCTCGGCTTCCATCTCGCCCAGGGCCACGTCCAGGTCCTCGCCGTAGGAGATCCGGAGGGGTTCGCCGGATCGGGCCGTTTCGGCCATGTCGGCCGCCGCCGCCATCAGGTCCGCCTTTCCCTTGCCGGTTCGCGCCACGGTGGCGACCACCGGGCTCCTCAGCAGCTCGGAGAGCTTTCGGGCGTCGATGGCCACTCCCCGCTTTTCGGCCACGTCCACCATGTTGAGGGCGATGCAGACCGGCAGACCCAGTTCCAGGAGCTGGAGGGAGAGATAGAGGTTCCGCTCCAGGTTGGCGGCGTCGACGATGTTGACCACCGTCGCGGTTTTCCCGTTGACCAGAAAGTCCCGGGCCACGATTTCCTCCTGGGAATAGGCCGTCAGGGAGTAGGTTCCGGGAAGATCGACGAGGTGGAATGAATGTCCGTTGTAGGCGTGAATCCCCTCGCGCCGCTCCACGGTGACGCCGGGGTAGTTGCCCACGTGCTGGCGCGCGCCGGTCAGTTCGTTGAAGAGCGTGGTCTTGCCCGAATTGGGGTTGCCCGCCAGCGCGAGTGTTGCTTCCATCTTATGCCACCTCCACTTCGATGTGATCCGCCTCCCGGTTCCGGAGGGCCAGGGTGAATCCGCGGGTCCGAAGGGCCACGGGGTCGTAGAGGGGCGCCCGCCCCTGGATCTTGATGGGGGTTCCGGGCGCCAGGCCCATGTCCCGGATCCGGCGGCCCAGTTCGCCTCCCGCTTTCACGGCGATGATGGTCCCGCTCTGATTGTCTTTCATTTGTCTCATATTGATGCACGGCATCGGTTTCTTCCTCCTTGCGACAAGGTGTTTGCATTGATTGCGAGTGTTTGGTACACCAAACATTATACGAAGTCAACAAAAAAGTGTGGCTTTTATGTTTTTTATTGGTTTGACAAGAAATGTCTGGATTGATATTGCAATGTCGGGGACTATCCCGGCAAGAGCGAAAGGGAAGGGGGTGCGCCATGGGCGCAAAGGAAACGGTGCTGACCGAAAGCCAGGAGGACTATCTGGAGACGATCCTGGCCCTGGAAAAGGAAAACAAGGTCGCCCGGGTGAAAGATATCGCCGAGCGGCTGGGGGTGCTTCGGGGGTCGGTCTCCGGGGCCCTGAAAAATCTGGGGGAAAAGGGGCTCATCCATTACGAGCCCTACAGCTTCATCACCCTGACGCCCGCGGGCAAGCGGCTGGCCGGCGAGATCACCCGCCGCCACGCGGTCATCAAGGATTTCCTGGAGGGGGTGCTCCTCCTGAGCCCGGAAAAGGCCGAGACCAACGCCTGCCGCATGGAGCACGCCATGGACAAGGCCGTTGTGGACCGGCTGGTCCAGTTCATCGAATACATCCACGACTGCCCGCGCACCGGCCCGGACTGGATCGAGGCGTTCGTCAATTATTATTCGAAAGAAAAGCCGGAGCCTGAGCAGTGCCGGGAATGTTTGGCGGAATGCGTGGCGCGGCACGGGGCG
>CAZZBE010000123.1:0-10477 GCA_964652715.1 uncultured Desulfobacteraceae bacterium
CGGAGCAGTTTTCCGGCGTGGCCCATTTCCACACCATGCGGGTCTCCCAGCCGGCCGGCAAGTTCTACAGCACCGACTACCTGAAGAAGATCTGCGACCTCTGGGACCGCCGGGGCAGCGGCATCACCAATATGCACGGCTCCACCGGCGACATCATTTTCCTGGGCACCACCACCAAGCAGCTGGAAGAGGTCTTCTATGAGTTGACCCATAATCTGAATCAGGACCTGGGCGGCTCCGGCTCCAACCTCCGGACCCCCGCGGACTGCATCGGCCAGGCCCGGTGCGAATACGCCTGCTTCGACACCCAGCACCTGTGTCACACCCTGACCGTCGAGTACCAGGACGAACTTCACCGGCCGGCTTTCCCCTACAAGTTCAAGTTCAAGTTCGACGGCTGCCCCAACTGTTGCGTGGCCTCCATCGCCCGGGCCGACATGTCCTTCATCGGGACATGGAAAGACGACATCCGTATCGACCAGGAAGCGGTGCAGGCCTACATCGGCGGCGAGCTGAAGCCCAACGGCAACGCCCACGCCGGCCGCGACTGGGGCGCCTTCGACATCAACAAAGAGGTCATCGACCTGTGCCCGACCCAGTGCATGTGGATGGACGGCAAAGAGCTGAAGATCGACAACAAAGAGTGTACCCGGTGCATGCACTGCATCAACGTCATGCCCAGGGCCCTGCGCATCGGTAAGGAAACCGGCTGTTCCATCCTGGTGGGCGCCAAGGCCCCCATCCTGGACGGCGCCCAGATGGGCACCATGCTGGTCCCCTTCATCAGCGCGGAGGAACCTTATGACGAGATCAAGGAAGTCATCGAAAGCATCTGGGACTGGTGGATGGAAGAAGGCAAGAACCGCGAGCGCCTGGGCGAACTGATGAAGCGCCAGGGCTTCCAGAAGCTGCTTGAAATGACCGGGATCAAGCCCGATCCGCGGATGGTCCAGGAACCCCGCCACAATCCCTACATCTTCTGGAAAGAGGAAGAGGTCGAGGGCGGCTTCGATCGCGATATCAACGAGTTCAGAAAATACCACCAGAGATAGGAGGGAGGACATACCATGGCATTTATTTCTTCAGGATATAATCCCGATAAACCGATGGAAGACCGGATCACCGACATCGGTCCGAGGCACTATGAAGAATTCTATCCGCCGGTCGTCAAGGCCAACAAAGGCAAATGGCTGTATCACGAAATCCTGGAACCCGGCGTTCTGGTTCATGTGGCCGAGTCCGGCGACGAGTGCTACACGGTCCGCGCGGGCGGCGCCCGGCTCATGAGCGTCACCCATATCCGCGAGATCTGCGAGATCGCCGACAAACACTGCGGCGGCTACCTCCGGTTCACCACCCGGAACAACATCGAGTTCATGGTGGATGACAAGTCCAAGCTCGAACCGTTGAAAAAAGACCTGGAAAGCCGGAAGTTCGACGGCGGCTCCTTCAAGTTCCCGGTGGGCGGCACCGGCGCCGGCATGACCAACATCGTCCACACCCAGGGCTGGATCCATTGTCATACGCCGGCCACCGACGCTTCCGGGCCGGTCAAGGCCACCATGGACGTGCTCTTCGACGACTTCCAGAACATGCGCCTCCCGGCCCAGCTCCGGGTCTCCCTGGCCTGCTGCCTCAACATGTGCGGCGCGGTCCACTGCTCCGACATCGCCATCCTCGGGTACCATCGCAAGCCCCCGATGCTCGACCATGAGTATCTGGACAAAATGTGCGAGATCCCCCTGGCGGTCGCCGCCTGCCCCACCGCCGCCATCCGGCCCACCAAGGTGGAACTGCCCGACGGCAACAAGGTGAACAGCGTGGCCATTAAAAACGAACGCTGCATGTTCTGCGGCAACTGCTACACCATGTGCCCGGCCTTGCCCCTGGCCGACAAAGAGGGCGACGGCATCGTGCTCATGGTCGGCGGCAAGGTCTCCAACCGGATCAGCCCGCCCAAGTTCTCCAAGGTCGTGGTGGCGTTCATCCCCAACGAGCCCCCGCGGTGGCCCAAGACCACCGATACCATCAAGAAGATCGTCGAAGCCTATTCCCAGGGCGCCAACAAGTACGAGCGGCTGGGCGACTGGGCCGAGCGGATCAGCTGGGAACGGTTCTTCGAGAAATGCGACCTCGAGTTCACCCACCACCTGATCGACGACTTCCGCGATCCCGCCTACTACACCTGGCGGCAGACCTCGCAGTTCAAGTTCTAGCAGTATGGATCGGATATGATCCGATAACCGGCGGGGAACGCACCCTTTGGGCGCGTTCCCTGCCGCTTTTTACGACGAAGGGAGCGTAATAAACATGGAATATGAAGAGGCAAAACAGAAGGTCATCGACGAGTTGACCAAGAAGCAGAAGTCCAAGTCGAAGTTTTACTTCAACGACTTGAGCAAGATCCTGGACTTGAAGCCGCGGGAAGCCAAAAAGGTTGTTAACAAGCTGATTACGGACGGCGTCCTGGAGTACTGGTCCTCGGGTTCCACCTCCATGTACGGCCTCAAGGGCACCGGCAAGCAGGCCGGAGCGGAGCACGAAGAAGGCTAACCCATTACGGGCTGATCTCTAGAATTGACCTCCGGCACGGGAGCAACAGACAGGGGCGTTCCCCGAATCGTCGTCTCGGCGTTGCGCGGAGGGTCGGGGAAGACCCTTCTTTCCATCGGCGTCATCGCGGCGTTGCGGCGGCGCGGAAAGACGGTCGCCCCTTTCAAGAAAGGGCCGGATTACATCGACGCCGGATGGCTGTCCCTGGCCGCCGACCGGCCCTGCTACAATCTGGACACCTTCCTGATCGCCTCCGACGCGATTTGCAGGTCTTTTTTCACCCATGCGGCCCGCGGCGACATGGCGGTGATCGAGGGAAACCGGGGCCTGTACGACGGCATCGACGACGAAGGGACCACCAGCACGGCGGAACTGGCCAAACTGCTCAATGCGCCGGTGGTGCTCTGCATCGATTGCACCAAGTCGACCCGGACCATGGCCGCCGTGGTCGACGGGTGCCGTCGGTTCGACCCGGAGGTTCGCCTGGAGGGCGTCATCCTCAACCGGGTCGCCGGCGCCCGCCACCAGAAGATCCTCACCGACACCATCCAGCGCCATTGCGGCGTCCCGGTTCTGGGGGCGGTCCCCAAGCTGCGGTCCCAGAACTTTCCCGAACGCCACATGGGGCTTGTCCCCACCCCGGAACACGCCTGGGCCGCCGATTCCATCAACGCGGCCGCCAACGTCGCGGAAACCCACGTCGATCTGGACGCCCTAAGTCGGATCGCCCACGACGTGCCCCCCGACGCCCCCCGTTGCGACCGGCGCCTTGAAGAGAGCGACGCCCCCCATATCCAGGCCCCGTCCGGAAATCCGCCGAAAATCGGCATCATCCGCGATTCGGCCTTCCAGTTTTATTATCCTGAAAACATCGGCGCCCTGACCGCCGCCGGGGCCGAGGTGGTCTTTCTCAGCCCCCTCGCCCACGACCGGCTGCCGGACCTGGACGCCCTCTACATCGGCGGCGGGTTCCCCGAAACCCATGCCGGCGAACTGGCCCGCAACGAGGCGTTCCGCCGGGATCTGAAGGCGGCGGTGGAAGACGGGCTGCCCATCTATGCGGAGTGCGGCGGGCTGATGTATCTGGGGGAGGCGTTGGTTCTGGACGGAACCCGCTATCCCATGGCGGGGGTCCTGCCGGTGGTCTTCGGTTTTTCGCGGAAACCCCAGGGCCACGGCTATACGGTGGTTCGGGTGGATGGAGCGAACCCCTATTTCGAGCCGGGAACCCGGCTGCGGGGGCATGAATTCCACTATTCCAAGGTGCTCGAATGGGGGGGCGGGGAAAAGGATCTGGCCTTTTTCATGGAAAGGGGGGCGGGGCTGGTGGGCGGCCGGGACGGCGCCGTCTACAAAAACGTGCTGGCCACCTACACCCACATCCATGCCCTGGGGGCGGTGGAATGGGGCGCGGCCATGTGCCGGAACGCCCGGGCTTTTCGGATGAAAAAAAAGACGTCCTGACGCCGCCGCCGGAGCGGACGGCGCCAGGGAATCTTGCGGGCGTCAGGCCGTTACTCCCAGGATATGCACTCCACCGGGCAGTTTTCGATCGCCTCTTCGACGCACTCCGGACCCCCCTCCGGTTTGATCACCACCGCGATCTCCTCGTCCTCGTTGAACTCGAACACTTCCGGGCACAGTTCCACGCAGCTTTCGCAACCGGTGCATTCTCCAGCGTCGATGACCACTTCTTTCGCCATGTCGTTCCTCCTCTTTATGGTGTGCGTTTTTCCAGCTCGTTCCAGATCAGCGCCGCCGATCCCAGGATGGCGGCCCTCCCCTGATCCAGACCGCTCGTAAGCACTCTCACCTTCCCTTTGAAGGCGGGGAAAAGGTTTTTTTCCATGTGCTCCTGAATAGGGAGAATAATCCGATTGCCAGCCGCCGTCAAGCCCCCAAACAGCACCACGGCCTCGGGGCTGAACAGGGCCACGGCGTCGGCCAGGGCCTCGCCCAGCATCCGGCCCGTCCGTTTGAATGCCCCGGCGGCGATATCGTCGCCGTTTTCAGCCGCTTCGAAAACGGTTTTGGCGGTGAGATCCCCGGGCGCCACGTCCCGAAGCGGACTGTCGGCCAGGGTGTCCGCCAGCATTTCGAAGACGGTCCGCACCAGGCCGGTGGCCGACGCATAGGTTTCCAGACACCCCCGCTTGCCGCACCCGCAGAGCCGACCGTTTCGCGCCGCCGTCACATGGCCCAGTTCGCCGGCGAACCCGTCATGGCCGTAGAGGATGTCCCCGTTCACCACGAAACCGCCGCCCACCCCCGTGCCCAGGGTCACCTGGATAAAGTGGCGCAGGTCGCCGGCGATCCCGAACCGCATCTCCCCAAGGGCGGTGGCGTTGGCGTCGTTGGTGATGGCCATGGGCGCGTCCGTATGGGACCGCACCAGGTCCGCCACGTTCACGGTCCCCCACCGGAGATTGGGCGGGTTTTCGATGGTTCCCGTGTGGAAATTGGCGTTGGGGGCCCCGATGCCGACGCCCTGAATTCGGACGTCCTCCGAGAGGCCTTTCAGGTCGGTCTTGAACCGCTCGAAGAGGCGGTTGAACAGGGTCCCGGCGGGTTCCCGGGGACGGGTGTCGATGGTGTCGGCGGTCAGCACCGACCCGGATCGGTCCACCAGCCCGTATTTGGTTCGGGTGCCGCCGATGTCGATGCCCCATACGGCCGGGGTCGGATCTCCCATTCAGGTATGATCCCTTGTAGGGGCGAAAGATGTTTCGCCCCCGCGCCGGGCCAGATGAACGGGTTCTTCCGGCGCGGTCATTCGCCGGGGTTCAAAACCGGGAACCCTGAACTCGATCTCCGGCTTTCCGTTGCGCCACGTTCCGTCCAGGGCGACCTCCAGGCCGTCTTCCCCGGGCGTCGCCGTCACGGCGACCGGGCCGCGGGGCGTGGGCGTGGGGCCGAAACGCAGGGTTTTGCCCGTCTCCAGCCACTCCGGGAAGAGGCCGGCGCCGATGACGAGCCGGTCGCCTTCTTCCAGCACAAAAAGGCTTCGGATCATCATCACCCATTCGGCGGCGGCCCATCCGTGGTGGCCGTCGCCCATGCAGCCGCCCCAAGTGCGGGGGTGGATGGCCTCGGGCCAGTTGCCGGTGGACGTGGCCAGATCCGCCACCGCCCGGATGAGGTCGCGGTACCGGT
The DNA here is from genome assembly GCA_964652715.1 of uncultured Desulfobacteraceae bacterium. GTDB lineage: Bacteria > Desulfobacterota > Desulfobacteria > Desulfobacterales > JAABSP01 > JAABTD01. The sequence goes on from CAZZBE010000123.1 coordinate 5,707, forward strand.
CGTCGCCGGCCCGGAGCAGGGTCTGGGCGATGTCCAGCGTCAGGTAGGCGTTGATGCCGGAATGGATCATGTCCTGGAAAAACCCTCCGGACTGAAAGCAGTGGGTCATCAGGAATTCCGCGGTTTTCATGATCCCCGGATCCCCCGGCGGCGTGACGGCCAGGGGGTAATCGGCCACCAGGGACCCCACGGCGCCGGCGTCCATCCGGCGGAGGGGCGCCGCGGGGATGGCGCCGTTCGTGCGCGATTGGGGGATGCGGCCGATGGATTTGAAGATGGACCGCTCGAAATCCAGCCCTTCCTTGAGGAGGGACAGGCCCCCGGCCTCGGACCCGTGGGCCTGAACCAGGGGGGCGACGGCCTTGAGCCCGGCCATTCCCCAGAAATCGTCCCAGTAATAATAATCGTTGGGACCCAGGTGTTCGGCGGAGAACCCGGCGGGGAAGAGGCCGGCGTGGGGCGCGTCGCCCGATTGGTCCAGCCGTTTTTTCCGAATCCATTCGGCCCCTTTGAGAATCGCGGTCATCCATTTGTCCGACGGCCGGTCCCCGGTCAGCGCATAGTAGCGGGCCGCGATCCAGAGGGTCTGGCCGTTGGAATCCCACTCTCCTTCCTGGGACTGAAAATAACCCGACAGCTTCTGCCGGTCCGGGAAGGTGGAGAGGATGCGGCGGGACCGGTCGAGAAGGCCGACGCCCATGAGGGCGTTGAGCATGAAGCAGGCGTCCCGGAACCAGAAGCGGCGGTAGGTATAGGGGCCCGGCACCACGTCTTTGGCCGACAGGAGGATCAGGGCCCGCACCGATGCATCGTAGAGGAATCGGATCCGTTCGTCGGGGACGTCCAGCGCGGCGGTCTCCGCCAGGCAGGCGGACCAGTCTTTTTCCGCCGCCGGCGGTTCGGGAAATTCGGCCCGGACCTCTTCCGAGATGGGGACCCGGATCTCCAGCCGCTTCCGTCCCCCTTCGGGGATGGGATAAAGGGCGGCGGCCGTGGCCATGCCCACTTCGCAGCCGATGCCGCGGGTTCCGTCCGGGGTCCCCCGCCGGACTTTGTGGACCACGTCGCCGTCGGCGTAATTGGAGAAGAAGAGGGCGGCCGGCGTCTCGCTCAGGTGGACGTCCGTCTCCCGGTCCACATGAAGGGTGGGCGGATAATGGGTGAAATCGATCCGCTCCATGAACTGGATCCCTTCCGGATTGTAGGGCCGGAGCGAGACCACGAGCCGGTCCCCCGGTCCGCCCCCGGCATCGACGTCGATGACCAGTTCGTTTTGTCCGTTTCGGGAAGTCGCACGGGTGTTGCTGATCACCTCGAGAACGCCCTTTCGGCAGCGGGTCCGCACCGCAAGGCCGTCGTCCATCTCCAGGGACTGCGCCGCCGCGTCGAGCCGGGAAGGGATCAGGTCGTCTCCCTCTTCCGACAGGACCCAGAAATCGATGGACCAGCCGTCGAACAGGGGGGTGATCAACCCCCTGGGGTCGACGATGGGGTAGACCGACAGGGTGGGCAGGCCCACGGCGGTCCAGTTCCGGTGGGTGAGGTTGACGTGGCTGAAGGAGAAGGCCCGGGGAATGAACGAGGGGTCGGCGGGGTTGAACTGCTTTTCCACCCAGAAGGGCCATACCCAGTCGAGATTGTGCTGAATGGCCTTGGTGTTGATGAGGCCCCGGGCGTGAAATTCAATGCCGGCCCGGAGCAGTTCGATGGGCTCCTGCACTTCGGAGGGCTGGGCGAAGCGCCGCAGCCGCGCCAAAAAGGCCACCGGATCGATGACCCCGTAGGCCCGGGCGGTTCGTTTGAGCAAAAATTTCCATGGTATCCACTGTTTCAACATGGTCATACTCTGTATCATATCGGTTCGGATTCGTCACGTGTTTTGAAGTTGGCGGCGAAGTTCGCCCACCAGCCGCCGGGTCTCCCGGCCGCCCATGGCGTGTTTGGGGATGAAATGATCGGCGCCGACGTCGAAGGCGGCCTTTTTGTATTCCGGCAGGTCGTAGCTGGTGTTGACGATCACCACCACGTCCGGATGGGCCGACTTGATCCTGCGGGTCAGCTTCAGACCGCTTTCGCCGGGGATCCGGATGTCCATGAAGACCAGATCCGGCGTGTCGGACCGAATCGCCTCCCGGACCTGCTCCGCCGTCTCGGCGTGCCGGATCCGGGCGGACGGAAAATAGGCCGAAACAAAGCTTTCGAGGGCTTTCCTGAAGAAAATGTTATCTTCTACGATCAAGATCATCATGGGAACCTAATCCTGTTAGTGGTCCGGCGCCGGAATCCGGCGGGTCCATCACGTATTGTTTTAAAAACTTTACTCCCCCGTCGGTATCTGGTATATGGGATTTCCAATGTATTTTGAGGGGTGCGATACGGTATATTTCCGGACGTGGTTCTTTTTTTGACAGAATCGATGGACAAAACCGACAGCCCGCGGGCGAGGATGCAGACATGAGCGAGAAACCCACCATCGTTATTGCAGAGGACCATACCATACTCAGGGAGGGCTTGCGCTCGCTCCTGAGCATGGAAGGCGAGTACGACATCGTGGCGGAGGCCAAGGACGGTCTGGAGGCCATCCGGTGCGCCGCCAATTTCGAGCCGGATCTGATGCTGCTGGATCTGGCCATGCCCAAAATGAACGGCATCGCCGCCATCAAAGAGATCAAACGGCAGACGGACAAGACGAGAATTCTGGCCCTGACCATCCACAAATCGGAGGAATATATCCTGGAGGCGTTCCAGTCCGGGGTGGACGGATACTGCCTCAAGGAATCCACCCACGAAGAGCTGTTGATGGCCATCCGCAGCGTTCTGGAGGGCAAGACCTACCTCAGCCCGTCCATTTCCGAACGGGTGCTCACGGGGTATCTCGAGGGCAAGCGGACCATCAAGACCGACACGGCCTGGGAAGCCCTGACCCAGCGGGAAAAGGAGATCCTCAAGCTCATCGGCGAGGGGTACAAGAACAAGGAGATCTCCGACTACCTGTGCATCAGCGTCAAAACCGTCGAAAAGCACCGGGCCAACCTGATGAAAAAGCTCGATCTCCACAACGTATCCGCCCTGACCGCCTACGCCATCGACAAGGGACTGGTCAGCCAGTAACGCCCGGCGGCGGGTCCTGGAATAAAAATACCATGGCCGAAAGGGAACCGTAGGGGCGAAAGATTTTTCGCCCCTAGCCCCTGCACCCATGCCGGCGCCGCCGTTTACCGGTCATAAACCGACCGGAACCAGCCGGTTTCCTTGTCCACCTTGAGTTTGTCCACCAAAGCCCCGTCCTGGGTGACGATGGTCGCCTCGAACACCTCCTCTTTATCGGCGACGTCTCCCACCTTCAGATTCGGGTTCCGCCGGTTCCGCAGATAGTTTTCCACCAGCAGTCGGGCCTGATCCTTGTTAAGCGGCTCGGGCTGTCCGCCAAAGCGCCGGGTGTCGCGTCCGTAGCCCGGACCCCTCATGCCGGGATCGCCGCCCCAGCCCCGATCGGGTCCCCGGTGCATCATGCCCGGACCCATGCCGCGGCCGTGTCCGCGGCGCATCCGGCCCCGGCCGTAACCGCCGCACCAGGGACAGCGCCAGTCGCCTTCCGGCGGACCGTAGCCGTCATCCGAATAGCCGGAATCGTCCTGGGGGTTGGCAGGACCGCGCATCATGCGGCCGTCGGACCCTCGCCGGTCATCGCCGGCGCCGCCCTGACTTTGGGCGTACACCGGCCCGGCGACCAGCGCCAGGCAGGCGCTCAACAGGATCGTGAACAGAATCCTTCTTCTCATGGCGAATCCTTTCACCCGCAAGGGGCGGTTCGGGATTTTATTTGAATCGCGATTTGATTTTCTGGAAGGAGCCTTCCAGTTCCGAAAGCGCGCCGTCGATGCCTTCCTTCAGGTCCTCCCACGCCACGCTGCCTTCGGCCTTCAGCTTTTCAAGCTGCCGGAGGGTTTCCGAACGCTTTTGCTCGAGTTCTTCGACCTGTTTCAGATACGCTTCCCTGGCTTCGGCTTCTTCCCGCTTGGCCTTGGCCCGCATCTCGTCGATTTTGGCCTGCCATTCGGCCAGCCGGGCCTCGATCTTTTCCTGATACACTTCTTTTTTTTCCATTGCATATCTCCTTTCATGGTGTCGCTATGGGTGGACATAGGTTTTGACGGCTTTGGCCTCGATGGAGGTCCAGTTGAGGACGTAGTTGATGTCGTAGGCGGTGGGGACGTGGCCCAGCACGTCGAGGACCCAGAAGATATAGGAACTGGTGGCGCCGCCGTCCCGCTCCACCGAATCGTAGAGCACCACCGTGTCGTTTCGGGCGATGCCGTGTTCGCCCAGAAGCTGCTGGGCCCGTTCGACGCCCACGAAGATGCCGCCCATGTTGCCGGCCGCGTCGTTGTATCGAAACTGCTCCCACGGCATGCGGACGGCGCCGGGGATCAGCTTGCCGTCGAAATACTTGTCCATCCGGACGTCCACGATCACCAGGGATGCGTCCTCCTGGTGGGACTGGAGCCACTGGGCCGTGGCCAGGTAGTCGGGGTTGGGATACGCCCGGCCGCCGCCGTCCGTCGCCGAGGCCGCCGACCAATAAACGCCCAGCAGCAGCACAACGGCGATCACCACGTAACGAATTGTTTTGCCGTTTTTCATGATGGGATGGGTCCTCCTGTTTCAGCCGGCTTTAGCCGGGTTTGGTTTGTAGCCGGAGGCGTTTCAGCGTGGGATTCCGATGACGCGCCGTGATGTCCGCCCTCCCCGTGCCGGTGGCCGCCGGTTT
>CAZZBE010000123.1:10577-13133 GCA_964652715.1 uncultured Desulfobacteraceae bacterium
GATTCCGATGACGCGCCGTGATGTCCGCCCTCCCCGTGCCGGTGGCCGCCGGTTTCCATGGAAAGGCCGTGGGATGTGGCCAGTTGCCGATACGCGGCATCGTCCATGTTCGGAAGTTTCCGCGCGAATCCCGCCAGGCCGTGGATCTCCGAGACGCCGTGGGACGGCCCGAAGGCCGGCATGGCGGTCATTTTGATGCCGTTGGCGATGATCCAGACGATCTCCCCATCCGACCAGCGTTTCTGGGTTTCGGTTTTGTGGAGGGTGGGCGGTTTGGGGTACAGGCCTTCCACGAATTCGGCCGGGGAAACGCCCGGCGCGCCGTGGCAGGTCCGGCAGGAATCGTGGAAATGGGTGATGAAGCCGTCCACGTCCGTAGGCAGCGGTTTTTCCAGATCCTCGCTGTGGGCCGCGATGGACCGGTTGCGGACGGTTTCGATGGCCTTGAAGGTGATGTCCCAGTGTTTTTCGGCGGCGGCGATGTTGTAGCCGCCGGACAGCGCATAGGCGATCCCGGCCGCGATGGCGAGGATGATGATGGCGTTGATGACGGTGAGGGCTTTATTCATGAGCGCTCCTTATCCGGTCCTCTGTCGAATTCGATGATCTCGGCGAAATCCCGATCCGGACCTCTTTGGACCCGATGGTGGAGGGGGCTGTCCTCGCCGACCCGACCCCCCATGTCATAGGTAAAATCGGCGACCGCCACGTGGCGGATCCAGTACCCGGTCCGAACCGGTCCGGCGCCGTTGTAGCAGGAGTGAAAATGGCGGAACTCGTCCCTGGGCTCCGGCCGCGTTTCGAGCCAGGGTTGGGGCGCATCGGAAAAGAAAATCGGGTTGATCCGGTCCCCAGTCGGAATAGAGACGTTCGCGTCGGGCAGCGTTGCCATCACCGCCGTTCCCTCGTAGAGCTTGGCGCCGTCGGCCATGTCCGAACTATAGATAGAATGTGTTCTCGTTGAAACAGACGAAGTTCGACTCTCTCAGGTCGTCGGGATTTGCCGGCCGGAAATAATAGCCCACAAATGGGCCGAACCCGATCATTCGGCCGTCGTGGACCTGTTCCAGTCGGGCCATGTAGCCGTAGGGAACGGCGAAGTCGGCGTCCTGCGCGGCGCCGGGGTTTTCCGTGGTCGGGCATCCGGCCGACAAAAGGACGGCGGCCGCGAACAGCATCAACTTCAATGGGTAAATAACTTTTTTCATACGCATTCATCTTAATCAGCTCCCTTTGTCCTGATCAATACGGTAATGACCCCATATTGTTTGGCGGATTGGGGTATTTGTTTGCGAATACATTGAAATGTTTGCTTGTTCAGAGATAATGATTAAACTGACTTGTGGCGGTCAGCGTTTCTAATCGAGAATGCCAGAGAAAGGAAAGCCATGTCCGAAAGAACCCTCAACATCCCCGTCACCGGCATGACCTGCGCCAACTGCGCGGCCAACATCGAACGGGGATTGAAAAAGCTCGACGGCGTCGGAGACGTCAACGTCAATTTCGCTTCCGAGAAGGCGAATGTGTCGTTCGACCCCCAGACGGCGTCGGCGTCCGATATCTTCGATAAAATCGAAAACCTCGGTTTCGGCGTGGCCAGGACCAAGACCGAATTTCCCGTTACCGGCATGACCTGCGCCAACTGCGCCGCCAACATCGAACGGGCTCTCAACAAAAAGGTCCCCGGCGTGGTGGAGGCCTCGGTCAATTTCGCTTCGGAGCGGGCCACGGTGGAATACATCGCATCCGAAACCGATCTGGACGAGATCGTCGGGGCCATCGAGAACGCGGGCTACGGCGCCATCCGCCCCGAGGCGGGCGAGACGGAGATGGACGCCGAGCAGCGGGCCCGGGAAGCGGAGATCAGGGACCAGACCCGGAAATTCGTCATCGGCGCCATCTTCACCCTGCCGCTCTTCATCCTGAGCATGGGCCGGGACTTCGGCCTCATCGGCGCCTGGGCCCATGCGGCCTGGGTCAACTGGCTCTTTTTCGCTTTGGCCACGCCGGTCCAGTTCTACACCGGCTACGACTACTATGTGGGCGGCTGGAAAAGCCTCCGGAACAAATCGGCCAACATGGACGTGCTGGTGGCCATGGGGTCGTCCGTGGCCTACCTTTATTCCGTCGTGGTGCTCCTTTTTCCCGCGGCCGGAGACCACGTCTATTTCGAGACCTCTGCGGTGATCATCACCCTCATCAAACTGGGCAAGATGCTGGAGGCCCGCACCAAGGGCAAGACCGGCGGCGCCATCCGAAAGCTCATGGGGCTGCGGCCCGACACCGCCACCGTGATGGAGGACGGCGAGGAAAAAGAGGTTCCGCTGACCCAGGTCAAAAAAGGCGACACGCTAGTGGTCCGGCCCGGCGAGCGGATCCCCGTGGACGGCGAGGTGACCTCCGGCTCCTCGGCGGTGGACGAGTCGATGCTCACCGGCGAGCCGATCCCGGTGGACAAGAAGGAAGGCGACGCCGTCGTCGGCGGGACTATCAACGGCGAGGGGCTGCTCAAATTCGAGGCCACCCGGGTGGGCAAGGAGACGGCCCTGGCCCAGA
>CAZZBE010000124.1:0-13112 GCA_964652715.1 uncultured Desulfobacteraceae bacterium
CTTCGGTATAGGCGACAACGCTGTTGGTGGTGCCCAGGTCGATGCCGATCACGTATGTCTGTTCAGTCACCCCTTACCTCCGTATGCAAAAATGTGTCCAATCATCATCGGCAATATCCCGTATTTCATAATTGCCGGATTCGAATTCGGCGATGCTGGCGCGCAGCCGGGCGGCATTGGCGGGACTGCGCAACAGATACATCGTCTCTTCAATGGCGTTGTAATCCTCAAGCGACATCATAACAACAGGCGCCGAATCTTTACGGGTTATGATTACCGGATTATGATCATCACATACCTTTTCCATTACGGAAACAAAATTTTTTCTAACATTCGAATAGGCTATTGCATCCATGGCAAACATTCCCTCTTTTGATGTAAAACTAAATCGTCCTATTCGTTATTCCGACGGCTTGCTCATTTCACGGAAAAAATAACGAGATGTTAAATTTTTCTCAGACGATCTCCACCTCCGCCGGCGCGATGATCAGGGGGTCCCGGACGGCGGAGAGGGTGGGCAGGTCCAGCTTCTTGGCCCGCCATCCCCGGTGCCGGACCACGCCCTTGAACGGCGGATCGCCGGAGACGTTGCCCGTCAGCTTGATGGCGTTGGGATCGAAATCGGGCGGGATCTCGATCTCTTCGTCCTCGCCCTCGGACACCACGGGCTCGGTCTCGAGGTATTTTTCCATCCCCTTTTTGCTGTTCTCGTGGATGGTCCGCACGGCCGCGCCGATCTGGTCGTCTTCGAATTCGTCCAGATCTTCGGCGAAAAAGTCGATGAGCCGGCCCTCCCGCTGGAGGGCCGACAGCAGGTGGAGAAAGATCCGCTTTTCCCGTCGCTCCCGCTCCGCCTTGTCTTCGGCCGGCGGCTGGGCGGCCGCGGCCGCTTTCTTCCCCTTTTTGGTCTTGGGGGTCGTTTCGGGCAGGGCGTCGGTCTTCCGGAGCATCCGGGCGAAGGAGGTCCGGAGACCCAGCCACAAAATCAGGCCGAAGACCAGGAAGACCCCGGCGGAAGCCGGGATGAAGTAGAGCCGGAGCAGGTCGAGAACCACGGCCGCCTGCTGGAGGAGCTTGCCGATGCCGGGATCGTCGGCATAGGGGCCGGCAAGGGAGACGATTTTCACGGTGGCGATGTTGAGCAGGTAGAGAAATCCGAGGTCCACGGCGACGCACAACACGCCGAGGACCAGGATAATCCAGAACAACGAACGGCGGGAACACTCCTTGAGGATAGTCATTTCCATCTCCTTGCGGGCAACCTCCATCATGTCTATTTTCAGTTCAGTTCGGCGTCGGGCAATTCGGGGAACGGCGGTCCCCGCGAATATCCGGGCATTTAATAATAGATGTCCGCGGGGTGTCAAGACACATTTGCTCCCCTTCTTATTTCCCCGAAAGATGCTAACGATGCTTTGCCTTTCAAACAGTTCGGTGATATGATAAGCATCGACAATGATATGGCAAGCTGTTCACCGGAACGGCGTTTTCCGTTCCCCGGACCCTGGACGATGACCTATTACAGATTCACATTCGACTTCGAAATCGGAAACCTCGTTAAAAGCCCCTGCCGGGAGTGCGAGCGGCGCCGCCGGGAGTTTCCCCGGTGCATCGACACCTGCGAACTCCTGGAAAGAATCCACGCCCTGCTGGCCCAGACCCGTTCCTGCACCCGAGGATCTTGATTCTTTTCTCCACCCCCATGGCGGTTCCGGAACCTCATGAGGAGTTGAGCCTCGACCCCGATCGTTACAGCGCCTGGAAAGACGACGACGGCGTCCTGACCCTCCGGGTTCGCGATCCCATGGACGTCTCCACCGCCTCCGGCCTCGTCGCCGCTTTCGATACCCTGCTCCGCAAAAGAAAACCCGACAAAATCCGGCTGGATCTCTCCGGGATCGACCGGTTCGACGATTTCGGCGCCCTGGTGATCGATCACCTCCGCCGGTCCCTGGACGGGGACGGGGCCGGCGGCGACCGGCTGGACCTGACGGGCGCCGGGGACCGGGTCGAGCGGGTTCTGGCCGGAACCGACCTGTCGCCGGAAGGGACGTGTCGGCTGACCCGCGGCCGCCGGTCCGCCAACCTGGCGGCGTCCATCGGCGAAGCGACCCTCAACGAGATCGGCGACATCCGGTTCATGATCCTCTTTCTGGGCGGGCTCAGCCTGTCGCTGCTCCGGGTCATCCGCCATCCCGCTTCCCTCCGGTGGGACGACGTCCTCTCCCACATGGAAAAGACCGGGGTGGCGGCCCTGCCGGTGGTGGCCCTCATCGGCTTTCTTCTGGGGCTCATCATCGCCTTCATGTCCGCCATCCAGTTCCGCCAGTTCGGCGCCGAGATCTACGTGGCCTCCCTGGTTTCCTTCGGCATGGTTTCGGAACTGGGGCCCATCATGACGGCCATCGTGGTCTCGGGCCGCTCCGGTTCGGCCTTTGCCGCCGAGATCGGAACCATGAAGATCAACGAGGAGATCGACGCCCTCGTCACCATGGGGTTCGACCCCACCCTGTTTCTGGCCGCGCCCCGGCTCATCGCCGCCGTGGTGGTCATCCCGCTGCTCACCATTTTTTCCGACCTCTTCGCCATGACCGGCGGATTGATCGTGGGGGTCTTCATGCTGGATCTCAGCGTGAGCAGCTACGTCAAGCAGAGCCTGTCGATCCTGACGGTCGCCGAGGTGCTGTGGGGAACCGGCAAAAGCGGGGTCTTCGCCGTGCTCATCACGCTGTCGGGCTGCCTGCGGGGATTCCAGGCCCGGGGCGGGGCGTCCGCCGTGGGCACGGCCGCCACGTCGGCCGTGGTCACCAGCATCTTTCTGATCATCCTCTTCGACTCGATCTTCGCGGTAATCCGCAGCTACTGGGGGTAGGGGCATGGGCGACGCTTCCATCATCCAGGTATCCCGTCTCGCGGCCCAGTACGGGGAGGACCGGATCCTCGACGACGTCAGCTTCGAGGTGGAAAAGGGCGAGATCCTCGTCATCCTCGGGGGCAGCGGGTGCGGCAAGAGCACCCTCCTGCGCCACCTGGTGGGGCTGGACCGGCCCCATTCCGGCCGGATCACCGTGGCCGGAAACGATATCGCCGACAGAGCGACCTACGGCCGCACCCTCAGAAAGATCGGGGTCCTGTTCCAGTCCAGCGCCCTCATCGGGTCCATGACCGTGGCCCAGAACGTGGCCCTGCCCCTCATGGCCTATTCCGGCCTCCCCCGGGACCTGGTCCGGCGGGCCGTGATGATGAAACTGGGAATGGTGGGGCTGGAGTGCTACCCCGACCACCTCCCGTCCGAGATCAGCGGCGGCATGAAAAAGCGGGCCGGACTGGCCCGGGCCCTGGCCTTCAACCCGGAGATCCTGTTTCTGGACGAACCTTCCGCCGGCCTCGACCCCGTCACCTCGGCGGAGATCGACGACATGATCCTCGACATCAACGACCGTCTCGCCACCACCATGGTCATCGTCACCCACGAACTGGCGAGCATCTTCCGGACGGCCCAGCGGGTCATCATGCTCGACAAATCGACCAAGGGGATCATCGCCGAGGGGGACCCGGCCGACCTCCGGGACCACGGCGACACGCCCCGGGTGCGGCGGTTTTTCAACCGCGATCCCCGCCCGGAAACCTCGGAGGCCGGTTAGCCCATGGCCTCCAACCGGACCAAGATCGCCGTGGGAATCTTCGTGCTGGCGGGGCTGGCCCTGGCCCTCTCCGCCATTTTGTGGCTGGGCATGTCCAACTACCTCCGGACCGGGGACAAATACGCCGCCTATTTCGACGAATCGGTCCAGGGGCTGGAGCGGGATTCCGCGGTCAAATACCGGGGCGTCACCGTGGGCCGGGTGGAGAGGATCGCCGTGGCGCCCGACGCCGTGCTGGTGGAGGTGATCTTCGTCATCGAGTCGGACGTGGACCTTGATCCGACAAAAGGCATGGTGGTCCGGCTCCGGTCGGTGGGCATCACCGGCATCATGTACCTGGAACTGGACCGGAAGACCGGGGAGGCCCCGTCGGCGCCCAAGCTGGGTTTCGAGCCCGACTACCCGGTGGCGCCGACCCGCCCCTCGGACTTGCAGCGGCTCTTCAAGGGCGTCGATTCGGTGCTCAACCAGCTCAACGCCCTGGAGGTGGAAGCGATCTCCGACAAGCTCCAGTCCACCTTCGACACCCTCAATCAAGCCCTGGCCGATGCGGAAATCAAGTCGGTATCGAAAGACATCCGGGAATTTTTCGCCGCCCTGGACAAGACCTTCGACCGGGAGCGGATTCACCGGATCATGACCGCCCTGGAACGGACGTCGGTCCACCTGGAGGAGATCACCGCCGGGGCGGGCGGCATGGTCGCCGATGCGCGGAAACGGGTGGACGGCCTCCTGGGATCGGCCAACCGGATTCTGGCGGCCGTCCACGATACCAGCGGCGATCTCGACGCCCTGGTGTCGGCCAACCGGGGGGAGATCGGCCGGGCCCTCGGACAATTCCGCCGGTCTTTGGAAAGCGCCGAGACGTTACTCGATGAGGGATCGCGAACCATCGTCGCCTCCCGGGAACAAATCTCCTATTTTCAGCGGTCCCTGATGATCATTCTCCAGAACCTGGAAAAGACCTCCGAAACGTTGAAGGCCTTCGCCGAGACCATCGCCACCCATCCGGCCCAGCTCCTGCTGGGCGAGCCGCCGCCCCCCCGACAGATCGAAGGGAGCGGCCGATGACGACCCAGCGAAGGACCCCCGGAAGGATCTCCATGATCCGGTTCCGATCCCTCCTCCTTTCCGTGCTCCTTCTGGCGGCCCTGGCCCCCGGCTGCGGGGGCATCGGCGATCCGCCCCCCGACATCGACTATTACGCCCTGGAGTACGATCCGCCGGTCATCGCGGCCCGGGGCGTTCTCCCCTTTGTCCTGCGGGTGGACCGGTTCGGCATCTCGCCTTTTTACGATTCCAACCGGATCGTTTACCGGGACGCCGACTTCCGCCGGGACGCCTACGTCTACCACCGCTGGTGGGCCAATCCGGCGGAAATGGTCCCCCATTTCCTGGCCCGGGACCTGGAAGCGACCGGCCGCTTCAAGAGCGTCTTTGTCTTCGACCGCAACCTGCCGGCCACCCACGTGATCGAGGGAACCGTCGAAACCTTCCATGAACGGGACGAACCCGGCAAATGGTGGGCGGCCCTGACGCTGCGGATCGCCCTCATCGAAACCGACGAACCGGATGTGAGCCGCCGGATCCTGCTCCAGCGGTCCTACACCGAACAGGAACCCTGCGAGCGCAAAACGCCCCGGGCAGTGGCCGCCGCCATGAGCCGCGCCATGGCCCGGGCCTCCGCAGCCATCGCGGCCGACGTCTTTCACCGCCTCCGGGAGGCCGCCGACCCCGAACCCCAAGGAGGAGACCGAACCCCGTGAACCCCTTCGCCTACCGAACCACCGGCCTGGCCATCAAGACCCTCTCCCGCCTGCTCAAAGCCCGGGTGACCCTCCACGGCGGGGAGCGCATTCCTAATGGGAGCATCATCTTCGTCATCAACCATTTTACCCGCTTGGAGACCCTCCTGCTTCCCTACCACATCAGCCAGGTCGCCCATGCGCCCATCTGGTCCCTGGGGGACGCCGGACTCTTCAAAGGCGCGCTGGGATCGTTCCTGGACCGGGTGGGGGTGGTCTCCACCCGGGACCCGGACCGGGATCTGCTCATCGTCAAGAGCCTCCTGACCGGGGAGGCCCACTGGATCATCTTCCCCGAGGGGCGGATGGTCAAGAACAAGAAGATCGTGGAAAAGGGCCGGTTCATGATCTCCTACGCCGGCGGCAAGCACCCGCCCCACACCGGCGCCGCCACCCTGGCCCTGCGCACGGAGTTCTACCGCCAGCGCCTGGCGGCCATCGCCGACCTCATGCCCGAAGAAGCGAAACGGTTGCGGGACCTTTTCGGCATCGAGGATCTGGCGCCGGCGGTGGGCGGCGCCACGTTTATCGTGCCGGTCAACATCACCTTCTACCCCATCCGGGCCAAGGAGAACCTTCTCAGCGAACTGGCCGAAAACTTCCTGGAGAACCTGCCGGAACGGGCCCTGGAGGAGCTGATGACCGAAGGGACCCTCCTCCTGTCCGGCGCCGACGTGGACATCCGGTTCGGCGATCCCATCCCCATCGCCGACTACCTGAAGAAATCGGCCATCGGGCGGGACATCGCCAGCCGGCGGCGATTCGACTTCGACGACCCCATCCCCGCCAAACCGGTCCTCCGGAAGACGGCCCTGAAAATCATGAAACGCTACATGGCGGCCATCTACGACATGACCACCATCAACCACGATCACCTGTTCGCCTCCATTCTCAAGCTCCATCCCCGACGGACCATGGACGAATACGACCTCCGCCGGCGGGTTTACCTGGCAGCCGCGAGCGGGCTGGACCGGATGGGCCTCCACCTGCATTCGAGCCTGGGCCGGGAGCAGCTCCATTTGATCACCGACGACCGGTTAGGGCGATACCGGGAATTTATCGCCCTGGCCGTGGAAAAGGGCGTGGTCCGGCGGGAGGGCCGCCGGATCGTCAAGAACCCCGACCGGTTCGTTTCGGCCCTGGATTTCCACCGGATCCGCATCGACAACCCCATCTCGGTGATGGCCAACGAGGTGGAGCCCCTCAAGCCCCTCCAGAAAACCCTCCGCCGCCTGGCCTGGACCCCCCGGTTCCGGCTCCGGTCCCGGATCTTCTCCCCCCTCATCGAAGCGGCCCTGGAGGAATACAAGGCCGACTACCGGTCCTTCTACGTCAAGGACGAAACCCGGGAGGAGCATATCGGGCGGCCTTTTCTCATCCGGGGGAGATCCCACCGCACCGGGATTCTGCTGGTCCACGGCTACATGGCGGCGCCTTTCGAGGTGGCCAAACTGGCCCTCTACCTGGGACGCCAGGGCTACTGGGTCTACGCCCCCCGGCTCCGGGGCCACGGCACGTCGCCCGAGGATCTGGCCATCCGGACCCACGCCGACTGGGTGCGGTCCGTGGACGAGGGGTTCGCCGTCATCCGGAACATCTGCAAGACAGTGGTGCTCGGGGGGTTTTCCACCGGCGCGGCCCTGGCCCTGGACCTGGCGGCCCGGGTGGGAAAGGAGGCGGCCGGGGTGTTCGCCGTCTCGCCGCCCCGCCGTCTCCAGGACCTGTCCGCCGGCTATTCGGCCACCTCCGAGGCCTGGCAGTGGCTCAAACGCATGATCCGGCGGTCCGACATCCAGAAGGAGTTCATCGACAACGCGCCGGAAAACCCCGGCATCAGCTATCTGCGCAACCCGGTCTCCGGCATCCGGGAGGTGGAGACCCTTATGGAGACCATCGAACCCCGCTTCCCCGACGTCAAGGCGCCGGCCCTGGTCGTTCACACCAGCCGGGACCCCCTGGCCGACGCCGGCGGCTCCCGGCGGATTTTCGATGGACTGGGCGGGGAGGACAAGCGGTACGTCCTCTTTGACTTCCAGCGCCATTGCATTATTTTAGGAGATTGCGCCCCCCGGGTCCATCGGGTCGTCGGGGACTTCATCGCCTGTCTGAAAGGAGACTGATCAAGGATGGAAGACGTCTACACGCGGCTGGCCGCCCACCTCGACAACCTGCCCGCCGGGTTCCCCCCCACCGAATCCGGCGTGGAACTGCGGATTCTGAAACAGCTGTTCACCCCGGAAGAGGCGGAGATCGCCGCGGGCCTCATCATGATGCCCGAAACGCCGGCGGCCATCGCAAACCGATTGGGCGTCGATCCCGGCCCCCTGGCCGACGCCCTGGCGGACATGTCCCGCAAGGGGCTCGTCTTCCGCATGACCAAAAACGGCGAAACCCGCTATATGGCGGCCCAGTTCGTCATCGGCATCTGGGAATACCACGTCAACGATCTGGACGAAGATCTCATCCGGGATTTCAACGAATATGTCCCGACCCTCATGAAAAAGAGCTGGGAGCGGACCAAGACCAAACAGCTCCGGGTCGTGCCGGTGGCCCGGTCCATTTCGGCGCAAACGACCATCATGCCCTACGACGAAGTGGAAAAAATGGTCCGGAAACAGAAAAAAATCGTAGTCGCCCCCTGCATCTGCCGGCGGGAGCACGAAATGGTGGGCAAGGGGTGCGGCAAGCCCATGGAGACCTGCCTGGTCTTCGGCGGCGGCGCCTTTTTTTACGAGGAAAACGGGCTGGGCCGATCCATCGACGGGGACGAGGCCGTTGACCTCCTCCACAAGGGCGTGGAAGCCGGCCTGGTCCTCCAGGCGGGCAATTCCCAGCGGCCCATGAACATCTGCATGTGCTGCGGCGACTGCTGCCAGATCCTCAAGAACCTCAACACCCTGGAAACCCCCGCCGACGCGGTCTGCGCCAGCTTCCGCGCCGAAGCCGATCCTGAGAACTGCACGGCCTGCGAGGCCTGCGTGGATGGATGCCAGATGGCCGCCATCGAGGTGGAAGAGACCGCCCGGATTCTCGCCGAACGGTGCATCGGTTGCGGCCTCTGCGTGGCCCTCTGCGAATTCGACGCCCTGCGGCTGGTGGAAAAAGGACCGGAAGACCGGCGCGTGCCGCCGGCTCATACGGTTGAAACCTATATGAACATGGCCAGGGAACGGGGGCTGATGTAAATGGAGGACGGCGGCATGGTAAAGGAGTTACTCCTGGCGATTCTGGCCTTTGCGGTGACGGCCCTTGTGATCATCATCCTCATGACGGCGGTGGGCAACACCCTTTTCCCCAGCGCCGTCAGCATCGTGGAAAACCGGCTGGAAAGGATTCAGCCCGCGGAAACCCCGCCCCCTTCCCCGGTCTCGCCGCCGGAACCCCCCGTGCCGGAAAGCGCGCCGGCGCCCGCCGTTCCCCGGCCGGCCCCGGAACCCGCCCCGGACGGGCCGCCCGCCGACCCCGCCCCTCCGGACGCGCCGGAACCGATCGCGGATGTCCCGCCGGGCGACGGGGGCTTGCCGGAAGATCCGGAAACCCCGGCCGCCGATGCCGACGATACGGCGACGCCCACCGCGCCTTCCCCCCCTGCGACTCAGCCCGCCGCCGGACAACTGGCGGACGACCCGGAGCCGGGGGAGATCCTCCCTCTGAGCGACGGCCGGGTGGCCTACAAGGTCCAGAGCGGCGACACCTTTTCCCAGATCTGCAAAAAGGTCGTCGGCACGGGTCGTCAGCAGGTCTGGCAAAAGGCGGCGGAGATGATGAACATCGATTACCGGACCATCCGGCCCGGCAGGGTGCTGATCTTCGACGCGGAGGTTCTGGCCCTGGGAGAGGAGGAATAGCGATATGGCGAACGCCGAAGGCGTCATTCAGTTCCGGCTCGATTACACCCCGGGCCCGGCCCTGGAAACAGTCCTGTTAACGGACCTCCTGGCGTGGCGTCGAATCCTGTACCTTCTCGGGCTCATCGGCCAGGCGCCGGACCGGTACGACGGGTACGGGTTCGGCAACATCAGCCGCCGCCATCCGGACGCCGGCGGGGGGTTTATCGTTTCCGGCTCCCAGACCGGCCACATCGCGGACCTCGACGGCCGCCACTGGGCCGTGGTGTCGGACTGGGACGTCGCCGGCAACCGGGCAACGGCCCACGGCCCGACGCCCCCGTCCTCGGAATCCCTGGCCCACGCCGCCCTCTACGACGGACGGCCGTCGGTGGGCGCCGTCATCCACGTCCACGCCCCCCCCATCTGGCGATACGGCCTCGACGCCGGCCTCCCCGCCACCCCGCCCGAAGCGGCCCACGGCACGGTCGCCATGGCCGAAGCCGCGGCGGACCTCCTGCGGCGGACCCAATCCGGCGATCGGGGCGTTTTCATCATGGAAGGCCATGAGGACGGGGTCATCGCCTTTGGCGCCGATCTGGCCGCCGCCGGCCTTTCCCTTGTCGAAATCCTGGCCGTTGCTCTCGGGGAAACCGGACTTTAAGAGCCTGATTCAGCCCATTCCCGCGCCGTCGCCTTCGGGGCCGTCCCCCAGGGCCTGGCGAACGGCCCGGGCCAGATCGCCGACGGTCACCGGTTTCTTCAAAAACCACCGGTTCTCCCCGGACATGTCTTTTTCCCAGCCGACGCCGTCGCGGTATCCGCTGCACAGGATCACCGGCAGATCCGGCCGCAGGACGCGGATTTTTTCGGCCAGCCGGATCCCCGTCATCCGGGGCATGGACAGGTCGGTGACCACCAGGTCGAACCGGTCCGGCGCCCGCCGGAGCCGCTCCAAAGCCTGTCCGGCGTCGCTTTCAACGACAACGTCGTATCCCAGTTCCTCCAGAATGGTCCGCTCCACCCGGGCCACCGAGACCTCGTCGTCCACCAGGAGGATCGACTCGGCGCCCCCCGTCAGCTCGGGCGACGCTTCCCCGTCCGGCATCCGCGTCTCGGGGGCGGCCGCCGGCAGAAAGACGTGGATCGTCGTTCCCTCCCCCGGCCGGCTGTGGACCGTGATCTCCCCGCCATGGGCCTTGACGATGCCGTATACCACCGACATCCCCATTCCCGTGCCCTCCCCGTCCGGTTTGGTGGTGAAATAGGGTTCGAAGATGTGCCGGAGGGTCTCCGGGTCCATGCCGTGGCCGGTGTCCGTTACCGAAACCCGCAGATACCGGCCCGGGGGCGGATCGGGGGGATCGCCGGTCCCCCCCTCCCATTCCGCCAGGGCGACCGTCAGAATCCCGCCCGTTTCCCGCATGGCGTGATAGGCGTTGGTGCAGAGGTTCATGATCACCTGGTGGATCTGGGAAGGGATGATGTCCGACGGAGAGCAGTCCGGGTCGATGTCGACCGCCACCTCAATGTCTGCGGGAAGCGTCGCCTTCAGGAGCTTGGCCGTCTCCTTGATGATGGGCTGCACCGCCAAAGGCTTGCGCTCCCCGTCGGATTTCCGGCTGAAGGCGAGGATCTGGCGCACCAGGTCCCGGGCCCGCTCCGCGGCGTTGAGGATTTCGTCCAGATATTTTTGGGCGCTTTCGGGGTCGTCGGGCAGCCGTCGAAGGCCCAGTTGGGCGAAGCCGATGATGGGCGCCAGGATATTGTTGAAATCGTGGGCGATGCCGCCGGCCAGGGCCCCGATGGCCTCCATCTTCTGGGAATGGAGGAACTGGGCCTCCATCCGCTCCCGTTCCCGTTCCGCCCGCCGGCGCTCGGCCAGTTCCTCCTGGAGCCGGGTGTAGAGCCGGGCGTTTTCCAGGGCGATGGAGGCCAGTTCCGCGAACCGTTCCATGATGTCGATATCGGCTTCGCCGAACCGGTCCCCGGGGTCTTCTTTGGTCAATCCCAGGACGCCCCCCGGAAGGTTGGGCCGGGAGGGGATGGGGATGGTAACCACGGCCCGCATCCCGTCGAAGGCCGGGTGATGAATCCGGTGGGGCCAGGTCTGGTAGTCCGCCACGCTCATGGGCGCCCCCGACCGCCACACCCGGCCGCACATCCCCTCGCCGGGGGCGAGCTGGAAGCCGATCAGCCTGGTAAGGGCCCCGTATCCCGCCTTGACCTCCAGGCGGTTGGCTTCGGCATTGTAAATATAGAGGAATCCGTCGGCGGCCTTGACCAGGCGAGCCGCGCGTTTGATCAGGGTCCCAAGCAGATCCCCCAGGTCGAGACGGCTGATGAGCCCCAGGGCCGTTTCGTGGAGGGCCGCCATGGTTTCGTTTTGGCGCTGGAGCCGGTCTTCGGCCTCCCGCCGGGTGGCCAGGTTGGCCTCCGAGGCGATGAGGAGCCGGTTGACGGCTTCCGCCAGAACGCCCAGTTCATCGGTCCGGTGTCGTTTGGGAATGTCCACCGGCCGGACCGCCGGCGCCGAGGGGTCCACCTCGGAGACCTGCACGGCCATCCGGCGCAGGGACCGGGCGACGCTGTAGTAGAAGATCAGGGCCAGGAGGCCGGCCAGGAAGAGGTTCCGGAGCAGGTCCCCGACGAGGGTCGCCCTGGCCCGCCGGAAGAAGTTGACGGCGAACCGCCGGCTGTCCGCGGCCACGGTGATCCGGCCGATGGGCGGGCTTCCCTCCTGAATCCGGAGGGGTATGGAGACAACCCGGTCCCCGCCGAAGGTCCAGCGGACCAGCCATTCCATCCGTCCTCCCAGCCGGGGCCGCTCCCCTTCCGCCAGCACCGTTCCGTAGTCGTCCACCACCTCGACCCGGCGGATGGGCGCGTACTGGAAAAGCCCCGCCACGATGCCGCGGGCCAGCTCGTCGTCCACTTCGTAGGCGGCCCGCACCGCCGGTTCACGGACGGTGTTGACCACCTGGCGGACCGTGGCCTTGATGCGCTCCCGTTCTCCCAGGAGATCCAGCGCGAGTTGGACGCCGCTGAGAATCAGCCCCAGGAGCAGCCCGACGAACACCGCATAGCCGGCCAGCCGCAGCGACAGCCGCCGGCGGACCCGGAAGGACCGTCCGCGTTCGTCGGGACGGTCAGCCATCCGCCGGGAAGAGGCCGATGTGTTCCCGGGCCAGGTTGACGTAGATGTCGGCCGGTTCGTCCAGCACCGCCACGATCCCCTCCCCCAGGTCCTTTTTCATCTCGGCCGGCACCCCGGTCATCAGATGGTAGGGCCCCACGGTCTGTCCCTCCCGGACCACCGATCCGGCCGCCACCACGGAGCCGGTCTTCACCACCGCGCCGTTGAGCACCGACGCGGAGATGCCGATGAGGCAGTTGTCCTCGATGGTGCAGCCGTGGACCACCGCTTGGTGGCCCACCGTGACCTTGTTTCCGATAACGACGGGCTTGCCCCAGTCGGTGTGGACCACGCAGTTGTCCTGGATATTGGTCTCCCGGCCGATCCGGATGGGCTCCATGTCGCCCCGGATGACGGCGCCGTACCAGATGCTGGCCTTGTCGCCGATGGTCACGTCGCCGATGATCACGGCCGTGGGGGCGATGAAAACATCCCGGCCGATGGCGGGTTTCTTTCCTTTGTATTCGATGATCATGAGGGGGGTGTCCTTTCTGTCTTTTCCGGGCATGTCGCCGCCGTTTCCATGACCGCTCTTTTTTTAATTCTGGCCCGGTTTTAATTCTGGTCCGGTTTTAGTTCTGGTCTGGCTTCCGCTTCCGCCGTCGCCGTTTCCGCTTTTTCTTCGGCTTTTTGGCGTCGG
>CAZZBE010000125.1:0-12643 GCA_964652715.1 uncultured Desulfobacteraceae bacterium
TCTACCTCATCGGCATTGAATTCGACCGGGCCGAACGGAATATCGTCCGGTTCGAATGGGAAAGTGCAACCGAGGGGAGCGCATCATTATGATCGATTTCGTTGAGGTCAATGAAAGCATTCGGCTGGAAGATTATGGGAAAGTCACCTTTCTATCCAAAGCCGTAAGCGAGCTGAAAGAAAAAGCGGGGGTTCTGGTTCCCTCCCTGAAGGACCGGACGATCTGGATGATCAATTCCACGGCCCAGGGGGGCGGGGTCGCCGAGATGCTTCCCAAGTTGATCTCCCTGTGTTGCGATCTGGGGCTCGACGTCCGGTGGGCGGTGATCGGGGCCGACCAGAAAGAATTTTTCTCGCTGACCAAAAACATCCACAACCTCATCCACGATTCCGGCCAAATGAATCTGGGTCAAACGGAGCGGGAGATCTACGAGTCGGTGAACCGGAAAAACGCCGATGCGCTCAAGCCCCATCTGAAACCGGGCGACATTCTCATCGTCCACGATCCCCAGCCCATGGCCCTGGGGCACATGCTCAAGGCTGAAATGGACATCCACGCCATCTGGCGGTGCCACATCGGGGTGGCCGCGGATACCGACCGGACCCGCCATGCATGGGAATTCCTCGCCCCCTACTCCGACCGGTACGAACAGACCGTTTTCACGGCGACGGAATATGTCCCCGGGTATCTCCATGAGAAGTTCCGCATCATCCATCCGGCCATCGATCCCATGAATCACAAGAACCGGGATCTGGAGCCGGTCAAAATGACCGGGATCATGTGCAATTCCCGGCTCGCCAGGGCTCACCAGCCGGTGCTGACCCCGCCCTTCGACCACCCGGTCCGCCGTATGGAGACGGATGGAAGCTTCGCCCCGGCCATTAACGCCCACGAAATCGGGCTGATGTACCGCCCCATCGTCACCCAGGTCTCCCGGTGGGACCGGCTCAAAGGATTTTTGCCCCTCCTTCAGGGGTTTGTGGAGATGAAGCGCCGGGCCAGAGAGCGGCTCGAGAGCGAGTGGGAAAGCGACCGGCACAAACGACGAATGGATATCGTCCGCCTGGTCCTGGCCGGCCCCGATCCGGATTCCATCCAGGATGATCCCGAGGGCGTCGAGGTGTTGGAAGAGCTGAAAGGCGTTTACACATCCCTTTCAGAACCGGTTCAGCGGGACATCGCGATCCTGGCCCTTCCCATGGCCTCCCGAAAAGAGAACGCGCTGATCGTGAACGTTCTCCAGCGGGCCTCCTCGCTCGTGGTCCAGAACTCGCTCCAGGAAGGGTTCGGTCTCACCGCCACCGAAGCCATGTGGAAGCGGAAACCGGTGCTGACCTCCGACGCCACCGGCCTGCGGGAGCAGATCGACGACGATGTGGACGGCTGCATCAACCAGCACGTCGAAGACGTCGACGGCATGGCGGATGGGCTGGAATCGATCCTCCAGAGCCCCATGCACCGGGAACGGCTGGCCAAAAACGCCCAGCGGAAGGTCTACGGCAAATTCCTCGTATTCACCCAGGTGGCCGCCTGGCTCCAAACCCTGCGGGATGTGGTCGAGGGCCGACCTTAGAAGACCAGGCCGCGCAAAAAGAAAAAATAGAGGATGCTGCACGCCATCAGCGCCGCGCAGGGAACCAGAAGCTGCCGATAGACCGGGCCGAGACTGGTGTGGAAATATTCATTGGTGAGCAGAAGGCAGAGGTGGAGGGGCGAGAAGAGCACGCCCACGAACCCGCAGGCCAGGGCCAGCATCATGTAGGGGAGGATATATTGGGTCTCCCCGAAGGTCCCGATCAATGAAATCAGGATGGGAAATGTCGTGCCCACGAAGGCGATGGTGATTCCCACCACCGTCCCCACCAGAAACGGAAGCAAGACGGCGATGGGCATCAACGGTATGCGCCACCGGACGAACTCCTCGCTCACCGCCGTGACGGCCTGACTGTCCTCCAGCATCCCCTTGAAGATGAGAATCGAGGCGATCATGTAGAACATCCGGAGCAGCTCCGGCTTCAGGAGGATCGCCTTTTTTTGCCCCCCCGAGAATCCGTTGGCCCGCCAGACCCACCCCACGGCCATCATCAGGGCCAGAATCAACCCCAGTTCCTTGGCCGCGGCGGCCCCCTTCTCCTGAAACGCCAGTGAAAAAATCGATCCGAATGCCAGCCCGAAGCCGATGGCGATCAGCACGGGGGTCAGTTCCCTGAAAAACGCCCCGGCCTGATCCCGGCGCGACCCATTGAGTTCGATGGGCCCTCCCAGGCGGCCTTTGAGGGGCCAAAACCCGGCGGCCACGGCCACCAGGGTCAGGGGGAAGAGAAAGAGGATGAAGATCCAGATGTCGAGCCCGGCCATGGCGGTGGTCAGCAGTACGCCCGGATAGAGGGGCCACCAGTATTCCCAGATGTGGCGGAACCAATAGTTGGTGTAGCTGAGCTGGGCCGCGGAAAGGCCTCGTCGTTCCCCCAGGTGCTTGACCATGGGCGCCGAAAAGATCGCGCCGCCCGGCATGGGCAGCAGACCGATGAGGGCCGGAAAGAGGATCAGATTGAGTCCGGGGTTCCGGATCAACCCCCGAAACCGATCCAGCAGCCGCTGCATCTGACCGGCCGCCTCCAGACTGTGGCTCAGCACCAGAATGAGGCAGACGACGCCGGAAAGGGCCAGGGTTTTGGGGTGGATCAGGGAAAAAACGGCGGAGCGGGCGATGGCGACCGGCCCGAGCCCGAAAACGAGGCCCAGCAGGACCGCGCCCAGCATGAAGGCGTTGCCCAGACTCACCTTTTTTCTCATGGCCCCCAAAACGACGCAGAAGATCAGGAGGACGCGAAGGACGGCGGGAATATGATCGATAATCGGCATGACGCGCGCCTTTCCAAAGGAGGGGGACGATTCAAAAGGTAAATAGTTTGATGCCCGGGGCCAGCAGACCGTCCGCCACGTCGGGCGGCGCCGCCTGCCCCACCCCGTCGATGAGTTCCAGGGTCGATTTGCCGTTGTTGGCCAGGTAAAAGGGGCAGACCTCCACCTTCACGCCGTTGTTGATCAGGTTTTTCATCAGCATTTTTGGCGATTTGTCCAGCGGCTTGAAGACAACGTCCGGGGAGCTGTGCAACGCCAGGTCCCCGCCGGCGTCGCACAGCAGCACCCGGACGGATCGGCCTTTGGTCAGCACCTGGTTGGCCAGGGACATGGCCACCATCTGGGTTTGCGGCGCCCCGGAGGTGACCACCAGGAAAATCCCTTTGATGTCCTCGGCCATGAAATGGACGGCCCGATCGTCGGCCGCAAAGGCTTCGGTCGGGTCGGAGGCCCCGGCATCGGCGGAAGCGCCCACCGCGGCGGGCGCTTCCCGGCTGGCAAGAGGGTCGGGGCCGGCGTCCCGCGCATGGGTTCCGCCGCCGGCGCCGCCCTTTCTGAGCAAGTAGAGGACGAATACCACAACGACCACCGCCATGCCGAGGAAAGCCAGCGTGTCCGAATCCTGATGTTCGCGGTATCCCATGGCGATCTAAATCTGATTCCTCATCAATCCCTTCCCCTGATAAAATCCACAGAAAATCGATTGATAACAAAAGGAAGCGCTAAAATCAACGGGATTGATCCGGCGTGAACAAAACGGGAGGATTATAAAGGGAGGAATGGGAGAGAGTCGGCTTCAGCGACAGGTTGGGGGTCGGGAAATGAAGGGGCCTCCGGGCCGGATTTTGGATTGCCCGGAGGCATGGGGCTTGCGATTTATCGTCTATTCTTTGACGGTCGCCAGAAATTTTTCAAACGCCGGCAGGGCGGGCTTGCCGTCGATGGTCGTGATGCCGTCCAGCCATCCCTTGTAGATGTCCGGATGGTCCTTGATCCACAGCAGGCCGGCCCGCTCCGTGGTCAGGCGCTTGTCCTCGTGAAGGTTGGCCATGATCTGGTTCATCATGGGGATGGGGAATTTGAAATTCAGCAGAAATTCGCCGAGATTGGGTTGATCCTTCGCGAATCCTTTCCGGGTGTTGGTGTAGATCGTCGCGGTGCCGTCGTCCTCCCCGAAGGTTTCGGCGGTGCTGCCCGACAGGTATTTCATGTCGAGGATCTCGTTCATGTAGTGGGGCGCCCAGCCCAGAAATACGACCCATTTGCCTTCACGCATAAACGACTGAACCTCGGACAGCATGGCGACCTCGCTGGAAGGAATCAGTTCGAATTTTCCCAGCCCGAACATGTCGTTGTCGATCATCTTCTGGATGATCAGGTTGCCGTCGTTGCCCTCCTCGATGCCGTGGATTTTGTGATCCAGCTTGTCGGCGTATTTGGCGATGTCGGAAAAATCCTGGAGTCCGGCCTCATAGACGTAGGTCGGCACGGCGAGGGTGTATTTGGCGCCCGGCATGCTGGCCACGTATTTGATCACGCTGCCGTCCTCGAAGAACTGGGTGGCGATGTTGGCCATGGAGGGCATCCAGTTGCCGAGGAAAAAATCGGCCTCGCCCATGGACAGGGCCTTGTAGACGATGGGCACGGAGACCATCATGTAAGAGGCTTCGTAGCCGAGGCTTTTCAGGATGTTGACCGCCAGCTCGCTCTTGACGGTGACGCCGGTCCAGCTCACGCTGGCGATTTTAATCTCGTCGGCGGCGCTTGCCGGCCCGGCGGCGATCAGGGATGCTGCAAACAGGATGACAACAATCAGGTTCTTTGGGTTCAATCGGTTCATTCTTTTCTCCTTTTCTTGATGTTAAGAGTGAAAAAAATCGCCAAATCAATGACCATCCACTTCTTTTCTCTCTGTTGGCGGTCCGGATATTGTTATAGCAACTCTGAAAAAACATTCAAGTCAAAATATCCGCCGCCATCGCATTGTTGGAAAACGGGACGTCTTTCTGGTTTATTCCCGATTTTAATTGACAACCGAATTACACACAGGCAACATTTCATGCCGACAAATCTTTTTTTTTGGGAAGGCGCTTCGCATGCTCCTGGGAATTGGAAGGTTTGTCGTTGGACCGGGAAATGCCGCCAATCAAATGCAAAACACAATCGATTCAGAAGGAAGGAGACGCGAATGACGGAAATGGAACCCGAAGGCGAAGAACGATCCGAAAACCAGTCGACTGAAGGAACAACCGGAGCGTCGGCCGGCATCGGCGACATGCTCTCTCTTTTTATGTCCCATCCCCTTTCAGGGCAACGGAGAGTGCTCGATCAGCTTTCTGGCCAGAACACCCTGATCGGCGGGGCCGTTGGAAGCCTGCTGAACGTGGTCGCCTTGTTTCTCATGATCATCGGCATGCTCCGGGGGATTTTCGGACCGTTTATCCGGATGGACGGCGGGGATTATGCCGGTTTGTTTGTGGTGTGCCTGATTCCGGTGGCCGCGCTTTTCGGCGGATTTGTCCTTCTGGGCCGTCTGGGAAAAACCGGCGCCCTCGACATTCAGCAGAGCCTTTTCTGCGCCGGTCTCACCCTGCTGCCCACGACAGTGGCCCTTCTCCTGGCATGGATCTGGGTCTCCACCGTCGGCATGGTCAAGGTGGTTCCGATCCTGCTGATCTTCGGATTGTCTTTTAGCCTTCTCCTGATTTTCGGCGCACTGGTCGAGATGCTGAATCTTGATGAACAGCGGGCCTTTTTGCTGACACCGACCCTCGTGACGGTGGCGATGATCCTCGCTTCCATAATGGCGTCGCTGGTCATGTGAGGATGCCGCCCGGCCGCCGCCGTTCTGGCTTGCAATGCCGTCTTTTCCGACGACCTTCCCATCACCATCCGGTTTGCCCGCGGCCGCGGCATCCAAGTGGGCGACGCCGTTCGGCACAGGGGCGGCCGGATCAGCGCGGTCCAGTTGACTTCCGACGGCCGGGCCGTGGAAATCGAGGCGCGCCTTGACCCGTCCGCGCGGGAAATGGCCCGGGACGGCAGCCGGTTCTGGATCGTCCGCCCCCATGTGGGCCTTCGGGGCGTCCCGGCAACGGATCTTTCAAAAACCATTTCAGGGGCGTGGAAGATCCGCCGCATCCCGCCGTCGTCGAGCCGGGCAGCCTGACGGTCATGGCAACGGCGCCGGAAAAAGGCCGACCGCGGCCGGGGCGCCGGTCTGCCGCCGGGAGATGGCCATCGGCGTCGTCTCCCGGGCGGCCCTGTCCCGGGATGCGGGTTCGGTGACGGCCGAGATCTACATCGCGCCGGACTACGTCCCCCTGCCGGTCAATATCACCGTCGCCAGGGAAGACAGTTTGCTGGGATGGGGCCGGAAAATCCGCCGGCAGGGTTGGATTCTGTCCTCCAGCCCGGCAGGCAGGACTGAGTGCCGAATGATCGACGCCCCGGCCCCGGCCCCGACCTTGGGCGCGTCCGCCCATCAAGATCCACCCCGGCAGATGTCCACCATGTCGTAGTAGATCAGCGACAGGATCACCGTCCACCCCACGAAATGGAACAGCGCGACGCCGAAAGGGTCGAGGGTTTCGGCGATGGTGTTCAGCGTGGCGCTGATCAAAAAGACGGTGGAGATCAGCAGCAGCACCGCCATAATGTGGGTAAAAACATACATGACCCGGTTCTTTTGCTCGCTGTACCGGGTGGTGGTCCAGATCTGGATGAGCGTTGACCAGATGATGGGGACGGCGACGAAATAGAGCAGCAGGTTTTTTTCTTCGGGAAAAGTATAGTCCCGGTAAAACTCGAAATACCAGATGCCCGCAATGGAGATGACGAGATCGCGCACCGCAACGAAAATAGCCATGACAATTTCCCTGGCGCTTACCGACTGTTGATCAAAACGATGGCCGCCACCCCCACGACAAGGGCCGTCAGCTTTCGGCGCGAGGCCCGCTCCCCGAAGATGGCGAACGCCCCCAGAAAGCTCAACATCACCACCGACGCGCTGATGGTGGGAAAGACTACGGAACTTTCCCACCCCGGCTGGGCGATGGTCCGGATCATGAAGTAGAGCGACCCGTAATTGTTGACGCCGAGCAGGACCCCGGCAAGGATGTCCTTTCGCCGGGCGGGCGGCCGTCCCCGGGCGCGTTTGCAGACCCACAGGACCAGTCCGGACAGAAACGCAAAACCAAAGGCGTACATCAGGTAGCCATGGTAGGTCATTCGGTCGAGGTGATGCACCTGGACGTATTTGGCCAGGACGAGGTTCATGCCAAAGGACAGAAACAACACTATCGGCAGGGGCTGAAGTCCCCTGTCGAGGGCCTGGCTTGCATCCTTTTCAAAGGAACCGAGGTAGAGGGCCACGACGGCGATGCCGATCCCCGCGAGCTTGAGCCCGTGGGCCGAATCGCCGTAGAGAAAAAACGCTGTCACGGTGGGCAGGATGACGGCCAGCCGGGCCGCAAGGGCCGCCACGCCCACGCCGTTTTTCCGGGTGGTGGCGGACATAAGAAAAAAGGATCCGATCAGCAACGCCCCCTGGAGAACGGCGAAGAGGAGCAACGCCCCGCCAAGGGACTGCCCGCCGTCCGCCGTCCCCTCCATCGAGAGATACCCGACCCCGATGCAGACGAGATAATTGACCACAATGGCCGGCAACACGGCGACATCCAGCCGCTGAAACGCCTTGAACATCAGGTGATTGATCGTGGAGCAGAGAATGCTCAGGGAGAGGAGCATCATCGTTGAAGGGTAGCGATAGCAGGTTCACTTTCCAACAATTCTATCAAAAGGCTGGATTTATTATCATATAAAACCTCCGCCACCGTAAACGCCCCCCAATACCCCGGATGGGGATAATGCTGCTTCACGTGCAGCATGGCCCGGCGGAGGCTTTCGGCCTTTCGGTGGATGGCGTACTGCCGGTAGAAGTTTTTGATGAGCATGGCCGTGGAGACGTCCGACACCCGCCAGAGGCTGGAGACAATGGCGTGGCGCCGGCGTAGAAAAAGGCCCGGTTGAGGCCGACGACGTCGTCTCCGGCGGTGATTTTTGTGTTGGCGAATGGGGTAAAATAATTGTGGCATAACAATTAGATTATTTTATTCAGTGGTTTACAATCAGCATAATTGCCTCTCCTGGCCCCATTGTCAAATTTCCGAAGCAATGATGTCGTACGATTTTGTTCACGCCTTCTTTTTTTGCCTTATACTGCCTCCCTTCCCATTTATTCATTCGAAGCGACTACTTTTAATTAAGAATTTTTTGAACATCATCAAGAGAATTGGAAGCCGCGACAATATCCTTAATCATATTGAGGCGGTTCACATCTTTGATCT
The DNA here is from genome assembly GCA_964652715.1 of uncultured Desulfobacteraceae bacterium. Taxonomy (GTDB): domain Bacteria; phylum Desulfobacterota; class Desulfobacteria; order Desulfobacterales; family JAABSP01; genus JAABTD01. Next base: position 8,214 of record CAZZBE010000125.1, read on the forward strand.
CGCGGATTTTCGGCATCAAGTGCATGCCTTTGTCCCCGAATTTCAATAGCAGGCCCAGTTCAATGGTTTCCCATTTGCCTTCTATCCTTCCTTGTTTTCTTCCTATTTTTTCAACACTCGAAACATATTTCATTTTTTCTTCCTCCTCAAACGCTTGGATCTCCGCCCAGAAGGCGTGATCCGCTTCTTCGGGCAAGCGCATCATCCAGTCGATGAAATGAAACAGATTGATCACATCCTGTTTGTCATATCCAAGCCGGTAAAGCCGCTTTGTCAGATAGGTTTTCCATTTCCGTCGATCTTCGGGATCGCCCCGCGTCGCCCGGGTCTTTATGTGCGCCATGACCGCGACGGCGAATGGATTTCCGCTTCCTTCCAGTTCATGCCACCGATCTTCATAGTCCGTCAATTTGACTATTGGGTATGTGATGCCAACCTTACACCCCCACAACTCATAGCCAAAACCGTCCGGCCGCCATCCCGGCCGCTCGTCTGCAAGGACCACCAGACTGGCCACCGGTCTATTGTGATGATCGAAGATTCTGTAATTGTAAGTAAAAACCCTCTTGGATAGAGCCGCATCGTATTGCCCTTGCAACTCAACGTGCACCAATACCCAAGATTCTTCCCCGTCCATCCGCCAGACCCGGGCCAGTTTGTCCGCCAGCCGTTTGCCCAACGTTGCATCCCGGACCACTTGGCTCAATTCCTTGTCCAGAAATTCAAATTTCCGGTCCCAGTCAATGTCCTTCGCCGCATCCGGAAAGAAAAAAGCCATGAATTCCTGGAAATAGGTCTCGATGATGTCCTTCCATGGGCTGTCGTATGCGTCCTGTTCCGGCTTCACGCGTGGATCATCCTTTCTCGCCAACCCTCTATTTTTCGCCGCCTTCCAGCAAATGCTTGCACAACAGCGAAGAATTTTCAAGGATGATAATGCCGCGGGTCCGGGATAGCAACTCGCCCAATTTGTCGCGATACGGGTCCAATTCTGCTGCATATTCGTCTGGAATTTCAATGGTTGTTTTCGCCATCGGAAACCCTCCCTACATTTGCGTGGCACTGATTCAATAATAATCCCCCACCACCGTAAACGCCCCCCAATACCCCGGATGGGGATAATGCTGCTTCACGTGCAGCATGGCCCGGCGGAGGCTTTCGGCCTTTCGGTGGATGGCGTACTGCCGGTAGAAGTTTTTGATGAGCATGGCCGTGGAAACGTCCGAGACCCGCCAGAGGCTGGAGACGATGGCGTGGGTGCCGGCGTAGAAGAAGGCCCGGTTGAGGCCGACGACGTCGTCGCCGGCGGTGATTTTGCCAAGGCCCGTCTGGCAGGCCGAAAGCACCACCATGTCGGCGTCGATCTTGAGGCCGAAAACCTCGGCGGCGGCGAGATCGCCGTCGGCATCCTCGCCTTTGGCCAGCTTGACGGCGGAAAAAAGCGGGTTGATGGGATCGAATTCGCCGTGGGAGGCCAGGTGGATGATGCCGAAATCGGCGATGTTTTTGACCACCCATGATTCCGTGGCCCGGTCTTCGGTGAGGACGGCGACATCCGGGAAATTCCATCCGATGGCGCCCACTTCGTGTTCGGCGAAGGGAAGCGACAGGGCCGGGTCGTCCAGGTCGGGGTTGCCGATGGCCAGGACTTTGGGATTGCGTTCTTCCGTCCGCCGGCTCAGGGTGTAGTCCAGAAGGCCGGCGGTGGGCAGGTAGAACAGCGGGACGGTCTCCGCCAGATAGCCTTCGGGGCCCCGGAGGGTCCCGAAGGAAAGGTAATGGAGGGCGTTGTGGGGGATGATCCCCACCACGTCGGCGCCGGCGACGGCGTCGGCCGCGGGCTTCATCAGCCAGCCATAGAGCTGCCGGGCGGTCTCCTCCAGGGGTTCCAGGTTCTGGATCATCCGCCGGTAATCGAGAACGGTTTGGGCCAGCAGCCCTCGGCGCAGGGGCGTCCGGACCAGATCGAGGCCGCCGGACCGGACCGTCCACAACAGGATTTCGTCCTCTGTCAGGTAGTAGGCCAGCAGCATGACGCCGGGTTCCAGCAGCCCCTTCAGCTTTTCCGCGGACAGGGGCGACACCGACACCAGGGAGGCGAGTTGCGGGTTCCGGGTCTGGATCTCCAGCATCAGGTCGCTCAGCTCGTCCTGGAGGCCGGCCAGGTTTCGGCGGTAGACTGTTCGTTCCCCTTCTCCGGCCGCCTGGGCCAGCAGGGCCTCCGCCTCGGCGATGCGGGACTTCAGCGCCGCCTGCCGCTCATAAAGGGATTGATCCACGGCGTTTGCCAGGGAAAGCCGCTGGTTCCCCAGAAGATCGATGAAGTTCCGGGCCCGGGACCGCTCGGCCGCCTCGAAGGCGGCATCGGGCCGGCCCAGGTCGGCCAGCAGGGTCGCCAGGGTCTCGTAGACCGCCAGTTTGTCGGCGATAAAGCCGTCCCGGAGCTGCTCGATCTTGATGTCCGCCCGCATCCCTTCGATGACCTCGACGGCGCTGTAGAGGCGATCCAGGGCGGACGCCCGGTCGTCCCGGGCCGCGGCGATCCGGGCCAGACCGTACAACGCCCGCCACGTCGCTTCCCGGAGGGCCATCTCCCGGCCCATGGTCAGGGCGGATTCCCAGGCGGTCGCGGCGGCGGCGCGGTCCTTCAGCTCGAAGGCCGCCTCCCCCAGCCCCAGGAGGGCCTTGGCCTCGTTGATCCGGTTGCCGATGGCCCCGGCCTCGTCGGCGGCCTGACGGAAAAAGGGCATTGCTTCCTCGGGACGCCCCATCCGGAGCAGGGTCAACCCCTTGTTCCGGTAATCGTGGGCCAGGGCCCACCGGGAGCCGATCCGTTCGTCGATGGCCAATGCCGCGTCGAACTTCTCCATGGCCGCCTCGTACCGGCCCATTTCCCGGAGCACCTGTCCCATATTGTTGAGGGTCGTCGCGATTTCGTCGTCCCTGGCCCTGAGCCGTTCCGTGGTCTCCAGGGCCGCGGTCAATTCCCGGAGCGCCTTGTCGTAGTCCCCCAGGGTCCACCATATAAGACCGGCGGTGTTGCGGCAGATGACCTGCATGAGGGGCCAGTCCATGGAGCGGGCGATGCCGAACGCCTCGCGCTGAAGTGAAAACGCCTCCTGGTATCGGGCCTGGTACCAGGCGTTGTTGGCCTGCTCGATGAGGATTTTCGCCCGAAGCCGCTCGCCGTCGGGAAGGGCATCCGCCAGTTTCAGGGCCTCCGCGTAATGGCGGTCCGCCTCGGGGAAATTCCCCAAAAGCCGGTAGCACCGGCCCATGTCCAGAAGCGCCTGGGCCGCGCCATCGGGTCTATCCAGGTTCCGATAGATATCCAGGGCCTGACCGTAATGCCGGAGGGCCGCCGCGTACTGGCTGAGCCGGAGATCCTGAATCCGGCCGATATGGGTCTGCTGCTGGGCCATGAACGCGTCCTTGCCCAGGGACCGGCTCAGGGAGGCCGCGGACCGGAACTGGACCAGGGCCCGGTCGTATTCGGTGGCGTTTTCCAGGGCGATGCCCAGATTGGTCAGGGCCGCGGCCTGCTCCGGGGCCAGATCCAGGGCCGCCAGGGTCTCGGAGGCCGTCTCCAGAAGCGGGACCGCCTCGGCGTAGGTTTCATTCTGGGCGTAGAGGATGCCCAGCCGCAGCATGGCCTCGGCGTGTTCCCTTGAATCCGGGCGGGACGCGGCCCAGAGGTCGGTCAGCGCCCTGGCGTACTCGATGGCTTTTTCCAGGTTTTCGGCCCGGTAGGCGCTTTCCCGGCTCAGCTTGTAGAGAGCGGGCAGGTATTTGGAAAACGCCCCGACCTCTTTGGCGATGCGGACGGCCCGTTCCAGGAGGGTCAGGGCCCGGGCCGGGTGGCCGGCCCCCAGGGCCCCCCGCCCCTCCTTGACATACGCCGCGAACCGCTTCTTGCCGAAGGCCGCGGCCTCGGCCGGGGTCATCCCTTTGTACCCGATCAGCCCCGCATGTCGGGCGGAAACGGTTTCTTCGTCTGAAAGGACCGTCTCCAGGGCGTCGGCGGCCGAATCGGTCAGGTACGCGGACAGGAAGTCCCGGACAAAGGGGCTTTCGGCGTTCGCATCGGCGGCCGCGACCAGGGAGGGAATCCCGAAAAGCGAAACCAGATGGGCGGTCAGATCCCCGGCGGACGATCCCACGTCGGACAAAAGGGCCAGGGAGACGTCGGGGGATTCGGACAGGATCGCCTCCATCCGCCGTCGCTCGCCCGCGTCGGCCATCGCGCCGATGAACCGTTGCGGAATCCGACCGGCCCGGGTGGGGGCCGTGGCGAACAGATCGACGGGTCGGGAGACCACCAGGGTGTGATAGGGGGACCCGATTTCATAGCCATCCGGAAGCGGATCCATGGGCGGGATGGCCCGGAGGGACCGGCGGAACGGCTTGCGACTCGTCAAACACCGGACCAG
>CAZZBE010000126.1:0-12574 GCA_964652715.1 uncultured Desulfobacteraceae bacterium
CGGACCCGCGGGTCCGGATCGTCACCCTGCCGGGCGGACAACGCTACGGCGGGTTCGGCCTCGATTTCGGCCGGAAGGCGCTCCAGTACTGCGAGGATTACTACGGCATCCCCTACCCGCTGCCCAAGATGGATCTGATCGCCGTGCCCGACTTCGCCTTCGGCGCCATGGAGAACTGGGGCGCCGTCACCTTCCGGGAGAACCTCCTGCTCCACTACCCCGGCGTCACCTCCAAGGCCGGCGAGGAACGGATCTGCGAGGTCATCGCCCACGAGATCGCCCACCAGTGGTTCGGCAACCTGGTCACCCCGTCGGACTGGAAATACCTCTGGCTCAACGAAAGCTTCGCCACCTATTTCGGCTTCGGCGTGGTGGCCCACTACCATCCCGACTGGGGCATCTGGGACCAGTTCCTTCATTCCCAGACCGAGACGGCCCTGGCCCGGGACGGCCTCCGGGAGAACTTCCCCATCGAAATCCCCGGGGGCGAGCACGTGGTCATCAACACCAGCACCGCGCCGCTGATCTACAACAAGGGCGGGTCCATTCTTCGCCAGATCGAAGGGTTCATCGGCGAAACGGCCTTCCAGAAAGGGCTGCGCCACTACCTCAAGACCCACGCCTACGACTGCGCCGCCTCCACGGATCTGTGGAAAGCATTCGAAAAAGTATCGGACAAACCGGTCACCGCCATGATGGAGAACTGGATCGGCCAGCCCGGCCACCCCATGGTGACGGCGAAACGGGACGGGGAACGCCTGACCCTGACCCAGCGCCGGTTCACCTTCCTGGACCGGGAGTCGGACCAAGTGTGGCGGATCCCCGTTTCCGTCCGGGTCTTCACCGAATCGGGCGAGGAGCGGGAGATCGAAACCTACATGGACGGCCCGTCCGCGACCCTGGACATCGGGTCCGACGCCGTCGCCTGCAAGATCAACGACGGCCAGACCGGGTTTTACCGGGTCTTCTACGAAACCGACGGGGACCTTTCAGCCCTGGGCCGGCTGGCGGCGGAGAAACGGTTCCCGGCCATGGACCGCTGGGGGCTCCAGAACGACCTCTACGCCTTTGTCAAAGGGGGACGGGCGACGCCGGACGCCTATCTCGACTTCATGGATTATTACCAAACCGAAGACGCCCCGCTGCCCCTCATGAGCATCGCCGAAAACCTGTTGTCGCTCTACCGCGTCGTCCGGAACCCGGCACGGGACCGGGCCGCGGCCACGGGACGGACCCTGTTCGAAACGGTGCTGGAGACCATCGGCTACGTCCCCTCCAAAGACGAACCCCACACCGTGACCATTCTGCGGGACCGGGTCATCTGGCTCCTGGCCCTGTTCGGCTCCCAAACCGCGCGATCCTTCTGCCGGGAGCGGTTCAGCGCCCTGTCGGCCGGGAAACCCGTGCCGGCGGACATCCTCAAAAGCGTCCTCCAGGTGGCGGCCCTGGAGGGCGGCCCCGACCGGGTGGACTGGCTCACCGACCGGCTGACCACGGCCCGAAGCGAGCACGAGCGCCAGACGGTGCTGCTGGCCCTGGGCGCCTTCGGGGACGCGGCGGCCCTCCGCAAGGCCCTCCGGTACACCCTGGACGAAGCGCCCGACCGGAACCGGTTCATCCCCATCGTGGCGGCCGCCGCCAACCCCTGCGCCGCCCCCATAATGTGGGACTGGTACGTGGCCCACGTGGACGAGCTGGAAAAGATGCACCCGCTGCTCTACGAACGGGTCATCGCCGCCGTGGCCCCGGTCTGCGGGCTGGAGCGGCCCGACGCCGTGGCGGCTTTTTTCGCCGATTACGTGCGGCGCAACGGCAAGGTCTCCGACGTGGTCAAGCTCTCCCTGGAGCGGCTGGAGATCCACCAGCGGATGCGGGGCTGACGGATGGAATCAGCCCGGTTCACGTCAACGGCGCCGGTCGCCCCGTCGGCGAATAGCGGGGCCCCCGAAGACCTTTACCGCCGGGTCGCCGCCAACATCCAGCGCGTCATGCGGGGCCAGGACGCGGCCATCCGGAAGCTCATGGCGGCCCTCGCCGCCGGGGGCCACGTCCTGCTGGAGGACTACCCGGGCACCGGCAAGACCACCCTGGCCAAAGCCCTGGCCAAGTCGGTGGACGCCCGGTTCAGCCGGATCCAGTTCACCCCCGACCTGCTGCCGTCGGACATCCTCGGGGTGACGGTCTTCGACCAGAAGGAGGGCCGGTTCCACTTCCACCAGGGGCCGGTCTTCACCCACATCCTGCTGGCCGACGAGATCAACCGGGCCTCCCCCCGGACCCAGTCGGCCCTCCTGGAGGCCATGGCCGAATCCCAGGTGAGCATCGACGGAAAAATCCGCCCCCTGGAGCGGCTTTTTTTCGTCATCGCCACCCAGAACCCCGTGGAATCCCGGGGCACCTACCCCCTGCCCGAAGCCCAGATGGACCGGTTCGCCCTCCGGTTCAGCCTGGGGTATGTGCCCCCGGAGGAAGAAGCGGCCATTCTCTCGGACCAGGCGGCCCGCCACCCCCTGGAGGGCGTCGGCCCCTGCGCGGCCCTGGAGGATGTCCTCGCCCTCCAGGCCCGGGCGGCCGGGGTCCGAATCAGCCCGGAGCTGAAAGAGTACATCGTGGCCATCGTCCGGGCCACCCGCACGGCCCCGGGCGTCGCCCTGGGCGCCAGCCCCCGGGCCTCCCTGGCCCTGATGAAGATCGCCCAGGCCCTGGCCCTGTTCGACGGCGCCGACTTCGTCATCCCCGAACAGATCCAGGAGATCGCCGTGGACGTGGTGGCCCACCGGATGGTCATGGACCCCCAGGCCCACTTCTCCGGCCAGACCGCCGGGGCCGTGGTGACGGAGATACTGGAGACCCTGCCGGTTCCGGCATAACTCCCGACATAACAATCGGATCCCGGACCGGACCCGATAAAACCTTTACGGAAACGGCAAGATCGTGTAACGTGAATCCGTCACGTCAACGGACGCGCAGCACGAGGATGCACAGGAATGAAAATCACCGATGAAATCTTTCAAGTCGGCGGCGGACCCCTCACCACGCCGTCGGACGGCGCCTGTTACCTGATCCATTTCGACGGCCACGCCGCCCTGATCGACGCCGGTTGCGGCTCCTCGGCCTCAAAGGTGCTGGACAACGTCCGCGGCTGCGGCGTGCCCATCAACCGGATCGAATACCTGCTCGTCACCCACTGCCACTACGACCACACCGGCGGCGTCAACGCCGTGCGGGAAGCGGTCGGCTGCCAGGTGGTGGCCCACGAACTGGACGCCGTTTACATGGAGGAGGGCAACGACGCCGTCACCGCCGCATCGTGGTACGGGGCGACCATCGCGCCCACCCCCGTGGACCGGAAACTGACCGGCGAGCGGGAGACCCTCCCCCTCGGCGACCGGACCGTGGAAGCGATCCACATTCCGGGCCATTCACCCGGTTCCCTGGCCTTCCTGGCGGAATCCGAAGGAAAGCGGGTCCTCTTCGGCCAGGACGTCCACGGCCCCCTGGACCCCAGCCTCCTGTCCGACCGGACGGCCTATCAGAACTCCCTCAAGCGACTCATCGAACTCGAAGCCGACATCCTGTGCGAAGGCCATTACGGCGTCTTCCGGGGCAAGGCGGCGGTGGCCCGGTTCATCCGGTCCTTCATGGAAGAAAACGATTGATCCGCCCGGCGCCATGATCCAGGTCGAAAACCTCGCCTACGAATATCCGGGCAAGCGCGCCCTCTCGGATGTCTCCTTCACCATCGACAAGCACGCCATCACCGCCCTGGTGGGGCCCAACGGGGCCGGGAAAACCACCCTGCTCAAGTGCATGGCGGCCCTGATCCGCCCCTTTCACGGGACCGTGGCCGTCAACGGCATCGACGTCTTCCAGAATCCCCGCCGGTCCCACCGGATCATGGGATTTCTCCCCGACTTTTTCGGCCTTTACGACAGCCTGACCGTGGAGCAGGCCCTGGCCTATTTCGCCATGGCCCAGAAGATGGAGAAAGGGCGAATCCCCGACCGGGTGACGGAGGTGATCCGGCTCATGAACCTGGCCGACAAGCGGCGGGCCAAGGTCGGGGCCCTCTCCCGGGGCATGCGGCAGCGGCTGGCCATCGGGCAGGCCATGATCCACGACCCGGAGGTTCTCCTTTTGGACGAACCGGCCTCGGGCCTCGACCCGGAAGCCCGGTACGCCCTGTCGGAACTCTTCATCGACCTCAACCGGGCGGGCAAAACCATCGTCGTCTCCTCCCACATCCTGTCGGAGCTGGATCAATACGCCACCGACCTGCTGGTGATCCGGGACGGCCAAGTGGCCGAACGGCCCATGCCGGCGGCGCCCGGCCCGGCCCGCGGAAAGCTCCGGATCCGGTTGATAGGACCCCCGGACGGCCTGCCGGCGGTGCTGGACCGGTTTCCGGAAGCCGAGCACCAAGCCACGGAAGGCCGTACAGTCCATCTCGGATTCACCGGCGACGATCAACGACAGCACGAACTCCTCAAGGCGCTCATCGATTCGGGCCTGACCGTCCTGGAGTTCACCGCCGAACGGGAAACGCTACAGTCCCGGTACCTGGAGACGGCGGCAAAGGGAGGGCGCGACGCATGACGGTCCCCATCCTCTTTAATAACCCGGAATTCCGGAAAAACCTCTGGCTGGAGTTTTCCACGGCCCGGCTGATCCTCATGCCGGTGGTTCTGGGGGCCGTTTTTCTCATCACCTACCTGGCGTCGGACGAATTCTTCGATGCCCTGGGACTCCTCCACCAGATGGCCATGATCCACTTCGGGGCCATCGCCGGCATCTGGGGCTGCAAGCTGGCCTCGGAGGCCGTGGTCTCCGAATTCAACGACCGGACCTGGGAGAGCCAGCGGATGACCTCACTGGGACCGTGGGAAATGACCGTGGGCAAGCTGTTCGGTTCCACATCCTACGCCTGGTACGGCGGCCTCATCTGCATCGCGGTGCATGTGGGGGTCTCCTTCCTCCGGCCCCAGACCGGCCGCCACCTGACGTCGGCGGCGGTCCTGGTGCTGGCGGCGCTGTTCATCCAGGCCCTGGCCCTGCTCCTGAGCCTCGTCCGGCTCCGCCGGCAGTCCTCCGGCGAAAAGGTGAGCGCCACGCCCTTTTTTCTGCTGGGCGCCTTCGGCATCCTCTTCATCCTGCCCAAGCTCCTGCCCTGGATCATGGACTCGGACGAACAGGTCTACTGGTTCCGCTTCACCCTGTCGTCGGTCAGCTTTTCGCTGTTTACCCTCCTCTTTTTTCTGGGATGGGCCCTGGCCGGCATCCACCGGCACCTGCGGGCCGAGTTCGGGCTGGAAAACGGCCCCTGGGCGTGGGTCCTTTTTCTCACCACCATCATGGCCTATTACGGCGGCTTCACCGCCGGCATCGACGGCGTGGACACCGGCCAACGGATCACCATCGGCTTCTACATCGCCTTCGGCATCGGGCTGGGGTTCACCTATCTCATGGCCTTCACCGAACCCAAAAACCCCGTGGACTACCGGGCGCTTCTGGAAGCCGCCAGGACCCGGAACATCGACGCCGCCGGCAAGCGGCTGCCCCTCTGGTCTCTCTGCCTGCTCATCACCGTCCTGCTCTATCTCCTCATTTTCTCGCTCTCTTTCGTCGTCGGCGGTCTGCCGCGGCTCGACGAGGAATTCGCCGTCACGGCCCTCTACCTGCTCAGCATCCTGGGGTTCGCCGGCCGGGACATCTGCCTGCTGCTCTGGGTGAACCTCCGGTCCGGCTCGGCCCGGGCCGACGCCGCCACCGTCGTGTATCTCACGATCCTCTACGGCCTGATCCCGGCCCTCCTCTGGGCCGGCGGCGCGGACAGCCTGCTGCCGATTTTTCTCCCCGTCTTCGACCGGCCCCCGGCCCTGGGAACGGTTCCCGTCCTGGCCCAGTTCGTCCTCGTCCTCGTCCTGCTCGTCCGCTGCGCCCGACGGAAACTCGCCGATCCGGTCTCGTGACGATCGACCCCGCCTTCCTGTCGGCCATGGACGCGGCGGTCCGCCTCCTGGCCCGGCGGCAACACGCCGAAGCGGAACTGCGGCGAAAGCTGGCGAAACGGGAATTCGATCCGGAGACCGTCGATGCGGTGCTGGCGGAATGCCGGAACCGGAAATACGTGGACGACGCGGCCACGGCCCGGTTCTACCTGGAAGAACTGATCCGGAAGGATTACGGCGTCAACCGGGTTCGCCAAGCCATGCGCCAAAAAGGGTTCGAGGACACGCTCATCCAAACCATCGCCGACGAATATGCGGGATCGGACGCCGAACGGGCGGCGGCCCGAAAGGCCCTGGCCAAAAAACAGCCGGCCCTGGCGCGGGAATCCGATCCCCGGAAGCGGCGGGAAAAGGCGTATCGGTTTCTGGCGGGGAAGGGGTTTACGGGGGAGATGATCCGGGCCGCCATGTCGGATGGCGAAGGGGATATCGACCTTCTTTGACGCAGGGGGGATGTCATGTTCGGAAAAAAACGCTTGGAAAAAGAACGGCGGCGGGGACGCTCGACCTTCGGCATTCTGATCTGCGCCGCCGCGTTGTTTATGCTTTTCTGGAACGAAGGGAGAGGGGTCAAAACCGCCCGAAGCCTGAGCGAAGGCCAGACCCGAATCGTCTCCATTTCCGCCGACGCCGTGGACGCCGAATACGACGGCCGGCTCGTTCATGTGATCGGCCGGCTCCATACGCCGGACGCGGGGGTCCGGGACCCCGAACTGGGCATCCGGTTTCCGGACGCCGTCAAGACCCGGCGGACGGTGGAAATGTATCAGTGGAAAGGGACGGACAAGAGCAAGGGGTCCACGCCGTCCTACAAATATAAAAAAATCTGGGACAACGACCGGATCGATTCGGCCGATTACGCCGAGGACCGAAAAAATCCGCCCTTTCCCTTTGGATCTAAACGGATGACCGCCGACACCGTCAAGGTCGGCGCCTTCGTTCTGTCCAACGGCGTGGCGCGGCGCATTGCGACATCGGACAAGATCCGTCTGACGGAAGACCGGATCGACAGGCTGATCCCGGCGGTGAAAGACCGGGCCCTGCTTTACGACGGAGGGATCTACATCGCGGCGAGGGGAACGCCGAATCCCACGGACCCGGCGATCGGCGACATCCGGATTTTCTATTACGGCGCCGGAGAGACCACGGTGAGCGTCGTGGCGCGGCAACAGGGGGATCGCATGGCCCCCTTCGTGGGAGCGGAAGGCGTGGAACTGGCCATGCTGGAGCCGGGCCGCCTGGAGGCCGCCCAAATGTTCGCCGATGCCGCCCGTCAGAACACGTTCATGACCTGGGCCATTCGGTTCATGGGGCTGTTTCTCATGTTCGCGGGGTTGCGGCTCGCCCTTCCGGATCCGGAAAAACTGGCGGGCGGCGTCCCGGTTCTCGGCCGGATCTCCCGGAGCGGCCGGACCCTCATGGCCGCCGTCGCGGCCGCCGCGCTGTCGCTGACGGTCGTCGGCGCGTCGTGGCTCATCCACCGTCCCCTGACCGCCGCCCTTGTGGCCGCGGGCGTCATGGTCCTGGCGACCCTGGCGTATCGATACCGGTCCCGAAAACGCGCCGCCGACGACATGAGCCGCTTCAAAGCGGACATCATGAAACAGGCGGTGGAAAAAGGCGGGCGGCTGACGGTGACGGAAGTCGCCGTCGAATGCGGCGTCGATCCGAAAAGGGCGGAAAAAGCGCTGACCTCCCTGGTCCAGGACGGCATCGCCGGGATGGAGGTGACCGATTCGGGGGTGATGGTGTATACGTTTTGGGAGGCGGGGAATCTGAACCGTTAGATCGTTAAGAAACGATAGAGGTTCAAGATGTTATGGGTTCGATGACGTCGATTTCGGCAGCGTTCTCTCCATACATGATGTGCCACATATCCCACGCCATCTGACCATTCAGCCAGAGTTCAGGCGATGTGCAAAAAAGTTTTGAAAATCTCAGGGCCATATCCGCATCGACGCCTTTTTTGCCTTGAACGATAAGCTGAATCGCATCCGGGCTTTTACCGATCCGCGAAGCGGTTTCCAAAACGGACATCCCATACGGTTTCATAAATTCTTCTGAGAGGATTTCACCCGGATGCACGGGTGGGCGGTCTGTCGGAAGTCTCATGTTTTCTCCTTAATGATAATCCGTAATTTCTACTTTTCCAGGCCCTTCTTCCGTCCAGGTAAAACAGATGCGGTATTGGCGATTAATTCTGATGGAAAACTGCCCTATCCTGTCTCTTCGCAACATTTCGAGCTGATTTGAAGGGGGCACTCTCAGATCATCCACCGTTGCAGCGTTATCCAGAAAATAAAATTTTCTTTGCGCGATGCGCCACAATTCCACGGGCAGCTTTTTCCTCGCCTGCTTGGTGCTTTTTCCATTGTACACATCTTCCGTGCCCTTATCGTAAAAGTCTACGATCATAAATTAATTCTAAAGAATGGTTGATGATTGTCAAGCCATTTGGAGGAATCCGCTCGGACGCTTTGGGGTCACGACCAAAAAGGGGGCAATCCTAATACATTTACTTTTTTATCGTTCCCAATGGAGGGGTTGATTGTTGTTCAACGCGAGGCCCCAGCCCCGCCGCCTGTTTTGAACGGGTTACAGAGATCTTTCGATAAGACTGCCCGAAACCGCCTCGATGCCGCCGCCCAAGGGGTACGGGTGGGACGTTCTTGATGCCACATATCCTGCAATAAGACAATCTTCACCATAGTATCGCTTCAATGCATCAAATCCTTTTAGATCGCTTTTTCCCGGATTTTCAGCAAATTTGGCTTCGATGGCGACGAACCGCCCCCCTTTTTCGATGAGAAGATCCACTTCAGCGCCCTGGGCGGTCCGCCAAAACCAGATCGGCACGCGCCTGCCCCGGCTGGCGTAGTGGCGGACCACCTGCATCACCACATGGGTTTCCCATAGCGCGCCGATGACGGGATGGCGCAGGATCTCCTCAAGGGTTTCAAACCCCATCAGAAACGCCGCCAGACCGGTGTCGCACATATACAGCTTGGGCGTTTTGATCAACCGCTTGCTCAGGTTCCGATGATAGGGCTCCAGCAGATAGATTTGGCCGGACGCCTGGAGAACGGAAATCCAGGATTTGGCCGTATTTGGCGCCACGCCCACATCCCGGGCCAGTTCCGAATAGGAGAGCAGTTGCCCGGTGCGAAGGGCAGCAGCCCGGAGAAATCGGTCGAAATCCCGCAGACTCCCCACGTTCAAAATGTTTCGGACGTCTCTTTCCAGGTAGGTGCTGAGATAGGCGGTGTACCAGAAATGCGGGTCCAGATCGGATCGTGCGTAAAGCTCCGGGAATCCGCCCCTGAAAAGACAGGTCTCGCCGGCGAGGTCGGCGTCGGCCCCGAGAGCCTCCCGATAAGAAAGGTTCATCATATTCAATACGCCGGTCCGGCCGGCCAGGCTCTCCGACACCCCTTGCATCAGAAGGAAATTCCGTGAACCGGTGAGAATGAACTGTCCGGGCGATTTATCCCTATCCACCCGGGATTTGATGTGCCTGAAGATGGAAGGCGCGTATTGGACCTCGTCGATAATCAGCGGAGTTTTTTGGGTTTTGAGAAATGTTTCCGGACTCTTTTCCGCCTGTTCAGCCACGGCGGGCAAGTCCAGGGTGACGTAGCCGTAGTCGGGGAACAGTTCCCGGACCAGCGCGGTCTTTCCTACCTGGCGGGCGCCGGTCAGCACCACGGCCGGGAACTGTTCCGTCAGTTTATTCAATGTATATTCATATATTCTTTTAATCCACATGCGGATATTTTGCAATGCTATTGCAAATATGTCAAGATAAAAGAGCAACGCCTCGAGAGGCCCTGCTCTTTTATCAGTTTCTATGTTTCAGGCGCCAAAAGGCATGTTTCGGATCACACTCAGAGGAAAGTCGAACAGATCCCACTTGAAGCGATCCCGCTATCCAAACACCACGGCATCCCCATTGCCGACGTACAGGTCGCTCTGGGAGCCGTTCCGGCCCGAGCCCTTGACCACCGGATATCCAAGGTCGATCATCCGCTGGACCGCCACCAGTCCGGTGCAGTGATTGCAGGCGATCCTGTCGAATCCGTACTGCGCCATCCCCTTGACGATGTGTTCCCGATCCGGGTTCATGGGGCCGAAGGGGGCGATGTGGAGGCCGCCGTAGACCCCGTGCATTTTCTCTCCCCCGACGATCCGCTCTTTGGCGAAATCAGACAGGGTCAGGATGGACTGGTGGCAGCATCCGGCCACGCAGACGATGCCTTTGTCCTTGACATTGAAATAGAGGGACGATTCGCCCCGCACATTGAGCAGGATCGGCAGGTCGAAGGCGGCCACGGCGCAGCCGTCGTAGAGCCGGCTGATGGTTCCCGGTTCCACCTGGACCAGTTCGCCCGTGTGGGGAATCCCGTTTCTGGCGTGGGGCGTCATGAATTCGGCCCCGCGGATGAAGTGCATGCCCTCGGAATAGAAGGTCGAGGGGATGAAGATCTTGATGTCCGGGTTGTATTTCAGCACCGCTTCCAGGCCCCAGAGATGGTCCAGGTGCTCGTGGCTGATGAACAGAAATTCGATCTCGCCGGACTGGAGCATCTTGTCGATGCCCTCCCGCTGGAAGCATTTCTCCATATAGGCCGTATCCCACCCGGTATCGAGGAGGAATTTGCGGCGGGTACCGTCGAGGGCTTCGATTTCCACCAGGGAACAACTGCCGGCCGCGTTGGCCGGGTCCCAGGGAATCACCCACTGGTTGGTATCCGGGCCGCCGGCAGCCTTGATCTGGCCGATGAGCTTGCCGCTGTCGAACCAGCCCAGTTCGGACACGCAGGTGATCTTGACCGATTTGCACTGCCCGAGGTCGTACCGGCCGCTCTTTTCCGCCGCCATGGCGGGTTGCACCACCGTCCGGCCGAGTCCGAGCACCGCGCCGCCAATGGCGACCGTCTTGATAAAATCCCTTCGATCCATTCCGTTCATGGCATCCTCCTTATTGTTGCGGGAGCATCTCCCATTGAGGGGTTGAACGACGCAGTCGCGTCGTTTCGGCGGCAGGGTCGCGATTGTGCGGCGCGGGGGAGAGGGAATGGGCGACGGCATTCGGAACGGTTTGAGCGAGTCGGGATCAGTGCGGTTTCGGCGGGTTCCGGCCGGCACATATCGTTATATTTCTCATTTACATGGATTGGCCGATAAAGTAAAGAAAAAGATTTTCAAAGATAAAATATACTGTCACTCATCGGGCCATCAAAGAGACGGGACTTCCGCGGCGGTTTGTGTCCGATTTCGATTTTCATCTTGATTAATTTGATCAAATTGATTAATTTATGCTCGATGGAAAAGCGGAAACCCCACTACAAGCTGTCTGAAGTGCAAGCTTTGGTCGCCGATCCAGACCGTCAGCCATTCACAGTGACAGCTTTACGAAATGGCCTTGCTATGGGCTTGACGGAACAGGAGATGCGGCAGGTGGTGAGAAAGCTTACCCGGCGGGATTTCTATAAAGCAATGACAACGCATGTCGATCATCGGGTGTGGCAGGATGTTTATCATGGGACGACCGAGGACGGCGTTTTTGTTTACATCAAGATCACCGGTTTTGCCGATGATCGTCCGCCCGTCATCCAATTCAAGGCAAAATGAGGTGAGACCATGAAATGCCCGGCTTGCGGGAAATCTGGAATGGCGTTAAAAGTTCTGGATGAAACCCTTTCTTATGGCGGCCAGTCTCTCACGCTTCATGGGATGCGCGGCGAATTCTGTTCGTCATGCGGCGAAGGGGTGTGGGATGCGGAAAGCTATCGCCGCTATGCGGAAGCGCAGACAGCGCTTCTGCGATCCGTAAAAGGGGATGTGGGCGGTGAAATCCGGCGCATCCGAAAGGGCTTGAAACTGACGCAGGCGCAATTGGCCGAGGCGTTTGGCGTCGGGAAAGCGGCGTTTTCCCGGTATGAGCGCGGAGAAACGCGCCCGCCGGCGCCGGTGGTGAAGCTTCTGAAATTGCTGGAGCGTCATCCGGACCTGTTGGAAGAAATGGAGTCTGTGTAACGCCTTGAGACACCTACAAGGATTGGGGATAAGCAAGGATTTTTCACCACCATGCGCGGACGCCGGAGATCAACAAGTTCGACCACCGGCAATCCTTGCTTATCCCAAATCCCTGTAGGTGGTCAAAGTCCCACATCCAAACCATGACAATCGGCAACACACCGTAGGGTGGGCAAAAGAGAGCGTTGCTCACCAGTTAACCCGTTGCGGCAGCCTTGTTGCAAAAATCAAATAGCGGCACTTCAAACATTTTCAAAGGTTTGAACCGATTCATGGCAAATTTTAACAGTTCATCCGTAATTTCAGTAGAATACGTTTTTTCCCCGCAGCGGCTGCAAACTTCAGCGGGAACATTTTTAACGAGAATGACATGTTCATCCTGTTGATAGCTGAAAGTAACCGCTTTTGATTCAACTTGTCCTCCGCAAAATACGCAACTATTCATTGAATCACCTCCGAATGCGATAATTTTCCCATTCCGTCGGGTCTGGCTCGTACATCCCTCACAACCCCTCATGGGGATAAATAAC
>CAZZBE010000127.1:0-10389 GCA_964652715.1 uncultured Desulfobacteraceae bacterium
GGATCGGCCAGGTTGGCGATGACGAGCAGGTAGAGATTGACCAGCGGGTGGGCCTCCATCCGGACCTGGCCGGCCAGATAGGTTTGTCCCAGGGTGAACATCTCGCCCCGGGAGAGCCGGGCCGACACGGCCGGGTCCGCGAGAGTGTCGGCGTAGTCGTCGTCCCCCAGGCCGTTATAGTAGCCTTCGATGAGGCCGTGGAAATTCTTCCCTTTCCACACCCAGGAATAATCGAGGTTGGCCACGACCGACAAAAATCCGGATCGGTCGCTTTCGGAATCGAGGAGGGTCCAGGTCGCATCGGCCCGCCAGGCCGCGTTGAACAGGTAGCCCATGGCGCCCGCGCCGAAAACCCCGTCCTCGTAATGGCGGGCGAGCATGAGGTCGAATTCCGTCGTGCCTCTGGTGAAATGGAATTTGCCCGCGACGGAGGACTGATCCCATTCCACATCCCGGCTTTGGGGATCACGCCGCGGCACGCCGAGAATCTGAAATTCGCCGAGGGTCGAGGCCCGGATCCGGACCAGGGCCATGTCGTCGCCGGTCTTGTAATCCCGGTTGAAGTCGGTGGGCCGGAATGGGTTGAACAGGTCCATGGGATTGAAAATCAGACCGTTGCCCCAGGTCAGGGCCTGGCGCCCCAGGGTGACGGCGCCCCAGTCGGGCAGATACGTCAGGGAGAGGCGGTCCAGGCGATGGTACAGGACGCCGCTGTCGTCGGAATCCACGGTCTTCGTCAGGTCGAACAGGCGGTGGTCGTCCGTGGGCGGACCGCTTTCGGCGGCGAGTCCCGGAAAGGCGGCGGCCATCTTTTTGGCGTTGCGGCGGGTGTCGCCGCCGGAGAGAAAGGCTTCGTAATGGACTTCGGCGTCCCAGCGATCTCCCAGGTAGACCTTTGATTTCAGGCGGAGTTCGGCGGCGCCGTCGGCGAATGCATCCTTTTCCAGAATCACCGCGTTCGGGTCGGGCCAGGAGACGAGGCCCCGGCCCCGGAGGTGACCGCCCCATTGGTGATCGATTTCAAGACCGGAAACCGGAGATCCACTGAACAGGAGGGTCATCCAAAAGAGGAGGCCGATCGAAACGGCGACCCGGCGGCGAAGTCTACTGAACCGCATTGTTGCCGTCATCGACGATCTGTCCGTCCCGGAGGCGCACCAGCCGGCGGGCGTGTTCCATGACCATCCGGTCGTGGGTGGAGAAGATGAAGGTGACGCCCTTGTTCTCGTTCATCTCCCGCATCATTTCCAGGAGTCCCCTCCCGGTCTCGGAATCGAGGTTGGCCGTGGGCTCGTCGGCCAGGACGATGGACGGGTTGGAGACAATGGCCCGGGCCGCGGCCACCCGTTGCTGCTGCCCGCCGGACAGTTCGTGGGGACGGCGCCCGTATTTGTCCGCGAGCCCAACGTCGTCGAGGATCGCCCGGGCCCGCTCCCGGCGTTCGTCGGCCGGCACGCCCCGGAGGAGCATGACGTACTCCACGTTCTCCTCCGCGGAAAGGACGGGGATCAGGTTGTAAGCCTGGAAGATGAATCCGATCTTGTGGAGGCGCATGTCGGCCAGTTTCGAGGCGGGCAATTCGTCCACCCGGTCGCCGTCCAGGAGAACGGACCCTTCGTCGCAGGCGTCGAGCCCGCCGATGATGTTGAGCAGGGTGGTCTTGCCCGACCCGGAGGGCCCGGCCAGGGCGATGAACCCGCCCTTGTCCACGGAAAGATCGACCCCCCGCAGGGCGTTCACCTCAATGTCGCCCTGCCGGTAGGTTTTACGGATGTTGCGGCATTCAACGATGGGCACGGGGCGTTCCTCCACAAGTCACTATCCACTATCCACTATTTTTCACGTATGCGCCATGGCCTCCACCGGCGTGAACCGCGCCGCCTTGACCGCCGGGTAGAGGCTGATGAGCAGCCCCAGGGCGAAAACCACCAGGTTGGCGGCGGCCAGGTCCCGGGATTCGAGCACGGGGTAGACGATCCGGGAGATGCCGGCCAGATCCGTGCCGGCGGAAAAAGCGGAAAGGTCGATGCCGCTTCCGGACAGGGCCCAGACGCTGAGAAACGACAGGAGGTTGCCCAGGACCAGGCCGATGGCCAGGAGCAGGAACGATTCCGTCAGCACGCCCCGGACGATCCACCAGGGTTTCATTCCCAGGGCCTTGAGCACGCCGAACTCCCGCATCCGCTCGAAGACGGCCATCAGAAGGGTGTTGACGATGCCGAATCCCATGGCGATGAAGATGATCAGGCGCCAGAGGTACATGAACCCGTCGAAGATGTCGAGGTAACCGGTGATGGCCGGGAGCAGCTCCCGCCAGGTGTGGACGGTGTATTCGTCCGGCAAAGCGGCCCGGAGATCTTCGGCCACGGCGTCCACCGCTTTACGGTCCGCCAGCATCACGGCGATTTCCGTGATGCCGTCCCCCAGTTTGAGCATCTGTTGGGCCGCGGATTTGTTGACAAACAGGAAGCCCTTTTCGGTGGCCTCCAGTTCGGCCTCGAAGACCCCTTTGATCCGGAATGCCTTGGAGGCGACCTCGTTTCCGGTGTCCTGGGACATGACCACCAGCTTGTGGCCCAGGCGAGTTTCGAAATCGTCCACCAGGGCCTGCCCCGCCAGCACCGCGTTGGCGTCGTCGGGCCGGAGGTACCGGCCGTCCCGGACGGCGTCGGCCCCGATGAAAGAGACGGCGGATTCGGCCCCGGGGTCGATGCCGACAAAGGTGACGCCAGCCGTGTGGCGGGCGTTGTTCACAATGGCGTTGATCCGTACCCGGGCGGACCAATGGGCGTCCGGCGGCAGCGTCTTTTCGAGGATTGTAACTACGGCGTCCGGCTGGTTCATGCGGTTGTCGATGACCGGGTCGCTGCGGAAGCCTTTCTGATGGATCTGGATGTGGCCGGTCAGGGTGTCGATGGCGTTGCGGACCATGCCGTCGGCCATGCCGCGCATCAGCGCCCCGAGAAAGACCATGGCCCAGACGCCGACCACGACGGCCACCAGGATGATGGCCGTCCGGCGGGGGTTGCGCCAGAGGTTGCGCCAGGCGAGTTGGAGGTGCATGGGCGGTCTTTATTCTTTGGGATCGGGTTTTCGGCGAAAATGAACGGCGATCTTTCCCTCGAATTCCCACGCTTCCGTGGACAGGATCGCCATTTCCCAGCCATCCCCGAAGCGGTCGCGGATGTAGTCGAGGTTGTAAAAATGTTTGCCCCGGACGTACCGCTCTGAATATCGCTCGATGAGTCCCTGGAAATCGCCGTCCAGATGTTTGGTGATTTTGTAATCGGGCCGCACGGTGAGGATCATCTCGCTTTTCGACATGCGCGCGATCACATCGAGAAAGGTGTCGATCATCCCGTTTTTGATCATCTCTTTCCCGATGAAATCGATCATGATGCCCATGTCGAAAGCGTTGACGGTATCGAGGGCCGCGATGTCGGCCGCCTGGAAGCTGACGCCGTCGATGTTGTACATCCGTTTCAGAATTTCCGCCCCCTCGATGACCCGCTCGTCGCTGTCGATTCCCAGAACGTGCCGCGCCCCGGCTTCCTTGATTACAAAGGTGTAATACCCGAAATTACACCCCAGATCACCGACGGTTTTGTCCTTGAAATCGAGCTTGTCCAGGACGTTCAGCAGCCCGTCCCATTTTTCGCCGATTCCCTGGACCAGCAATTCGTCATCCGGGGTGTAGACAGGTCGCCAGATGCGTTTCGGGCCGACATCTTCGAGGATTTTTTGGAGGCGTTGAAGGTCGTTCATCCGATCTTCCGATTCAAATGATGGGCTTGGTCGGTTCATCTCGCTAACAAACGATCCCGGATGCCGTGGGGCGGAAATCGTCGTTCATTTTGTTTTTTGACGATAGCCGCCTGGTTGCGTCCAAGCTTTAGATACGCGTCGATTTTGGTGCGTCTGCGAAGGTAATATCCGATTACGGAGTAAATGTCGGCAAGATCCAAGGACGGGTACTGCTGTGCGATTTCCTCGGCGGTGGCGCCTTCCGTGAAAGCGATTATAACCGAATCGAGCGTTACGCGCGTACCGCCGACTCTGAAAATGCCGTCGGCGTCTTCCTCAAACGGAAGTGGTTTTGGCTTGATTTGAAAGCATTTCATGTTACAAAATCCTCTTTCAATCCGATTTCATCAATCCGATTTCATCAATTCTATTTCTTTTTCAATCTCTTCGATAGGAAAAGTTGTTTTCCAATTCATGCGCTTGTCCAGAAAAGTCTGAAACGATGGGCTGTTTCGAAGTGATTCTACTTCAGAATCAAAATCATCCGCCCGACTGAGGAGAAACTCGTCTCCATCATTGGTGAGCAGCAAAACCGATTCTGTTCGGGCGATGGTTAAAACCTGAGACAATTCAACTGATTCGCTTTCAAGATTAATGGTTCTCATATCTTCACCCTTTTCCCTCTGATGAAGAGGATATTGTGTTCTTTGGCACCTACTAAAATGATGATAACTTTTACGCTGTCATTGTCAACTTCATAAAAAATACGATAGTTGCCGATTCTAAGTTCCCATGGCGCGACTGGATTGGCCCTGAGCTTCTTTCTATTTTTTGTTTCCTTAATTTTACACATGCCGCATCGCCTCCACCGGCGTCAACCGCCGGACCCGCAAAGCCGGGTACAGCGCCGTCAGCAGCGTGATGCCGCATACCAGGGACGGTCCAAGCAAAGCCGTGACCACCGACAGCTTCGGATGGATGCGTCCGGAGATGCCGTACTGCCGCAGCATTTCGTTGGCGCCGCCGAGATCGATGCCGTGGGACTGGAAAAACAGCGTCACGAGGCACCCCATGAGGATGCCCGAGGCGACGCCGATAAAGGTCATGAACACCGATTCGGTCAGCAGCAGCCGTGTCAGCCGGCCCGGGCGGGTTCCGATGGCCATGAGCACGCCGAATTCCCGGGTCCGTTCGAAGATGGCCATGAGGAAGGTGTTGAGAATGCCGAAGGCCACCACGATGATCAGGATGCCCCAGAAGATGAGGCCGCCGATGAGATCCAGCTTGATGGCCTGCATCAGGCCGGGCATGAGGTCGTTCCAGTCCAGCACCGCCAGGGGCGGGTCGGCGTCCAGCTTTTCGATCTCTTCGGAGATCCGCTTTTTGATGCCGGACACCGCCCACAATGAATCGGCGATGATCACCACTTCGTGGACCGCGCCCCGCATGAAATAGACGTCCTGGAAATAGGGGAGCGGCATGTGGATCACCGACCGGTCCATGGCGTCCTGCCCCGAGCTGAAGATCCCCTTGACCGTGAGGACCGTGGCGGCCACCGATCCGTCGCGTCCCTGGCCGAGCACCGTCAGTTCGTCGCCGACGCCCACGTCGAGGTTCCGGGCCAGCAGCCGTCCCACCAGGGCGGCGTCCGTGTCGTCGCTGTCGAGGTAGTCGCCGTCCCGGATGAGGGTTTCCAGCGTCGAAACCTCGGCTTCCCGCGCCGGGTCGATGCCCACCACCAGGCCGCCGTAGGTGCGGTCCTCCGACGAGAGCAGGGAGAATCCGTTGGCCCGGAAGGTGTAGGCCGAAACATCCGGATCTCCTTCCAGGATCCCGGCAACGGCCGCCGGATCGCTCACCACCTTCCGCATGTCCTGGTTGTCGTGATAGCCTTCCGCCTGGACCTTGAGGTGACCCGTCTGGATCCGGACCGACGCGTCGATCATGGTTTCATAGCTGCCGAATTGAAAGGACAGCATGAAGACCAGCAGAAGGCTGGCGAAGGCGATGGCCCCGACCGTCAGCAGCGTGCGCCGGGGATTGCGCCAGAGGTTGCGCCACGCCATTTTGGCGGTGTCCGCGGCCATGACCGGGCCTCCTATCGACCCGGATTGCGCAGGGCGGAGACCGTGAACAGCCGGTCCGGGAGGTCGTCCCTGAATTCGAGTTCCCGGTAGTTCAGCTGCGTGTATTCGTCTTCCACGTCGGCTTTCCGCATTCGCCACACCTTGGGGAACAGTTTGCCGTCCATTGTCTGGATGTCCGTGGTCTCCATGACCTTGACCGGTTCGAGGTCTTCGTCGAAAAAAACCTCCTCCAGAAAGATGAGATCCTCCCGGACTTTGAGCGTCTGCATCCCCCAGACCACCGGCGCGCCGGGTTTGGGCATCGATTTGATGTTGTAGACTTTCTTGCCGTCAACGGTTTCCACGCCTTCGAGCGTGTGGGTGTAATCGTGGATGAGGCTGTCGCTCTTGGCCAGATCGTTGTTGGAGAAATCCGATCCCATCCAGGACTGGGACATCATGGAGGGCGGCAGCTTGATCACCCGGTTGACCTTGGGGTTGAAGGTCCACATTTCGCTCCCCTTTTTGAGGGTGCCGTTGCCCCGGTCCCGGGGCGGTTCCAGGATGGTGAAGAGGCTGTCGGCCGTCCCTTCCGTCCAGGCTTTAATGGTCATGGACCGCTCCCAGTCGGGGCGGTGGATGGTCATCCGGACCGTCGAGACGGACGCCTCTCCGCGCCAGTAATCGAAGGCGTCGTTGACCAGCGAAGCCGGGTCGGGTTGTTCCGCATGAACGATCCCCGACATGAGCAGGAAGAGGAGCCCCAACGCCGCGGTTTTAAATGTCATTGTCCTTTCTCCCTGGGCAGTGTGGAGGGAAAGCCGGGATATGAATCGTAACCGCCTCCAACCATACCCGAAACCCCCGACTTCGTCAAACGGATTGCCGTCCAGGCTCGATTCCGTCTTAAAGATATCTACCGGCTGCCGACCGGAGGATATAAATGTGAGCGAAGAGCGCCCTGTCCAATGCACAGGCGGTCTCTTGATCTGTGAGAACAGCTGCTTAAGTTGTTGCGAAAACGGATCGATGACGATATGATCGGGGCCGGAAAACGAGTGGAAAACCCGGAACCTGACAGACCGAGCAAGGAGAGAACTGCATGGGAAAAGTGATCAAGAAACTTATTTTACTGGCGATCGCGGGGGGTATTGTCTACGGCCTTCTGGCGTATCACATTGTGTTTTACGGAACCCAGATGGCGGTTCTGCCCAAGGCGAACCTTAATTTTGACTGGACGTTCGTGAACGTGAACCCAACCGAGTTCCGAACGCCTACAAAGATCCTGAGCGACGACACGCTTCGGGAGGCCGGCATCGGCGAGGTCATGGTCGATTTCGGCATCATCACGGCGGAAAAACGCAGGACGCTGGAGGAGAAGATACGACAGGAGAAATACCAATAAAGGGCGGCCCATGATCGGATCGGTTCATTGAAGCGGTTCATTCGATATGCGGCCGTTGCGGCGCTGGCGGTGTTGCTCGTCTGCGCGGCCGGAACGGCGGGCCTGCTGTTTTTCGGTCCGGCCTATGTTGAACGGTCGGTGGTTCCCGACATCGGCCGCCGGCTGGGGCTGGATGAGCTGCGCCTCGACATCCGCCGGATCGGATTGCGGGGGGCGGACATCGGCGCTCTCCGGATCGGCGGGGAGGACCGTCCCGCCCTGACGGTGGGCGCGGCGCTCATCGATTATGCGCCGGGCGGACTCTTCCGGGGCCGCATCAAGGGCATTGCCGTGGCCGGGGCGGAGATTTATTGCGGCTATAAAAACGGCGCATTCTATCTCCGGGGGCTCGATCTCCAGGACCTCCTATCCGGATTCGGACAGGGAGACAAGGAGGCGCCGGCGGATGCGCCTCCGTCTTCCGTCTTTCCCGTCGGACGCATCCGCGTCGACAATGGCGTGGTGGTGTTTTCCTATAATGAAGAACATTACCGGCTGCCTTTTGACGTGGTCGTGGAGCGGGATTCGGAACGTCTCCATGTCGTCCATGGAACCCTGACCCTTTATCCGCGGGGAGAATCCGTGACGGTGTCGGGCGATGTGGATCTTAAAAAGCGGACGGCCCGGGCCAGGATCGACGGAAAGGCCATCGAAACGGCCCGGTTCGCCGATCTTGCCGGTCGGGTCCCGGAACTGTCCCTTTGGGGGCTCCTGGATCTGTCCGGGAAAGGCGATTTCCGGCTCGATCCGCCCGCCGTGGATGCCTTGTCCGCCAATCTGTCTTACCGGAGCCGCGGGACGGGGTATGCCGGCGTCTCCTTGAAATCATTCGACGAGGGGTCCGAACCCCTTGCCATGGTCCTCGACTGGGGAGATGCCCCGACGCTCCGCATCTCCCTGCCGCCGATTCGGGTGGAAGGGCCGGCGCCCATCGAATTGTCCGGGGTTCAGGCCGATGTTCATCTGGAGGAAACCGGGCTTTCGGTGAAAGGGAGCGGGTCCCTGGTCGTTCCAAAGACGCCGGAGGATGCGGAAGCCACGCCGACCGTCGCCGCCCCGTTGATTCTGCCCCTGACGTTCGGGGCGGACTGGCGAGAGCCGGAAAAACAATGGCGGTTTCGGGCCGCATCGGAAGATCTGACCGTCTCCGCGGACGGTGTTCGGGCGACGTTCCCCAAAGCGACGGTGGAGGGAAAGGCCCGCAAAGGGAAAGACGGCCGGATGTCGGCGAACGGAACGGTTTCGATATCCGACGGATCGCTTCAGGGATTGGACGGAAAGCTCCGATTAGAGCGGGCGGCGGCGACGCTTCCTCTGAGATGGCCGACCGGAGAGGAGACGGACGCGGGCGCCATCGCCGTCGGGTCCATCATCTGGGACGGCCGGAACCTCGGGGCGCTGGAGGGGACGGTCCGGCAGGTCGCCAGGGGGTTCTCCATGTCCGCCGAGCACTGGAACCTGCTCCTGTCCGGCATGGGGGTGTGGGTTTCCGGGGATTTCCCGGTTTTTTCCGAAACACCGGCTGAAAACCGGTTCAAGCTTTCGGCCTCCTGGCCCGAATCCTCTCCGGATCTGGAATTGGGGAAATTCTTCCCGTCGGCGAAGGGGGTAAAGATCAACGGCGATCTATCCGTCGAAGGAGAGTTCCGCTTCGGCGGCGAGGCGGGTCCCACGGGCGTTTTGAATGCGGATTTCAAAAACGGCTGGCTGAAAAAGGGCGGGAACGGGATCGCGGTGGAAGGGGTGAACGGGGCGGTGCGGTTTCCCCATCTTCCCGGCGTCCACAGCGCGCCGGCCCAGGAGTTGACGATCCGGAAGGCCGCGCTCGGACAGGTGGCGCTCACGGATGCGGTCATCGCCTTTCAACTCGAGCCCGGGGGGGCTTTGCTCATCGAACAGAGCCGATTCCGCTGGGCCGGCGGAAAGGTCAGCGGCCATGCGGTGCGCATCGCGCCGGGAACCGACGTCTACGACGTCGTTCTCTATTGCGACCGGTTGTCCCTGGCCCGGGTGCTCCGGCAGTTCGGGGCCGTGGAGGCCGATGGCGACGGTACGGTCAACGGCCGGGTCCCGGTCCGTCTGGCCAACGGGAAACTGACCTTTGACGATGGATTCCTCTACTCCACGCCCGGAAACGGCGGAACGATTCACGTCACGGGCGCGGAAGTGCTGACGGCCGGGATACCCAAGGGATCCATGCAGTTCAGTCAGATCGACCTGGCCCGGGAGGCGATGAAGGAGTATCGGTATGAGTGGGCCAGACTTCGGCTCAACACCGAGGGCGAGGACCTGATCATGGCCCTTCACCTGGACGGCAAGCCTCTGAATCCGCTTCCCTTTGTCTACAAGAAAGAGATCGGCGGGTTTGTCCGGATAGCGGATGATCAGGTGGGATCGCGGTTTCAGGGGATCCGGCTGGACGTCAATTTCCGGCTGCCCCTCAACAGGATCCTTCAATACAGAGATCTTTTTTAACACCAAAACCCAAAGCGGGGAGATAAAGACCATGAAGATCAACGGGTTCATACTGGCTTCGGTGATCCTCCTGGCCGCCGTCCTGGGGTGCAACACCCAGCACAAGGTCCAGGTGGAACCGGTGGAGATCAAGCCGATCCACATCACCATCGACGTCAACGTCAAGGTGGATCGGGCCCTGGACGATTTCTTCAACGAGATCGATCAGGCCGAAGACAAGATCGATGTAAAGGCCGGGCAGTCCGGCGCCGGCGCATCGGGTGAAGCGGATACGGAATAAAGCCGAGACGGAAAGGAGATCGATATGAGAAGTCATGTGTTGAAAGCAATGGGGATCGTTTTGATGGTGAGCGTCATATCGGCGGTCCAGGCCATGGGCGCGGATCTGGGCGCTATCAAGGAACGAATGAAAGACCGCCTGCCGACCATCAAAGCGCTCAAGGTGAAGGGAATGGTGGGCGAAAACAACAGAGGGTACCTGGAGTTTCTCGGGAAAGGCCGGGAAAACGAATCGGTGGTGGCGGCGGAGAACGCGGACCGGAAAAAGGTCTACGAAGCCATCGCGGCCCAGCAGAACGTCGGCGTGGATGTGGTCGAACGCCACCGGGCCGCCCAAATCCGGGAGAACGCCGAATCCGGCATGTGGCTGGAGGATGCCAA
>CAZZBE010000127.1:10489-12418 GCA_964652715.1 uncultured Desulfobacteraceae bacterium
GCGGGATGGTCCAGAAAGGCCGGGGACCCCGTTTCGCGAACAGGGCGATTTCGCCGGGGCCGGGGGCCGTTCCGTCGAGAAACGAATCGAAATCGGTCCAGACCGACAAGGGAACGCGGTCCCAGTAGTCTAATCCGGCCCGTTTCACATGTTTGTCGTCCAGGGAGAATCCCAGCGGTTCGATCAGGTGAAGACGGGCCCCCGCGCCCAGGCAGGTGCGGCCGATGTTTCCCGTATTCCAGTGGACTTCCGGGGTCACCAGCACCACGTGGCGTTCTTTTATCGGGGCGCCTGGCTCGTCTTGGGTCATTTCCGTCTCTCTTAGAGCCCGTGCCGGAGGTCGGCAAAAGGTGGATTGTAGCGCATCGACCCGTCGCGTCAACGAAAAAGTTGGAAAAGACCTGAACGAACGGAGTTATTTGTGATTATCGATTGCCACGCCCATATCTTCCCCCGGTGGATAAGGGAAAAGCGGGAAACCTGTTTTCCCTCCGAGCCGGCCTTCCGGCTGCTTTATGAGTCCCCCAAATCGCGGATGGCTGGCGCCGACGAAATCGTATCCGCCATGGACGAGGACGGGGTCGACCGGTCCGTCGTCTTCGGCTTTCCCTGGAAAGATCCCGACATCGCCCGACGCCACAACGATTATATCCTCTCGGCCGTGGAAAAATATCCCCGGCGGCTTTCCGGCTTCTGCTGCGTCGATCCCTACAGCGAGGGGTCGGCGGCGGAGGCGGCGCGATGCCTGGACAGCGGGTTGCGCGGGGTGGGGGAATTGGCGTTTTACGGGTCCGGCATTTCAGAGGACATCCTGGAGAGACTGGGCGACATCATGGCCCTTTGCCGGGAGCGGGACCTGCCGGTGATGATCCACACCAATGAATGCGTGGGGCATGCCTATCCCGGAAAAGCCCCCATTTCCCTGGAGGAAATCTACGCCCTGGTCAAGGCGTTTCCGGAAAACCGGATCATCCTGGCCCATTGGGGCGGGGGCATCTTCTTTTTCAATCTGCTCAAAAAAGAAGTAAGGGAGACCTTGGCCAACGTCTATTTCGACACCGCGGCCTCCCCTTTCCTGTACCATCCGGATATCTATGCGACGGCCGTTCGGCTGGCGGGGGTGGACAAAGTGCTCTTCGGCAGCGATTTTCCCCTGATCCGGCCGTCCCGGTATTTCAAGGAGATGACGTCATCCGGCCTGCCGAAAGCCGACATGGACCGGATTTGCGGAGAGAACGCGCGCCGGCTCCTCGACGTTTAGGCCGTTACGCCGGGGGCGGGGGCGCGTTGAGTTTCTGAAGAAGGGGCGCGATGCGGCCCCTGTGCTTCGGCGGGATCATCAGCGCGGAGACCCGGCGGTTGGGAATCAGGCCCGGCGGCCGGGAAATCGGTTCGCCGGCTCTGTACCGCCGGCGGTTTTCCCGGGATTTGAAAAAGCGCGCCGCGTCGATGAGGTTCCCGGAGAACCCGTCCCTGTCGATGTGTTCGATATACTGGAGAAAAACGGTGTTCACGGTCATGACAAAGGGGTCCATGTCCGCGCGGCCGGTCTCCCCGCAATCGCTCCGGGAGGTCATGCACCGGCAATGGAAGGGACGAACCGCGTAGATGGGGCATGCCTCGTCTTCGAGCAGCATGCAGACGGTGTCGCCGGGTTGGGTCTCCTCCGGCGGCGTCAGCCCCTGGCGGCAGATATCCGCCAGTTCGTTGGTGGTGATCCGGGGGCGGAAGCGGTCCTGATCCAACCCGGCGGCGAGCCGGCCGGCGAGGGTTCCATCCCCGCCCGCCGATAGATGGTCGGCAACGAGGTAAGCCTCCAGGGTGGTGAGGGTCGCATTCCGGGTGCAGCAGTGGGCGCAGCCGCGCCGGCAGGCGGCGGGCGAGGTTTCCGAAAAATCGTCGTACACGGCGTAGATATGCTTCAGGAGC
>CAZZBE010000128.1:0-10611 GCA_964652715.1 uncultured Desulfobacteraceae bacterium
GACCCGTCATGAACATCTCATTAAGGAGGAACTCACATTGATCGATGAACTCTTCGTATTAACCCTGGCGGCGCTGTTCGCGCTGGTGTTCGGCTGGGCCTTCCAGGCCCTGCCCAAGGAAAACTGGCAGATCATGGCGTCCCGGCCGCGTAAAAAGGGGGAAAACGGCCGGTGGGAGGGCGAAAACCTCACCTATTACGGTTTTTTCAACGCCAATGCCTACACCCTGGCCGTGGGGATCGCCTTCGTGATGATGGGGGCGATCCGGATTCCCCTTGCCGGCATTTTCATCATCACCATCGCCATGCTGGCCGTCTGCATGCCGGCGTCGCGGCTCATCGCGCGAATGGTGGAGAAAAAGCCTTTTGGGTTCACCATCGGCGGGGCTTCTTTCGTGGGCATCCTGGCGGCGCCCTGGATCGCCTGGGCCCTGGACCTGTTCATGGGACCGCGGATGGGGACGACGATCCCGGTGATGGGCGTCATGGCGGCCGTGGCGGCGGCTTACGCCTTCGGCGAGGGGTTCGGCCGGCTGGCGTGCATCAGCTACGGATGCTGTTACGGCAAGCCCCTGGCGGACTGCCCGCCTTTCATCCAGAGAATCTTCAGGGAACGCGGTTTCACCTTCACCGGAAAAACCAAGAAAATCGCCTACGCCCACGGGCTGGACGGCCAACGGATGGTCCCCATCCAGGGAATTACGGCCGTCCTCTACTGCGCCTCGGGGCTGCTGGGGCTCTACCTGTTTCTGAAAGGATTCTATTTCACCGCTTTTTTCGAAGCCCTGCTGGCGACCCAGGTATGGCGCTCGGTTTCGGAGTTCCTGCGGGCCGATTACCGGGGCGGCCGCAAGATCTCGGCCTACCAGATCATGAGCGGGCTGGCGATCTTTTACGCCCTGATCATCGTGGCCGTCTTCCCGGCCCCGCCCCTGGTGGACCCCGACATCGCCCGCGGCCTGAAGACCGTCTGGCATCCGGCCGTGATTCTCTTTTTCCAGGGGATCTGGATGCTGAGTTTCCTCTACACCGGGCGCAGCAAAACCACCGGCGCCTTCCTCACCTTCCATGTCATGGAAGAACGGGTATAAGGCGCCGACATGAAGAAACCCGTCACCCGCGCCGATCTCCACGTCCATTCAAAACATTCCCGACGCCCCGCCTCCTGGGTGCTCCAGAAGATCGGGGCGGCCGAAAGCTACACCGAACCCCGCCGCCTCTACGCCGCGCTGAAGCGAAACGGCATGGATCTGGTCACGGTCACCGACCACAACGTCATCGATGCCTGTCTGGAGATCGCCCACCTGGACGGGACCTTCATCAGCGAGGAGATCACCACCTATTTTCCCGATGACAAGTGCAAGATCCATGTCCTGGCCTATGGCGTCACCGAAGCGGATCACGGGGAGATCGGCCGTCGCCGGTCCAGCGTTTTCGACCTGGCGCCGTATCTGCGCCGCAGGGGGATCGTCCATGCCGTCGCCCATCCCATGTACCCGGTCAACGGGCGGCTGACGGTGGACCATTTTGAAAAACTGCTCCTCCTGTTCGACCTGTTCGAACTCAACGGCGGGGTGGACCGACTGCAAAACGAGGTGCTTCAGGCGATCCTGGAGGGGCTGACGCCGGAAACGGTGGCGTCCCTGGCGGATCGCCACGGCATCCCCCCCGCGGGCGACGCCCCCTGGCGGAAGGGGGTGATCGGCGGCTCCGACGATCATTCCGGCCTCTACATGGCCAACACCTTCACGGAGATGGACGGGAAACAAACGGTTGACGGGTTTCTTTCCGCTTTGGGCGAAGCCGGCGGGCGGGTCCGGGGCGCCGCCTCCTGCCCGAAAAGTTTCGGCCACGCCACGTGCAGCATCGTGTACCAGTATTTCCAGGAGGCCCACGGCATCGACCGGTGGATCCGGGACAAAACCCTCCTGCGGTTTCTCGAACGGGCGTTGCGGTCTCATTTTCGATCGTATGGATCGGACAAAAAAGGGCTGTTCCACCGGAAACCCCGCCCCGGGAAGGATTCCCACGTCGGCGCCGCCTCCAGCCTGCTCCTGGACCGGGCCGGAAAGGTCATCCAGAAGGATTTCCGGTTTTACGACAGCATCCGGGACGGCAAGGCCGACGTCTATCGCCTCAACCGCACCTGGTTCCGGTACGTCAACCAGGTCGCCGACGAGGTGATCCGCCAGTTTGCCGACGAAATCCTCGACAGCGTCGCCAACGCCAATTTCCTCAATGTCTTCAACCTCATCGGCGGTTCCGCCTCCGTGTACGCCCTCCTGTCGCCCTATTTCATAGGATATGCCATGTTCTCCGGCAACCGGCAATTCTGCAACGCCTGCCGCCGCCGTTTCATGGGCGACGGGTCGGAAGAACCCGTGGACCGGAAGATGGCGCTTTTCACCGACACCTTTTACGAAATCAACGGCGTGGCCACCACCATCCAGGCCCAGATATCGGCGGCGCGAAAACTGGAGAAGCCGTTAACCCTCCTGACCTGCGACGCCCACAGACCCGACGGGGACGGGGTGCTCAACTTCAAGCCCATCGGGCAATTCAGCCTGCCCGAGTATCCCGAACTCACGGTCTTCTACCCGCCATTTCTCCAGATGCTCGACCGGTGCTACAACGAAGGATACACCCACATCCACGCGGAAACCCCCGGGCCCATGGGCCTGGCGGCCCTGGGGATCGCCCGGACTCTCGGCCTGCCCTTCAGCGGCACCTATCACACCGCCCTGCCCCAGACCTTCCGGTCCATCACCGGGGACGCGGGGATGGAAGAGACCATCTGGCGATACCTCGCGTGGTTTTACAGCCAGATGGAAACGGTTTACACGCCCTCGGAGGCGACCGGCCGGGATCTGGTCGGCAAAGGGGTGGACCCCGGCAAGATCCGGGTTCAAAAATGGGGCGTGGATACAAAACGGTTCCATCCGTCCAAAGGGAACGGGTTCCTGAGCCGAACCCGCGGCGTATCGCCGGATTGCCTGAAGCTGCTCTACGTCGGCCGGGTCAGCAAAGAGAAAAACCTCCACATCCTGGTGGAAACGATCCGGAAAGCGGCGGCGCTGCGGGACGATTTCGTCCTGGCGGTGGTGGGGGACGGCCCCTACCTCGACGAGATGCAACGCGCCCTCGCCGGCTTTCCCGCCGTCTTCACCGGTTATCTGACCGGGGAGGCCCTTTCCCAGGCGTACGCCTCCTGCGACATTTTCCTTTTTCCCTCCACCAACGACACCTCGGGCAACGTGATCCTGGAGGCCCAGGCGTCCGGCCTCCCCGTCGTCGTCACCGACCGGGGCGGTCCCCGGGAGAACCTGATTCCCGAAAAGACCGGCTACGTCGTGCCCGCCGACGACGCCGACCCGTTTGTCCGGTGCATCCGCCGGCTGGCGGATGACCCGGCCCTGTTGGACCGGATGAAGCGGGCGGCGAGGGATTACGCGGCCCGGCGGACCGAAGAGGCCTGTTTCAGGGCGTTCTGGGACGGCTACGACGCGCCGCCGCCCATCACGTCGCTGTAGCGGAGAAACCGGCCGCATCGGCCGAGCAGAGCCGGCAGGGCGCCCGCCAGCCCCAGGGAAAGGTCATCGGGATGGATGGCGATCCGCAGGGGCCGGCCGGACGCCGACGCCCCGGCGATGTTGATCCGGTTGAAAAGTGAAAGGCTTACGGTCCGCGGGCGGGTGTCGGCTTCAAATCCCGCAAGGGGAAGGCGCCGATGCCGGCCGGTGTGAACGTCCCAAATCCCGGTCAGGGTTTCGCACCATCTGAACGGCAACTTTTGCAGCGCCGCTCCATCGATCCGTCCCATGGCCCAGGCCGGCGGCGCATAGAGCGGGATCGTCGGCAGTCCTCTTTCCCTGAACCAGTCGTGGCTGCGATGGATGATGTCGGCCACGCCGTCCGGCCCGGCCGAGAGGTGTTCCGCCACGTTTCGGGACAGGAAGCGGCTGTGAAACCGATGGAACGGCCCTTCGATCCGACCGCACCGGTGACGCCATCCGTGGGCGGCCAGATCGATGCCCGCGTCCTCCCATCGTTTGAGCTGGTGGAGCCCGGCCACGTCCCATCCCGAATCGGGGATCACGAGCAGCGTGACCCGCTCCACATGCATGGACGACAGGAAGTCGAGACTATCCGCGATCCGGTCCATGTTCGTCCCGGCCACGTCGTGGATGGAGACAACCGCGTCCGGCGAATGCGCCCGCCGCCTAGTCGCCACGGGACGCCCTGGGAAACGCGAACCGGTCGAAGACAGGCCCCAGATCCGCCTCCATCCGGTCGGCGGAGAGGCCGAACTGGGCCAGGGTGTAGCGGTGACGACTGACGTAGTTCCGGGCGCGACGGGCTTCCCTCCGGAGCACGGCGTCGAAGGCCGGGGAGAGGGCGCAGCCCAGCCGGTCGTAGATCCGGCGCACCTCCGCTTCGCTCTGATATTTCAAGCGCTCCATGGTGAGGAAGGCATGGCGGTCCGCCGGCATCCGGGACAGATGGTCGGTCAGGTGACGATAGTAGAAGGTCGCGATGCCGGCGAGCCGGGCCTGAAATTCCGGCGTTTCCGCCCCGTTGCCCAGGATCCGGGCGCCGGCGGTCATGGAACTGATCAGGGAGGGAATGGCCTGGAGCGGATTGCGGAGACAGCAGACGATCTTGCAGTCGGGATAGGTCCGGTCCAGGGCCCGGACCATGGAACTGAAGGAGGGGTTTTTGGAGAGGATCCGCCGGTCCCGGCCGTGGACGTAGAGGTGGCGCTGCAACAACCGGTAATGGAAGGCCATGATCCGGTCCTGGTCCGCTCCGGAAACCGCCTCGTCGAACCGGGCGAGCCGCCACAGGGCCTCGTCGTGGGGAAAGAGCGCGATCGTCAGAAAGCAGGCGCAGATGGGCAGAAGGCCGAAGTAGTCCTCTTCCGGAGCAAAGAGAGAGGATCGGTGCATGTCGTCCAGCCCGCTGAAAAAGCGCCTTTCCGCGGCGATCAACATACGTTTTAAGGGACTCCCAAAAAACCCGTCCATTCGGGCCGCGAACAAAAAGAATTTCCGCTCGCAGACGGCCGGCGCCAGGAGCAGTTCCCAAAACCGGAAAACGGTAAACCGGTCGCGATCTTCCGACAACAGCCGGTGGAGATAGGTGGTGCCGCTTCGGGGCACGCCGACGATGAAAAGCGGCTGTTTGACCGCTATCCGGCGGTACCCCCGGAACAGCAGATCGTCGATGAGAAACGCCATCCAATGGACGGCCTGGACGATCATCAGCGCCGGCAGGATCGCCGCCAGGATCAGACGGCGTCGGAACGGCATCGGCGGCGCATCCCGGCCGGGGAAAAAGGTCAACCGGATGAGGCGGAAATAGCGGCGGTATCCGTAGGTCATGGAAACGTCCTCCTGATTGAATTTGCGCCAATGGAACACTTCCGGTCTTTTTAGGGGATATGGACGGGATCGTAAAGGGGCTAACCGAATTCTAACATTCACCGCCTTTCCTCATCGTCTTTTAACACAACCCTAACAATGCCCTAACAATGGGGACTTAATTTGTCTCTGCAAAATGGCGACCGCGGCCACACGTTGAAATGCAGCCAACGCGCCGGGCCTGCGACCTGAACGGAACAAAGATTTACGGATGGGGAGGAGGAACCATGCTGAGCCGCGATGTCCACGAGGTCCCCGGCCGCCTCCGGGTGAAAATACCCGCCCTGCGGGGGCGGCCCGATGGAGACGATATTGTACAGACGATATTTCGGGATGTTGACGGCATTCAAAACGCGACCTTCAACCGACTGACCGGCAGCATCGTGGTTCGATCCGCCCCGGGGCGGATCGAGTCCGAAACGATTCTGAAGATGTTGAACGACCACAAACTGTTGCCCGAAAGGAAAAAAACGAACGCCGGGTCCGCGTTCCCGTCCCTGACCCGGCAGATCGGTCAATACACCGCAAAGGAACTGGGACGGTTTCTCATGGCCAAGACCCTGGAACACAACGGGCTGGGCCTTCTGGCGGCGCTGATTTGAACCGCTCATCCACGCCTGTATTGTCGATGATGCGGAAAGTCCTGGGACGACGAGCGTCAACCGGGAATCGGCGGCCGATTCCCGGTTTTTTGCGTCCGCGACCCAAAGGGCGACGCCATGGCCGCCATTCGGATTGATCGGGTTTACAAACGGTTCGGGGACGTCGATGTAATCAACGGCGTCGATTTGACCGTCGAGGACGGCGAACTGATGGTGTTTGTGGGTCCATCCGGATGCGGCAAGACCACCCTGCTGCGGCTCGTCGCCGGTCTGGAGAACGTGACCGAAGGGGAAATTCACATCGGCGGCCGGCAGGTCAACGACGTGCCGCCCCGGGACCGGAACATCGCCATGGTCTTCCAGAATTACGCCCTCTATCCCCATATGACCGTGGCCCGCAACATCGATTTCGGCCTGAAGCTCCGGGGGATGAAGCCGGCGGACCGGGCCGCGGCGGTGGAACGGGTGGCCGCGATGCTGGGGCTTGAAGACCTTCTCCAGCGAAAGCCCCGGGAGCTTTCCGGGGGGCAGCGCCAGCGGGTGGCCATGGGCCGGTGCATTGTCCGGGATCCGGCGGTCTTTCTCATGGACGAGCCCCTGAGCAACCTCGACGCCAAGCTGCGCAACCACATGCGGGTGGAGATCAAGCAGCTTCAGCGGTCGCTTTCCAAGACCATGATCTACGTCACCCACGACCAAGTGGAAGCCATGACCCTGGCCGACCGGATCATGGTCCTGGAGGCGGGCCATGTCTCCCAAATGGGGACGCCCGACGATCTCTACGCCCGGCCGGCCAACATCTTTGTGGCCGGCTTCATCGGGACCCCGGCCATGAACTTCATCCCGGCCCGGCGCGTCGATCATGGCGTTTTGGAACTGCCCGACGGCGTCCGGATGACCCTGCCGCCGGACCGGGCCGACGCCCTTTCTTCGGATGCCAACCTGTTCGACGTGGGCATCCGGCCCGAACACCTGAAGCTGGTTCCCCCGGCGGAAAGGGAGGTCGGGACCGCCCACTGGGACAGCACGGTGGCGCTCTGCGAGCCGTTGGGGGGCGAGACGCTTCTCCATGTGACCCTGGCCGGTCTGCGCCTCCGGGCCAAGGTTTCCCGGGCGGAGACCGTGCGGGAAAACACCCGGGTTCATGCAGCGTTCGATGCGGCGGACGCCTATGTCTTTGACAGCGGGACGGGCAAGTGCCTGAGTCGCGCCGCAAACCATTAATCGTTTAACGGAAACACGAGGAGGAAGTGGATGAAACGACTGATTAGCTTGAGCGCGGGCATCGCCTGCGCGGCCATGGTCTTCGCGACGCCCCTGACGGCGGCGGCGGAGAAAACGTCCATCAGCTTCTGGCACGCCTTCGGCGGCGGCCGGACCGCCTTTATTGAGCGGATGGTCGAGGACTTCAATTATACCCATCCGAACATCGAGGTGAACGTGGAGTACAAGGGCTCCTATCGCGACACCCTCAACGCCTCGCTGATGGCGGCCAAACAGGGCCAGGCGCCGCACATCGTCCAGTACTTCGAAGTGGGCTCCCAGTTCGCCCTGGATTCGGGGATTTTCGCCACCTTCGAGGAATATGTGAAGAAGGGCGACTACGCCATGCTCGACGATTTCATCGCGCCGGTGGCCAATTACTACAAGATCGGCGGCAAGTTCAATTCCATCCCCTGGAATTCCTCCAACCCCATCCTCTACTACAACAAGACCCTGTTCAAAAAGGCGGGACTGGACCCCGACAATCCGCCCA
Source organism: uncultured Desulfobacteraceae bacterium (assembly GCA_964652715.1). GTDB lineage: Bacteria > Desulfobacterota > Desulfobacteria > Desulfobacterales > JAABSP01 > JAABTD01. The sequence continues at coordinate 7,778 of CAZZBE010000128.1, forward strand.
AGACCTACGGCGAGGTGATGGACGCCTGCGAGAAGATCATCTCCTCCGGCGCGGCCCCCAAGGGCATCACCTGGCCGCTCCACACCTGGTTCGTGGAGCAGTGGGTCTGCATGCAGGGCGAGCTGCTGGCCAACAACGAAAACGGCCGGGCCGCCCGGGCCACGGATGTCTATGCGGACAGCGATGCCATGAAGCGGATCATGACCTGGTGGAAAGCGCTTTACGACAAGGAATACTACGCCTATTCCGGCAAACCCGAGGACTGGGACGGCGCCAACCAGATCTTCGTCACCCAGCAGGCCCCCATGCTCATCACCTCCACCTCCGATGTGACCTTTCACCAGAACGCGGCGGCGGAAAACGGCTATGAACTGGGCACCGGTTTCCTGCCCGCCCCCGACGGCATCGACCGCAACGGCGTGGTGGTGGGCGGCGCCAGCCTCTGGATGACGAAAGGCCATCCCGAAGCCGAAATGGATGCGGCCAAGACCTTCCTGCTCTGGTTCACCAACACCGAAAACATGGTCCGGTGGCACAAGGGCACCGGCTATTTTCCGGTGAGAAGCAGCGCCGTGGACGTGGTGAAACTCCAGAAATGGTTCGAGCGGAACCCCGCCTACCGGGCCGCCTTCGATCAGCTCCTGCAGACAAAGGTGAACCGGGCCTCCCAGGGCGGCCTCATCGGCCCGTTCCCGGAGATCCGGACCATCGTCTCCGACGCCGTGCAGAAGATCTTCGCCGGCGCGCCGGTGGAAGAGGCCCTGGCCGCGGCGGACAAGCGGGCGGACAAGGCCCTGGCCGATTACAACCGGTCGGTGAAATAGTCCCCATTTGAATTCGGATCGACGGCGGGCCGGCCCCGCCGTCGGTCCGTCGTACGGGAAAAGACATCCATGGCCATACAGCCTCCGTTTACCCGCCACAATAAGACGGCGTTCCTGCTCATCTTTCCGACCTTCGCCATCCTGACGCTTTTTCTCTATTACCCCACCATCCAGACCTTCATTCTCTCCCTCTACCAGGTGGCGTTCCTCGGAATGAGCAAGCGGTTCGTGGGGATGGAAAATTATGTGACCCTCTTCACCGATCCCCACTACCGCCGGGTGTTTCTGAACACCGGGGTCTTCGTGGCGGCCACCGTCTTCTGCAGCATGGCGGCCGGCTTATCCCTGTCGCTGCTCGCCGACCAGAAAGTGCGGGGATGGCGGATCTACCGGATCCTGCTGATATGGCCCTACGCCCTGCCGCCCGCCGTGGCCGGGGTGATCTTCCTGTTTCTGTTCAGTGGTCAGGCGGGGATCGTCAATTACTTCCTGACGCTGCTCTTCGGGATCCGGGCCAACTGGCTGGCCGAACCTGGGCTGGCCATGTCGGTGGTGGCGCTGGCGGCGGTCTGGAAAAACATGGGTTACAACGTGGTGTTCTATCTGGCGGCGTTGCAGAACCTGCCCGGCGACGTCCTGGAAGCGTCGTTGATTGACGGGGCAACGCCCTGGCAGCGGTTCTGGCGGGTCACCTTTCCCCTGCTCTCCCCCATCACGTTCTTTCTGCTGGTGGTCAACACCATTTACGCCTTTTTCGACGTATTTCCTTTCGTGGATCTGCTGACCAAAGGCGGGCCGGCCGACGGCACCATGGTGATCATCTACAGTCTCTACCGGGACGGGTTCGAATTCTTCAAAACCGGCATGGCCGCGGCCCAGTCGGCGCTCCTCTTCGCCGTGGTGGTGGGACTGACCCTCGTCAAGTTCAAGACCTACGGAAAATCGATCCACTACGGCGGCTGACCATGCGCGGATACCGAACTCTTTTTGTCCACATCGCCCTGACCGCGGCCGCCTTCTCCATCGCCGCGCCCATCCTGCTGTCCTTCATTTTTTCCACCCAGACCCCGGCCCAGATCTTCAGCTATCCGCCCCGGTTCAGCTTGGGCACGGCCATTGTGGAGAATTACGTCACCGCTTGGTCCGACTACCACCTGGGCCGGTACATGCTCAACTCCTTCATCATCGCCATCGCCGTCACCACCGGCAAAACCATCCTCTCCTTTTCCGCCGCCATGGTGCTGGTCTATTTCCGCTTCCCGCTCAAAAGCGGGGTGTTCGCCTTCATCCTCCTGACCCTGATGATGCCCACCGAGATCATGATCGTGGCCCTGTTCGAGCTGGTGACGGGCATGGGATGGTCCAACTCCTACGCGGCCCTCATCGTCCCCTTTCTGGCGTCGGCCACCGGGACCTTCCTCTTCCGCCAGCACTTCATGCAGGTGCCGGCCTCCCTGGTGGACGCCGCCGTCATCGACGGGGCCGGGCCCTTCCGGTTTGCGGGCAGTATCCTGCTGCCCATGTCCATGAACGTGGTGGCGGCCCTGGCGGTGATCGAGTTCGTCTACATGTGGAACCAGTACCTGTGGCCCCTGATCGTCATCCGCCAGAGCAGCCGGCAGGTGGTCCAGGTGGGCCTGCGCATGATGAGCGCCGGCCAGGACGCCACCAACTGGGGAATCGTAATGGCCGGGGCCATCATTACGTTAATCCCGGCCCTGATCGTCTTTCTGCTGCTCCAGGAGCAGTTCAGCCGGGGGTTCGCGTTGAGTCAGGAGAAGTGATATATCCTCTATATCCACACCATTGAGGGGATTTCGGCAACGGGTCAGTCGCCTCTTGTCGAAATGCCGTGTTTTTTCATCTTCCGCCACAGCGTCGTCCGGTTGACGCCCAGGGCCTCGGCGGCCCGGCCCTTGTGCCATCGGTGTTTTTCCAGGGCCGCGATGATGCGGTCCCGCTCGTGGGCGGCTTCCGAGGCGCGCAGGGAGGTCGCATCCGACGTCGGCG
>CAZZBE010000128.1:10711-12379 GCA_964652715.1 uncultured Desulfobacteraceae bacterium
CCGACGGCGGGCTGTCCGGTTCACGAAATTTGGCGCCGGTGAGGGACAGGGGCAGGTGCTTCCGCTTGATGACCGGCCCCTGGCAGATGATCAGGGCGTGCTCCAGGATGTTCTCCAGCTCCCGGATGTTGCCCGGATAATCGTGGTTGAGGAGCACCTCCATGGCCTCTTCCGAGATCCGGTCGAACCGGATGTTGCGTTTGGCGCAGAGCTTTTTCAGGATGTGGGAGATGAGCAGGGGCAGGTCCTCCCGCCGTTCCTGGAGGCCCGGCAGTTCCAGCCGCATGACGTTGAGCCGGTAGAAAAGATCCTCACGGAATTTCCGCTCCCGGACCTGCCGCTCCAGCCCCAGGTTGGTGGCCGAGATGATCCGGACATCCACCTTGGTGGTTTTGCGGCCGCCCAGGGGGTAGAACTCTTTATCCTCCAGCACCGTCAGGAGCTTGGCCTGGAGGGCCAGGGGCAGGTCGCCGATCTCGTCCAGGAAGATGGCGCCGCCGTCGGCCTCCTGGAAGCGACCGGTCTTGTCCTTGTCCGCGCCGGTGAAGGCCCCTTTGACGTAGCCGAACATCTCGGATTCCAGCAGGTTCTCCGGCAGGGCCGCGCAGTTGACCTTGACCAGGGGCTTGTCGGCCCGGTCGCTGGCGGCGTGGATCACCTTGGCCAAAATATCTTTGCCCGTGCCGGTCTCCCCCTCCACGAGCACCGTGGCGTCGCTTTTGGCGATCACCGGCAGGATCCCGAAGATCTTCTGCATGGCCGGCGACTTGCCCACCATGTCGTGGAAGGTGTACCGGTCCCGCATGGCGCTGTCGAGCTGGTAGACCAGGGAAAGATCGGTGAAGGTGGCCAGCCCGCCCACGATGCGGCCCGCCTCGTTGTTGAGGGCCATGTAGTTGGCCCGGACGGGGAGGGTCAGGCCGTCCCGGGCGACCAGGGTCCCTTCCTCCCTTGAGCGGGTCTCGCCGTCCTCGATCGTCCGGCCGAGGGTTACGTCTTCGTCGAACCGCTTCCGCCCGAAGAGGCGGGCGCAGGATTTGCCCAGCACCTCCTGGCGGCGGAACCGGGTCATGGTCTCGGCGGCCGTGTTGAAAAAGGTGACGTACCCTTTCCGGTCCACGGTCATCACCCCCTGGTCCATGTTGTCCAGGATGAGCTTCATCCGCTGGCTTTCGTGGCGGACCCGCCCCAGCAGCTCGTCGAAGGCGGAATGGTCCTCGAAGACCTCCAGGCAGCCCAGGGGACGGCCGTCGGGATCGTAGAGGGGCGAGACGACCTTGGTGAGATGATGGGTCTCCCCGTCGGCGTCGGCGGCGTGGATGTCCGCGGCCAGGGCCGTCCGCCCTTCGGCGACGGCCGGCTCATACAGGCAGTTGTTGTCGCACAGGTATCCGGCGAAGATCTCGCAACAAGGGCGGCCCAACGCGTCCTTCTGGGGAATGCCGGTGAGGAGTTCCGCCGTCTCGTTCATGAAGACCACGCGCCGGTCCGGATCGATGAGGATGGACCCCACCGCCAGGAAATCGCAGAGGGCGGCGAACTGGGTGGTGTTAAGCGGGATTTCTTTCACGAACCCCTCCCCCCGGCCCCCTCCCCTGAAAGGAGAGGGGGTGACGGCTATTCAACGCTTCGCCTATCGATAATGAGATCACTTAAGAACCTCCCCCC
>CAZZBE010000129.1:0-2359 GCA_964652715.1 uncultured Desulfobacteraceae bacterium
CAAAGGGACAGAGGGACAGAGGGACAGAGGGACAGAGGGACAGAGGGACAGAGGGGATAAAAGGCTTTACTTTTTAGACGGGTTCTCGTTAAATTGATGGGGATGGGGTTGTCGGCGCGGCTGCGCCGGCGATCCGCGTGTGGAATGAATGCAATCGCGCTTCAACCTATGGGAGTTACAGAATATGACATCATATATCAGACGATGCGCCGTTCTCGGCATGGTCCTTTTGGGCGTGCTGATCGTGGCCTGCGGCAACAATGGGGGGGACGGCGATACGGCCGTCGCCCCGAATGCGACGACAGAGGCGGCGGGCGCCGGCGAAACGACGGACGCCGCCGGGGACCAGGCCCTGACCGCCAAAGCGGGGACGACCCGAAGCGCCAAGGACATCGAGTGGTTCCATTACGAAGAGGGGGTGTCCCGGGCGAAAAACTACGGAAAGAAGGTGTTTGTCAATTTCTATGCCGACTGGTGCGCCTACTGCAAGCAGATGGAGCGGACCACCTTCGAGGACAAACGGGTCATCGCCTACCTCAACGACAATTTCATCCCCGTCCGGGTCGATTCCGACAAAAAGCCCAAACGGGCCGCGGAGTTCGGCGTCCGGGGGTTGCCGGTTTCCTGGTTTCTGACGGAAACCGGCGAGCGGATCGGGAACCAGCCCGGCTATCTGCCCGCCGAAACCCTGCTGCCCCTTCTCAAATTCATCCATACCGACGCCTACGAACGGATGGGATTCAACGAATTTATGAAACAGATGTAGAACAACGCCAACTCCAATCCTCTGAAAGGAGGCGACAGATGGGTCATCATCACGACCATGACCACGCCCATTCACATTCCCACAGCCATTCTCATCCCCACGCCCATGAAGCCGGCGGCCTCTCTTTTGAAGACAAGATGGAAAAGCTTCTGGACCACTGGATTCAGCACAACGCCGACCATGCCGACACCTACAGGGAATGGGCCGCAAGGGCCGAGGAGAACGGCCATCCGCCCCTGGCCGAAAAACTGCGGGAAGCGGCCCAGGCCGCGCTTTCCCTCAACGAAACCTTTGAATCGGCGGCCAGGCTGGTTCGGAAACCGTAAGCCGGAAAGGAGAGAAGATCATGAGCGACAAGACGTTTAAGGCCATGGTGGTCCGGGAATGGCCGGAAAAAACCTTCGACCGGGAGATCGAGGAACGGACCCTGTCGGACCTGCCGGAGGGGGATGTGCTGATCCGGGCGACCCACTCCTCCCTTAATTACAAGGACGCCCTGTCGGCCATCGGCAACCGGGGGGTGACCCGGTCCTATCCCCACACCCCGGGGATCGACGCCGCCGGCGAGGTGGCGGAGAGCGACGCGGCGGATTTCAAGCCCGGCGATCGGGTGCTGGTGACGGGCTACGATCTGGGAATGAACACCGCGGGGGGGTTCGGCCAGTACATCCGGGTTCCGGCGGACTGGGTGGTTCCGATTCCGGAAAACCTGAACGCGGAACAGAGCATGATCTACGGCACGGCCGGGATCACCGCGGCTCTGTCCGTTTACCATTTGGAGAACCGGGGGATCGCCCCCGAGGGCGGCCCGATCCTGGTCACCGGCGCCACCGGCGGGGTGGGGAGCCTGGCGGTCTCTTTTCTGGCCAAAGCCGGATACGAGGTGGTCGGCGTCTCCGGAAAGTCCGACGCCGAATCGTTTCTGAAGGGGCTGGGCGCGGCGTCGGTGATCGGCCGCGACGAGGCCCTCGACGACAGCGGCCGTCCCCTGCTCAAGGCGAAATGGGCCGGCGTGGTGGACACGGTGGGCGGCGACATGCTGGCCACGGCCATCAAGATGACCAAGCTCCACGGCAGCGTCACCTGCTGCGGCAACGTGGCGTCGGCCGACCTGCCGCTGACGGTTTATCCCTTTATTCTGCGGGGAATCAGCCTCCTGGGGATCGATTCCCAGAACTGCCCCATGGATGTCCGGCTGCGCCTGTGGGGAAAGATGGCCGGCGAATGGCGCATCGACGGCCTCGACCGGTTGAAAGAAAACGTGCCGCTGTCGGAACTGAGCGGCCATATCGACGAGATCCTGGCGGGAAAAAAGAAAGGGCGGACCGTGGTGGAGTTGGCATAAGCCACGACGCCCGATTTCTCCGGATTCATGGCTGCGGGGGTGATTCCTTGATCCGCTTGATCATCCGATCAAAATCGCTTTGGAACAGCCGGTCCTGAACGACGCGGTATTTTTCAAACTCGCTTTCCGCGAATTCCCTGGCGAGTTTCGCGGAAAACCGGCCCTTGTCGCGGAGGATTTCCCGCTCGTCGAATTCAAGAAACAGATCCAGCCGTTTAGCCCAGTCTTCCATGGTCATGGGGATTTGC
>CAZZBE010000129.1:2459-10307 GCA_964652715.1 uncultured Desulfobacteraceae bacterium
TAGCCGACGGAGATGATGGCGTCGAGGTTGTAGCAATTTGTGTTGTATTGCTTGCCATCGGCGGCAGTTATTCGGAATTTCCGAATAACTGAATCCGGCGACAGCTCACCGCCGGAAAAGATATTTTTCAAATGTTCATTGATGGTTGGCACGCTGACGTCAAAAAGAGCGGCCATGAGCTTCTGGGTCAACCAGATGGTTTCGTTTTCATAGCGGACCTCAATGCTTTTCTTTCCGCTTTGAACGGTAAAGATCAGAAATTCCGCCGTGCTGTTGCGGATTTGGCGTGTTTCCGGACGTGTCGTTATGGGTTTCGCGGCCATGGATTCGTTCCTTTGTCGATGGACCCTTTGTCGATGGACGTCGGGGGGTTTTGTTCGCTTCGATTTATCACAGACCGCAATGTTTCACAATCCCACAGCTATATCGATCCTTGACCTGTTTGCCGGCGTTGCTGTAAGCTCCTCTACTGTTTTGTCGTTCAAAAGACGCGACGGATTGAAAAAGGAAGCTGAATGGAACACTTGGCGGAACAGGCGGCGCATCGTATCGCGCGACTGAGGCGGGAGCGGCCCCTGATTCACTGCATCACCAATCCGGTGACGGTCAATTTCGTGGCCAACGGGCTGCTGGCCCTGGGGGCGTCGCCGGTGATGGCTTCTGCCGTGGAGGAGGTCGGGGAGATGGTCGCTCATGCGGCCGGGCTGATGCTCAACATCGGGACGCCGTGCCCGGCTGGCGTGGCGGCCATGGTCCGGGCGGCGGAGCGGGCCGCCCAACGGGGAATTCCAGTGGTCTTCGATCCGGTGGGCGTGGGGAGCACCGGGTTCCGAACGGCATCGGCCCGGTCGATCATGGAGACCGGCGGGGTGACGGCGGTGCGCGGCAATGCGTCGGAAATCCGGGTCCTGGAGGGGGCGTCGGGATGGGTCAGGGGGGTGGATGCGAGCCATTCGGTGACCGACGTCGAGAGCGGGCTCGACGAGGCGGCCCGGCGGCTGGGGGCCGTCCTGTGCGTTACGGGCCCGGAAGATCTGGTGAGCGACGGCCGCCGGCGGTTCCGGGTGGGAAACGGCGACCCGCTGATGGCCCGGGTGACGGGGATGGGGTGCGCCGCCACCGCCGTGATGGCCGCTTTTCTGGCGGTGGACGACGATCCGGCCGCGGCGGCGGCCGGGGCCCTGGCCATTTTCGGTTTGGCCGGGGAGATGGCCGCCCTGACGGCCTCCGGGCCGGGCGGTTTCGCCGTGGGGTTTCTCGACGCCCTCCACGGGATGGCGCCGGCGGATGTCGCGGCCCGATGCCGGATCCGGGAAGAAAAAGAGGAGCGGACATGGCACTGAACCGGATCGGCGAGTTCGGGTTTATCCGCCGCATGACCCGGGGCGGGCTGGTGCGGCCCGACGGGATCATCAAGGCCATCGGCGACGATGCCGCGGTCTTCCAGATCGATCCGGACCGGGTCAGCCTGGTCACCACCGATCTCCTGGTGGAACGGATCCATTTCCTCCGGGACCGCATTTCGGGTCCGGATCTGGGCCATAAGGCCCTGGCGGTCAACCTCAGCGATATCGCCGCCATGGGCGGGACGCCCCGGGAGGCGTTTATCAGCATCGGCATCCCCGACGACTGCGATCTCGATTACCTGGACGGCTTTTACGAGGGCATGCGGGCCCTGGCCGAGCGGTACGACGTCAACCTTCTGGGCGGGGACACCACCGGGTCCCGGAAAGATCTCATCGTCAACATCGTGGTGATCGGCCTGGCCGATCCCTGGGAGATCCGGTACCGGGATACGGCCCGGGCCGGCGACATCCTCTGCGTCACCGGCCCTTTGGGGGACAGCCGGGCCGGCCTCCACCTGTTGCTGAAAGATCTGCCGGCGGACACCGACGACCTCCAATCCCTGCTCGCGGCCCACCACCGGCCGGCGCCGGCCGTGGACGAGGGCCGGTTTCTGGCGGAAACCGAAGGGGTCCGCGCTCTCATCGACGTGAGCGACGGGCTCGGCAGCGACCTGGGCCACATCCTGGAGGAAAGCGGGGTGGGCGCGCGGGTCGAATCGGAAAACGTGCCCGTTTCGCCGGAACTCCGGGCCTTTTGCGACCGCTTCGACTTCGACCCCGTCGACTGGGCCCTGGCCGGCGGCGAGGATTACGTGCTGCTCTGCACCCTGGCCCCGGACCGGGCCGAAGCGATCCGGACGGCGTTTTCCGACCGCTTCGACCGTCCCCTTTACGCCATCGGCGAGATCACCGCCACGGGCAAGGCCATGCGGGTCAGAAACGGCCTCGCCGCCGACCTCAACCCGACGGGCTGGAACCATTTTCCCCTGAACGATTCATAACGGCGAACAAGGAAACCCACACATGACGCAAACTTACCACACCGTTCTCACCATCGCCGGCTCCGACAGCGGCGGCGGCGCCGGCATCCAGGCGGACCTCAAAACGGTTTCCGCCCTGGGCTGTTACGGCATGTCGGTCATCACCGCCCTGACGGCCCAGAACACCCAGGGCGTCACGGGCATCCATCCCGTTCCCCCTGAATTCGTGGGCCGGCAGATGGACGCCATCTTCACCGATATGGGCGCCGACGCCGTCAAGATCGGGATGCTCTTTTCCCCGGAACTGATCGGCGCCGTGGCGGATCGGCTGGAGAAATACCGGGTCGAACGGATCGTTCTCGATCCGGTGATGGTGGCCCAGAGCGGCGACCGGCTCCTCCGGGACGACGCCGTGGCGGCCATCCGGGACCGGCTGATGCCCCTGGCCGAGGTGGTCGCGCCCAACCTGCCCGAGGCCTCGGTGCTGCTGGACCGGGAAATTCGCGACCGGGACGGCATGGAACGGGCCGCCGCGGACCTGGCCGGGATCGGCGGACGGCACATCCTGATCAAGGGCGGCCACTTCACGGAGGGCGACGCCGAGGATCTGCTCTACAGAGCGGGGTCCGGCCGCGTTGTCCGCTTCCCCGGTGAACGGATCGACACCCGCAACACTCACGGCACCGGCTGCACCCTCTCGTCGGCCATCGCCGCCGGCCTGGCCAGGGGCGAGGACGCAGAAACGGCGGTCCGCAAGGCCAAGGATTACATTTCCTCGGCCATCCGGGCCGGCGCCGTTTATCGACTGGGCAAAGGATGCGGACCGGTCCATCATTTCCACCCGTTTTGGTGAACCCGGGGGCCGCATATCTAAAAAAGTTTCATGTTCAATATGTTGCAGGAAAAGCTTCCATATTTGTCCTTGATTCGCGGTCCGATAAGCATTATATTAGTGTATTTTGAACTGATCAGGCAATGCGAGATATATGGACCATGATGGAACTCAATCTCGATGTCGTCGCCCAAAGCCTCGAAGTTTCCCGCGCCACAGTCGAACGATGGATCCGTCAGGGCCGGATCCCCGTCCGGCGGGACGGGGAGGTCTGCCGTTTCGATCAGGCCGCGATGGATCGTTGGGCCCAATCCCACGGCCTGCGGTTTTTGCCGCCCCAGGAAGCAGCGGCAAATGAAGGCCCGACCCCGGCGCCCGACACCCTGTCCGGGGCCATGTCCGCCGGCGGCGTTTTTTTTGACTGCGACGCCCAGGACGCCGCTGGCGCTCTGGCCGAAGCGGTGGGCCGCATGGATTTTTTGTCGGACGCCAAACGCGAAACGCTTCACAAAAAACTGCTGGAACGGGAAAACCTCGCCTCCACCGGCGTGGGCAAAGGCGTGGCCATTCCCCATCCTCGCAAGCCCCTGCCCGATTTTCCCGACGCGCCGGTCATCACCACCTGCTTTTTAAAACACCCAGTGGATTTCAAAGCCGTCGATGACCGGCCCGTGTCAGTCATGTTCGTGCTGCTCAGCCCCACCGTGAAACAGCACCTGTCCATACTCTCCCGGCTGTCCTACTGCCTCCGGGACGCGGCGTTCATCGATTTTCTGAAAGCGTCGCCCGATCCGTCCGACTTGCTGGCAAAGGTAGGGGATTTTGAGGAGCGTTTGGAATCGGCGGATTCCAGATAACATCGTGTTCATTTCAAATTTTTTGAGAAAGGAATAGCGCCATTTCATTTCCAAGAATGGCTTTGGCGTCATAAATGAGGGACGGTCAAATGGATTCATTTATTAAAGAGAATATCCATATAGAAAAAGGGATAGGCCCGCTTAAAGGGAAAAAAGGAGGAATAAACATAGGGGTTCTTCCTCTAACTGTCTTTATCGGGCCTCAAGGCGCGGGAAAATCCTTAATAAGCCAGTTTCTTTATTTCTTCAGAAACGCGGAATATTTAATCGCCCAATACTCGGAACATCGAGATCATCAAGCCGCCATCAGACCTGTTATGGAAGGGATTCGGGGCGGGGGATTTGCAAAGCGAACATTGGTTTCATTTCCACACGATGATTCATCTCAAATCAATTATGAATTTGAATACAAGAAAAACAAAGAGACAACACGAATTGGGCGCAACGTAACCATATCGCGCAAGCAACGAAACATCAGGGCGGGGAGTCCATTTTCTGAAGAAGTAAGCGAATGGTTCCAAAAATGGTTTGCAAATATATCCGCATCTGGTCAGGTGGCGCCAAAGGCAATCTTCGCCCCTGCTGAACGAATTCTGTTTTCCCAGTTCATAGGGACTGATCCGGCAATTTTTGGACAGGATTCTTTCCCTTTAACCATGCGGGAATTTGCCAAAATTTTGGGCAAAATTGAAGACATGCACCAATTTTGGGAAGAAGAAAAATTAAAAAAACCACAAGAGATAAAAATCATTGATAGTTTAATGACTGAAGCATTAAATGGGAAAGCCGTCCCTTCCAGGCGCACGCGGTTTGTTCGAAATTGGCAATGGAAAATTAAAAACACCAACAGGCATATTGAAATCGGCATGGCGTCTTCAGGTCAAATGAACACATGGCCTTTAGTTTTTATTGCGCAGGGCTTGATGGGATGGAAAAAGGAAACAAGCCCCATTTTTCTGCACATTGAAGAACCGGAGGCGCATCTGCATCCAGCGGCGCAAGTCGCAATGGCAAAATTGATGGCTTTTTTAGTGAACCATGGCGTTCATGTTGTCATAACCACTCATTCATTAACAATTTTATACGCTTTGAACAATTTGACGCTGGCTTATAATAAATTGGGAGAAAAACATTCTGAACGTGTTCCTGAAGTCCCTTTTAGAATGCCGCCTTCTTGTCTGGCTGCTTACCTTTTTACGGATGATGGAGAGGTAAAAGATATCGTTGATAAAGAATCAGGTCAATTGGATGAAAGTTTGCTTGGAAATGTTCTTGGAGATTTGGAAGTGGAGTATAATCAAATAATGGCTTATAAAATTCTGTGGGAGTAATCAATGGCGCGGAGCAATTGTTTAGGTGACGATCTCCCTGATGTTTCTTATGTTGAATGTGAAGGGAACGCCGATAATTTAGATGGCTATTGCAAATGCGTTCCGAGTGGCGAGGAATTTTTACTTTATGATTATATCCCATCAAAGATAGGAGCATATTATTACTGGTTAAGGTTAAGGGCGGATGATGACACATCGTTAATCGTTTGCGCGCTGGAAAAATATGTCGATGCCAACAATCTTGAAGGAAGGAAAGCCGATTATTTCTGCATGGGGTGGGTTTTCGACCCTGACTTAAACACTTCAACGTGTTATATTGTTATTGTTGAGTTGCGAAAGGAATTGATCAATGAAAATCAATTTGAAGATAAAGTGGAACAAATAAAACAAACTATCAATTTAATCAATTCTGATTTGCTCGACAATATTTCAGACTCTGCCTTCTTTGACTATGCTTGTCACAAACCTGATGACTATAAGATTGTGGGCGCCATAATTCCCGCAACGCGCTCTAAGCCACGCACACATCAAACGAAAAAGGTGACAATTGGTGAAAAAGAATACCTAATTGCCGCCGTGCCTCATGAGAGGATTCGGGAATGTAAAATTAGTTGGTCCGAGCTGTTAGTAGCAATAGGCGTGTTGCAACGGGCGGTGCGTTCGCGCCATAGCTGAATTCCACGCTATGAAATTTCCCAACGTATGGCGGAAGCCCTCCCGCTGGGCCATTTTCCGCATCGACGACCGGCCCCTGCTCATGGCCATCGGCCTGATCGTGGGCATCTGCTCGGGGCTGGCGGCCCTGGCCCTCAACCGGTCCCTGGAGGCCACGTTCGAATGGCTCCACCACTACCGCCATTACTGGTGGGCCTTCATCCTCCCCGGCGTGGGCGCGGCCCTGTCGTCCCTGTTCCTGGACAAGGTGGTCAAGGAGGGCGCGGGCCACGGCGTGCCCGAGGTGATCTACAGCGTATCGCGCTACGGGGGGCTGTTGCGGTTCCGGTCGGCCTGGTCCCGGCTCGTTTCCAGTTGCCTCACCATCGGTTCCGGCGGATCGGCCGGCCCGGAGGCGCCGGTGGTCATGAGCGGGGCGGCCATCGGATCCAACATCGCCCGGTACTTCTCCCTCAACGACCGGCAGCGGGTGGTCATCGTGGGGTGCGGCGCCGCCGGGGCCATTTCGTCCATCTTCAACGCCCCCATCGCCGGGCTGGTCTTCACCATGGAGGTGGTTCTGGGCGAGTGGACCGCCATCAGCATCGTGCCCATCGCCATCGCGGCGGTGGCCGGCACCGAGGTGAGCCGCATCCTCAACGGCAATCAGATCGCCTTTTCCCACCCGGGGTTTCATATCGAACTGCCGGACATCGTCGCCTGCATCGGACTGGCCGTCGTCACGGCGGCGGCCTCGGTGCTGCTGACCCGGGCCCTCCGGTCCATGCATCACGTTTCCGCCAAAGTCCCCGCCGCGCCCTGGGCCCGGGCCATGATCGGCGGGTGCGCCGTGGGCCTCATCGGGTTCGCCCTGCCGGTGGTCATGGGGGAGGGGTACCATTCCATCCGCGAGATCATCACCAATTCCTTCGAGGGGGGCGTGGCCATCGTGGCGGTGGCGACCCTGGCCAAGGTGCTGGCCACGTCGCTGACCCTGGGATGGGGCGGGTCGGGGGGCATCTTCGCGCCCTGTCTGGTGGTGGGATCCCTGGCCGGTCTGGCCTACCATAAATTCATCGTGTTGCTCATGCCGTCGGTGGACTGGGTGTCCGAAGGGTGCTTCGCCCTGCTGGGCATGGCCGGGCTCGTGAGCGGCATTCTCCAGGCGCCCCTGACCGGCATCTTCCTGATCGTGGAGATCACCGGCGGGTACGGCGTGATCCTGCCCCTGATCCTGGTGTCGGCCGTTTCCACGACCCTGTGCCATTACGTGGAGCCGGCCTCGTTCTATCTGAAGGACCTGGTGGAGCGCGGACACCTGCTGCGGCCGGGCACCGACGCCCGGGTCCTGTCGGATCTGAGCGTCAAGGAACTCCTGGAAACCGACTGCATCACCGTGTCGCCCAACATGAGCCTCCGGGATTTCATCGACGTCATAAAGCGGTCCCACCGGAACCATTTTCCCGTGGCGGACGAGGAGACCGGCCGGTTCCTGGGGATGATCCAGCTCCATGACATCCGGCCCTATCTCTTCGATCCGGTCATGTACGACGCGGTGATCCTGGAACAGATCATGGACCCCCGCCCGGAGGTGGTCCACCCCAACGAGGACCTGTCCGATGTGCTCCGGCGGATGGACGCCCGGCGGCTGTTCAGCATGCCGGTGGTGGCCGACCGGAAATTCCTGGGCATGATCTCGAAGGCCACCCTGTTGGATCAATACCGCAAGGAATTGCGGGTTCAAACGGTGGTTGGTGGATAGTGGATAGTGGATAGTGGATAGTGGATAGTGGCTTGTGAGCAGAAGTTGCTGATCACTACTCACTACTCACTACTCACTACTCACTA
>CAZZBE010000129.1:10407-12220 GCA_964652715.1 uncultured Desulfobacteraceae bacterium
CACTATCCACAAAGGAGTCGCCATGGAGCCGAAACTCTTTCACATTTTCCGAAACACCCCACTGGGGCGGGAAACCCTGCTCCAGTCCGTCTATTTTTGCAAAACCGTCGGCGCCGACATGGAGATCTATATTCCGGAGCACACCAAGTTTCTCATGTATTTTGAAAACGATGTGGTGCAGATCGATCTGGACCCGTCCTATCTCACCGCGCCGGAGACCGCCCGGGACCACGCCGGGGCGCTGGCGGAAGCGGGGAAGATCCGGTACGACTTCCTGGCGCCCAAGCATTTCACGGCCTCCACCCTGCCGGACATCCCCACCCATTTCGATTTCATGTGTTGCCCGCGATCCATCAGCGACCTGTCGTCCAAGATCGGCCTGGGGTACATCGGGCCCCGGGTGCGCCGGATCGTCCAGTCGGCGCATTTCCCGGTGCTGCTCACCTCTTCGGTGTTCAAGCCGTGGAGATCCATCGCCGTCTTTTTCGGCGGTTCGACCAACGCGGTCAAATCCCTCAATCTGGGCCTCCGGCTGGCGCGGATCACCGGCCTGCCGCTGAAGATGTACACCCAGGTGGAAAGCGATTCCAGGGCGGATTACGAAAAGGCGATCGCCGACCACGGTCTGGAGACAGCCGTGGCCGGCGAGGTGACCGAATGGCGATTGTTCGAGGCAGGCGACCTGGAGGTCAACCTCTACGAGGTGGACCACGACGCCCTGGCGATCATGGGCGCCTTCGGCCACGGCGTGGTCCGGGACGTGCTTTTCGGCAGCAAGATGGAAAAAATCCAGGGCGCCATGCCCAACACCCTGCTCATCGTGGGACCGAAGTACGCGGCCATTCACTGATGGACGGCCGACGGGATGGGTGTCGGAGCCTCCTGGTCGTCCATCAGGGGGCCCTGGGCGACATCGTCCTGACCTTTCCGACGTTGACCCTGCTGCGGGAGCGATTCGGCCGGATCGATCTGATCTGCCGGGGCGAGGTGGGGCGGCTGGCGGTCCATCTCGGCGTCGCCGACGCGGCGCTGACCACGGAATCGGCGGCCTTCGCCAGCCTCTACGGGCGGCCGTCGGATGAAATCGTCCAGCGGTTGCGGCGCCATGACGCGGTCCTCCTGTTTTCCTTTTCGGAAGCCCTGGAAGCGGCGGTTCGGGGAATCGGACCCGGGTGGGTCGTTCGGATTCCGCCCCGACCGGCCCCGGCCGCGCCGGTCCACGTGGCGTCCTGGATTCTGGCGGGAGTGAAAGCCGCCGGCCTGCTGCCGCCAGATGCGCCGGCTGAACCGCCGTTTTTCGCGGGACGTTTTTTTGAACCGAATCCCGCCGGCCCCATCGTTCTTCATCCCGGTTCGGGCAGCCCCATGAAAAACTGGCCCCTGGACCGTTTCCTCATCGTCGCCGGCCGCTTGTCGGACGCGGGGCGAACCATCGAATGCCTCGCCGGACCAGCGGAGGAGAATCTGGCCGAAACGCTGGGAAGATCGGGCTTCCCCGTCCGGACATTCCCGGCATTGACCGATCTGGCGGACTGGCTGGCGGCATCCGCGGGCTTCATCGGCAACGATTCGGGCGTCTCCCACCTGGCGGGGTATCTGGGCACGCCGACCGTGGCGGTCTTCGGCCCGTCGAATCCGAGACAGTGGCGGCCCTGGGGACCGGCGGCGTCGGTCATCGGTCCGGCGGAGGGGTTCGATTGCCATCCCTGTTTTGAAAAAGGGAACCGGGAGTGCGATGGTCGGGGATGTCTGGCGGGGATTTCGCCGGATGTCGTTGTGGGCCGATTGATGGGGCTTTGGGGCGGGTCGTCTC
>CAZZBE010000130.1:0-12172 GCA_964652715.1 uncultured Desulfobacteraceae bacterium
ACATCGCCCACCGAGAGTCTGCTCTCCCCTGAAATTTCTTCCCCCGTGAGCACATTCGTCCACATCGCGGGCCGATCTTCCGGCAGTTGAATGACGGTGTCGGCCCAGACGGCGTCGCCCAGGGGCATTTCGGTCTCCCGGATCAGCGGGGTCGGGAACCGGGGGGCGACGGCCAGACACCATTCCCCGCCGAGGCGG
The DNA here is from genome assembly GCA_964652715.1 of uncultured Desulfobacteraceae bacterium. Taxonomy (GTDB): domain Bacteria; phylum Desulfobacterota; class Desulfobacteria; order Desulfobacterales; family JAABSP01; genus JAABTD01. Next base: position 199 of record CAZZBE010000130.1, read on the forward strand.
CGGGCGAAGGCGATGATGTGGCGGCCGCGGGGGCCGTCCACCGTGAGGGGCAGGTAGTCGCCGTCCTGGAAGAGGGCGGGGCGGTCGTTGCGGGCTTTGAGGGCGCGGGCGATGAGGAAAAGTTTGGCCCGGCCGTCCCGGGGCGTTTCCAGGAAGGAGGAGATGGACCGGAGGGGGGCGTCGCCGGCGGTTTCCACTTCGGCGAGGATCCGGTCCAGGAGCCGGAGTCGGTGGTCGAAATCCACGGGCCGGCGGTTGTCCGGGTCCACCAGGTTGAGGTCGAGAAGTTCGGTCCCCTGGTAGAAATCGGGCGCGCCGGGGGCCGCGATCTTGATCAGGGTCTGGGAGAGGGTGTTGAAAAAACCGTAATGGGCGATTTTTTGCTGGAAGGGGTGGAAGCTTTCCAGGAACCGGTTGTCCGGCGAAGGGTCGAGGATGCGTTCCACGAATTCGCTCAGGGCTTTCTCGTAGGATTCGTCCGGGGCCAGCCAGGCGGTGTTGACCTTGGCCTCTTTGGCCGCCTTGACCGCATAGGATTTCATTCGGTCGATGAAATCCGGCGATGGTTTGCCGTCTTCGGCTTCCCATGCGCCCAGAAGGGTCTGGTAGAGGAGGTATTCCTCGTTGTTGTCCGGAACCTGCCGGACATCGTCCCCCTCGCCGGTCCGGGGTTTGCGGCCGCGGTTGATGCCGTGCCAGACATCCACCTGCTTTTCCCATTCGTCCGGGATTTCCGACAGCACGTTGATGCGGGCCCTCACGTCCTCGCCCCGCTTTCCGTCGTGGGTGGACGTGCTGTTCATGGCGTGGGGCCAGGAGCGGGCGCGGGCGCCGATGACGTGGTGGAACCGGTCCCGGGGCGCGCCGAACCGGGTCGGGTCGCCCCCCACGCTGTTGAGGGAGGCCAGCCGGGTGTAGACATAGAGGGCCGTGTCCTCGAACCCTTTGGCCATGAGAGGGGCGGTGAGCTGCTGGAACCGCCGGACCGCGTCCAGGCGGACTGTTTCGTCCGCCCCGTCCGCGGACGGCGCGTCCGTGGGAAACTCGCCCAGCAGCAACCGCCGGATGGCATCGATTTCCGGGCGAAGGCCCGGCCGGTGGAGCACGGCCAGTTCCGCGGCGGCCGTGACATAGGAGCGGTCCGTCTTTCGAAGGTCGCCCTGGCCGTCGATATAGGTCCGGTAGACCGGAAACCGCGCCAGGACCTCTTCCAGGGCCTCCCGGATGCGGTCATGTGTCGCCTCGGACGGGAAGGGGAATCGTTCGCCGGCGGAGGCGACGATGCGGGTCAGGTTCTCCAGGTCGCCGGCCATCTGGTCGGTGAGAATCCGCCGCTTGCCGGCGGCGACAATGCCTTCGAACCCCTCCTCCAGGCCCGTGAACCGGGTATAAATCTCCGTGAACCGGTCCTCGTTTTCCGGGGGGATGAAGAGGCCGTTGAGGGCCTGGGTGAACTCGTAGCCGGTGGTCCCCTGAACCGGCCAGTCTTCGGGCAGGGGCTCGTCGGGGCCGAGGATTTTTTCCACGAGGATGTAGACGTCGCCGAGACGCTCCCGGAGCCGGTTCAGGTAGAGGGCGGGGTCGGCCATGCCGTCCACGTGGTCGATGCGGACCCCGTTGACCACCGCCTCGTCGGTCAGCCGGGCGATGAGGGCGTGGGTGTGGACAAAGACCGATTCGTCCTCCTGGCGGACGGAGATCAGGTCGTTGATGGTGAAAAACCGGCGGTAGTTGAGCCGTTGGCAGGCGGTCCGCCAGTGATCCAGCCGGTAGAACTGACGGTCGAGCAGCCAGTGGAGAAAATCGGGTTCGGATGGATGGGCGTCGGACCCGTTGATCCGGTCCAGCATGTCGTCGAGCGCCGTTCGGATCGCGTCGTTGTCGGCGTGGAGGGCCCGGAGGGATTTTTTCAGGGTCTGGACCTGGGCGCGGCGGGCCGCCGGCGCGGTCTCCCGGGCGAGGGCTTCGAGGCCGTCCAGGATGTCGATGAACCGGTGCGCGTCGGGATGGTCGTTGCCGAGGCCGTCCCCGACCGCCGGCGCGAACCGGTCGAGGAGCGTTCGGTAGAGGGAGATCGCTACCGGAAAGGCCAGGTCGTAGTAGGTCAGGGCGAAACCGTCGGCGTCGTACCGGAGCCGAATCTCGCCGTTTTCGACGCACCGGTCCGGCCGGTCGCCGAGAAAGGGGGCCAGCGCCCGGCCCCGGAGGTCCGGGTCGGGATGGTCCCAGTCGATGTCGAAAAAGGCGCCGTACCGGGCGGCGGGGCCGTTTTCCAGCACGTCCATGAGCATCCGGTTGCCGAAATCATAGGCCAGGTGATTGGGCACGATGTCCTGGACCCACCCCATGCAGTGGTCCCTGAGGGCGGCGGCCAGGGCGTCGAAATCGCCGACGGCGCCCAGTTCCCGGTTGAGGCCGTTGGGGTCCACCCCGTCGTAGCCGTGAAGGCTCCCCTTTCGGGCGGCGGAAACGGGGGAGGCGTAGATGTGGGAGATGCCCAGCCGGGACAGATAGGGGATGATCTTTTCGGCCTCTCTGAAACCGAAATCCGGGGTAAGCTGAAGGCGATAGGTGGCGGTCGGTATCTGCATGGCGGTTTTCCTTTATGGGATGCGGATGCGGAGTTTTTCGCCCAGGCTGGTGAAAGTGTCCACCCACTCTTCGGCCTCCTTGTTCCCCTTCCGGGCCCGCTCCCGGAAATCGGATAAGGCATGCTCCAGCTGATAGAAGAAGAAGTTCTGCACTTTCCGGAGATTCACGTGAAAGGGGAGGGCGTAGACCAGATCGACGCCGGTCTTCACCTTCTCCAGAAGGGTCGGATCGTCGGGCGTTTCGTCGAAGGCCCCGACCAGGCGTTCCAGGGTGTTTCTAAGGGTGTATTCCAGGGTCCGGGCATCCAGTTCGATGCTGGACAGGTTCGCCGCTTCCAGGATCCCCTGGATGGCGTTCAGATCGAGATCGTCCTTGCCCAGTTCCTCGTTGAGATCGCTGTTGAGGGCCAGTTCCCCGGCCACATACAGCGCCTTGGGACAGGGGGTGTTGGTGTTCCGGAGAAACCGGACCAGGGGCGCGTTGTGATCGTAAAGATGGCGGTAGACCGACAGGGCGTCGTCGAGGGAAGAGGCGACGACGGTGTCGAGGATCTTCCGCTGTTCGTCCCGGAAAAGCGACGACATGGAATAAAAAGGCGGGGGGAAGTAGTCGTCGAACACGCCGTAGACCCCGGTGAAGTCCCCCCGGTTGAAGGCGTCGAAGGCCCGGGTCCGCATGTCGTAGTACTCGTCTCCGTTGAAATCCTCCAGAAGGGCGCAGGTGAGGGTATGGTCTCCCATGTGGAGCGCCCCGTACCGGAAATCGGCCGATTCCCGGGTAATTTCCGATGTGATGGTGGTCTCCCCGATGGAGAGTTTGGTCTTGCCGGCCGCGGCGGTTTTGACGTCCCGCTGCCCGGCGGTGTAGCAGAACAGGGTGGCGTGGTCGGCGTAATCCTCGAAAAGAGAAGAGCTGGCGAAGTGGATCGCCACCTTCCGGAGATCGACCATGGCGGGCCTGACGAATTTTTCATAGATGCGCCGCCCGTCCTGATGATCCGGGATGTTGCTCTTGGCTTCTCCCAGCCGTTCGAGAAAGCGATCCTCGATGGATTTGCCGAAGATGTCCCCGTAGAGCTGGACGGCCCGGCCGGCGTACTGGATCACCTGGACCGTCTCGATGCCGGAGAGTTCGTCGAAAAACCATCCGCAGCTGGTGTACATGAGCATCAGGTTCCGCTGCATCTCCAAAAGCTTGAGGGCTTTCGTCCGGCCCTGGTCGCCGAGACGACGGGCGCCGTGGCGCTTGAAGAACCGGTCCAGGTTGTCGGGGGATCGGTCGAGGATGACCCCGATGTAATCGTCCCGGGCTGTCCAGGGGTCCTTCAGGAGGGGGTCCATGGCCGCCTTGTATTCGGGGGTCGCGGCATCCCGGAGCCAGTCCAGGGCGTCGCGCAACGGGGCCCGCCAGGCCTGATTCCAGCCGGGATTGCCGCCCGAATGACAGCCGCAGTCGGCACGCCACCGGTCCACCCCGTGGCTGCAACTCCAGGCGGTGTTTTCGATGATCTCCACCTCGTGGGCGGGGGGATGGATCTCCAGGTATTCTCCGTAGTTGGTGATCCGGGCCAGGTCGTTGGATTCGATGTGCTCCAGGGCGTAGGCCAGGGCCATGTCGCCGTGGCGCTGATGGTGGCCGTAGGTCTCCCCGTCGCTGGCGATGTGGAGGAGCTGGGATCGCTGCCGCTCGTCGGAAAAGCCGCTGGTGAGCCGGCCGGCGAATGTTTCGCCGTTTTCCAGGAGCTTTTCGAAGGCCACCGCGTGGGAAATGGGCCCGTCGTAGAAGAAAAGGGCGATGGTCCGGCCGCTGGGGAGCCGCTGGAGACAGGGCATGGTGGGGTCGATGGTGTTGTCCGACACGTCCCGCCAGGCGTCCTCGGCGGCGTTGTCCAGGGGGCGGACCCTTCCGGCCTGGGTGGGGCTCAGGATGGTGAAGTGGATGCCCAGATCGGCCATGATGTCGAGGGTTTCGATGTCCACGGCGGTTTCCGGAAGCCACATCCCCTCGGGATGCCGGCCGAACCGGTGTTCGAAATCCTCGATCCCCCATTTGACCTGGGTGTATTTGTCCCGCCGGTTGGCCAGGGGCATGATCATGTGGTTGTAGGCCTGGGCCATGGCCGCTCCGTGGCCTGAAAAGCGCTTGCGGCTCCGGGCGTCGGCGTCCAGGATCGACTCGTAGACGTCCGGCGCATGGTCGGCCATCCACGCCAGCAGGGTGGGACCGAAGTTGAAGCTGATCCGGGCGTAGTTGTTGACGATGCGCAGAATCCGGCCCTCGTCGTCCATGATCCGGGAATAGGCGTTGGCCGCATAGCACTCGGCGTTGATGCGGGCGTTCCAGTCGTGGTAGGGGTAGGCCGAATCCTGAACTTCGACGGTTTCCAGCCAGGCGTTTTCCCGGGGCGGCTGATAGAAATGGCCGTGGATGCACAAATAGCGGTCGGTCATGGATGGGTCCTTTCGGTTTCGGGAACGGGGGCGGCCGGGATCTCTTTTTCGTAGAGCAACACATTGCGGGGCGTCAGGCGGACTTCGGCGTCGCCGTCGGTTTCGATCCGGTCGGGCGCGGAGGCGCCGGGCCCCCGCCACCGGGTTCCGCCGGAGTCGAGGCGGCGGCGCCACCGGCCCCTGGGGATGGGAAGGACGGCGGTCCGGTCCGACCCGTTGAAATGGAAGGCGATGCAGACTTCGCTTTCGCCGTGCCGGCGATGGGCGAAGAAGATCCCCGCGGTTTCATCCAGGGCGACCCGGGTGTGCTTTTTGCTCAACCGGGAAAGGGCCGGGATCCTCTTCCGGAGACGGATCAGGGTTTGATGGAAATCCAGGATCACCTTGCGGCCCCCTTCGGTCCGGCGATCAGGATTGATTTTGGCCGACCGGAAGGTCGCCTCGGCCTCGGGGTCGGGCGGCGTCTCCTTCCATCCGAAGGCGGCGAATTCCCGGCGGCGGCCTTCGCGGACGGCCTTCACCAGGTCGGGGTCGCCGTGGCTGACGAAATAGGGAAACGGCGCCGTCTCGCCGTATTCCTCCCCCATGAAAAGCAGCGGGATGAAGGGCGACAGGAGCACGCACCCGGCAACCAGTTTCAGTTCCCCCAGGGAGAGGCGGCTGCTGAGCCGGTCGCCGTGGAGCCGGTTGCCGATCTGGTCGTGGTTCTGGGCAAAGACCACGAACTGTCGGGCGGGCACGTTCCGGGACGGGTTCCCGTGGCGTCGCTTTCGGTAGGCCGAGTACCGGCCGCCGTAGGCGTATCCTTCGGTCCAGGTCCGGGCCAGGTCTTCGAGGGTTCCGAAATCTTCGTAATATCCGTCCCGCTCCCCGGTGACCCGGGCGTGGAGGGCGTGGTGGAAATCGTCGTTCCACTGGGCGTCGAGGCCGAATCCGCCCAAATGATTGGGCCGGATGAGCCGCGTGTCGTTGAGATCGCTTTCGGCGATGCAGTGGATCCGGCGATTGAGTTGTTCTCCCGCCCGGCGGACGGCGGTTCCCAGTTCCCGGAGAAAGGGCTGGGCCGAGAAATCGAGGATGGCGTGGACCGCGTCGATGCGCAGGGCGTCGATATGGCAGTCCCGAACCCAGTAGAGGGCGTTTTCGATGAAATAGCGGCGGACTTCGTCGCTGTGGGTTCCGTCGAAATTGACCGCATCCCCCCAGGGCGTCTTGTAGAAGTCGGTGAAATAGGGGCCGAAGTCCCCCAGGTAATTGCCCTCGGGGCCCAGGTGGTTGTAGACCACGTCCAGGATCACCGCCAGCCCCTTGCCGTGGCAGGCGTCCACCAGCCGTTTGAGCCCTTCCGGGCCGCCGTAGGAATTCTGGACCGCGAAGGGGTAGGCCCCGTCGTACCCCCAGTTCCGGTCGCCGGGAAACTGGGCGACGGGCATCAGCTCCAGGGCGGTGTAGCCCGCCTCTTGGAGCCGGTCCAGCTGGGGGATGACGGCGTCGAAGGTCCCCTCTTCGGTGAAGGTCCCCACATGGAGTTCGCAGATGATGTACTGCGACAGCGGAAGGCCCGCCCAGCCGTCGTCGGTCCAGTCGAAAGGGGAGGAGGCGATCCGGGACGGCTCGTGGACCCCGTCGGGCTGAAGCCGCGATGCGGGATCGGGCCGTTCCTTGACCGCGGTTTCGTCCATGCCCGCGTGGAGGCGGTAAAGATACCGGCTGTCCGGGGCGATGTCTTCCGCAAGGCCATGGAAATAGCCGCGCTTCGTCGCCGTCAGCGGGACGACGGCCTCCCGGGGCGAGACCAGTCGGACGTCCACCCGGTCGGCGAAAGGCGCCCAGACGAGGAACCGGCAGCGGCCGTCCCCCAGATCATCGGCGCCCAGGGGCTGGGTTGTGTGAACGGCGGCGGTCCCGTCGGTCGGGTGTCCGGAATCGAAGATTTTCATGGCCGCACGTTTCATGGCTATACCACGACCACGGAATTGTCGGCGTCCCCGTAGGGAGTGCGCTCATACCGGTCCGCGTTCCAGTCGTTCTCCCAGCGGGTCCCGTCGATGAGGTACCGGTAGTGGTATTCGCGGCCCGGTTGCAGATCGACGGTGAGGGTGTGCTCGCCGTTCCGGAGCCGCTTCATGGGCAGGGAGATCCGGTCCCAGTCGTTGAAGTCGCCCACCAGGGTCACCTCCGAGGCGGTGTGGGCCGCATCCGCCGGCAGCCGGAAGGTCACCTTGCAGACATCCTTGGTTTTCAGGTACTGTTTCTTCATTTCGCCTTTGGGTTTGGCGACGATATCCTTTTTGGACGGGGTCTTCTTTGCCATCTTTCCTCCGGTTTCGATCACGCCGTTGGCTGGGTAATGGGCGGGAAAAACGCGCCCCCGTGTTACGGATCGTCCACTGAAAGCGTATACCGTCTATCCGTTGCTTTGGGAATAAGGTCAAGGCTGTATTTGTCGGGGACGGATGGTGTAATTCATGAACCGCGGCGACATCAACATACGGTCAACCCTGTATTTCAGGAGGAATCGCGGTGTAATGGCGGAATGCGGGTCAGCAGTAACTGACGCCCACTCCGTAGGGCGTTTTGTAGATGTCGTCGTTTTTGACGCACCAGCGGACCCGGGCGATGGCGTTGGTCTTGATGCCTTCCCTGGCGGGCCGGGGGATGTCGGCGAGAGCGGGCTGGTTCAGGCGGACGCGGATGTACTGACCGGGCAGGAGCTTGTCGCCGGCTTCGAAATAGAGCCCGCCCTCGCTGCAGTTCTTCGCCGTGGCGTTGAAATCGCCGGAAGGTTGCGAAGTAAAAAGAGAATACAAAATGGGCGCTTCGATATCAAAGCGCTCGTGATACCGTCTTTCCGCTAATTGCGTCATCATGGCTTCTCACCTTTTCCCCCTGTAACGATATGGTATTGATTGAAACCGCGCTGTAAAAAAAGCTGACGCATTTTAGCGCATCTCCGGGTTTTAGGGAAGGTAAAAATTCATATTCTCATTTGGGGAAAGGCCTGTAGGGACGACGCACCGCGGCGTGGGAATTCATTCCCGCGCGGTCGGGCGCCTCGCCCCGTTTTCAGACCAGGTCCCGGTCGATTTCCGTATGCCAGTTCCTGGAAAACACCCGCTCCTCCCCTTCATAGGCGTCCAGCGCGGCGTGGATGTAAAATTTATCCTTGTCGGAGGTGAGGATCGTTTGGGTGACGGTCTTCGGATGCCAGTCGCCCCGCTTGAACTCCCGCAGGCAGTAGGTGTCGCCCCGAACCGAGTCGGGATCATCGTCCCGGATGGAATAGGTTTCGGTCACCCGGCTCCGCATCTCCAGGTCGATGGATTCGATCCGAAAGGCGCCGTCGTCGTTGACCACCTCCAGGGCGGACCGGTCCGACGCCAGATCCCGGACGACCCGCCATCCCTTTTCCGGGGGCTGAAGGGGGGTCTGAACTTCGGGGGGCGCTTCCTCCGGCGGGTCAAAAGGTCTTAGTGCCGCGTCGGCGTCCGATGGCGTCCGGACCGGCAGGGAGACCGAACTCTTATCGGTGTAGAGGGTCAAAGCGGCCTTCTCCGGCGGGGTCCAGGCCAGTGGCCAGTAGGAAGTGGAAAGGGAAAGCCGCAGTTTGTGCCCCGCGGGGAAAGTCTGGGCGATGTCGTTGAGCTGGACCCGGACCCGATACCGCTTGCCGGGTTCCAGGGGCGAGGGGTGCTCGTGGTTCTCCCGGTGGGTCAGGTTGAGCAGGCCGTAGGTGACCCGGGCGGCCTGGCCGTCCGGCAGCACGTCGGAAAGGCGGACCGCGATCATGGCCGCGGGTTTGTCCGACGACAGTTCCAGGTCGGCTACGGGCGGCCCGAGGATCTCCATGGGTTCCTTCAACGGATCGGTCTCGAAGACCAGGGCGCCGCCGTCCTCTTCCCGCTGGTCTCCGGGCAGATCCGGCGGGGCGGCGTAGGAACACCATTTGCCCGCGAACAGGCCCAGGCGCAGGGGGGACCGGAATTCCAGGACCGCCGCCGACACCGGTTCATCTTTGGGCGCCAGCCGCATGGGGGCGAGCGGGTACGTTTCATGACGGATGCCGGCCGCGGGCCAGCTTTTCTCCGCCACCCACCGCCCGGGCCGCGTGTCGTATTCGACCCGGGGCGCGATGCTGTCGAGCATCCAGGCCTTGAGCATCGGTTCGTCCTCGACGCCGTTTTTCTCGCCCTTGAGCCACCGGTCCCACCAGCGGCGGCATTCCTGGAGAAACCCGATGGCCGGTCCCGGAACCCCCTGGTGGGGATATTTGTGGCTCCATGGCCCCACCAGGCCCTGCCGGGGGACGGACAACCCTTCCAGGAGCCGGAACACGGCGTTGGAATATCCGTCGGCCCAGCCGCTCACCGCCATGACGGGGCATTGGATTTGCGAAAAATCCTCGCAGACCGACCCGTGCTTCCAGAAGTCGTCCCGGCGCTGGTGGCGGAGCCAGTTGTCCACCCACAGGCCGCTGCCCGCCAGCCGTTCGAGCCACATGTCGCGCCACCGGTCCCCCACGATCTCCGGGTCCGGGGGCAGGGCGTTCCGGGCGAACATGACCGAGGCCCAGGAGAGGTTGTCGCCCAGCAGGCACCCGCCCATATAATGGACGTCGTCGGCGTACCGGTCGTCGGTGGAGCAGACGGTGACCACCGCCTTGAGTTGGGGCGGGGCCAGGGCCGCGATCTGAAGCCCGTTGAACCCGCCCCAGGAGATGCCGATCATCCCCACCGACCCGTCGCTCCAGGGCTGCTCGGCGATCCACTGGAGGATCTCCACCCCGTCGTTCAGCTCCTGGGCCAGGTATTCGTCGGTCAGGATCCCGTCGGAGTCGCCCGATCCCCGGATGTCCACACGGATGGACGCGTAGCCGTGTCCGGCGAAATACGCGTGGTTGGCCGCGTCCCGGACGCGAGTGTGATCCCGCTTCCGGTAGGGGATGTACTCCAGGATGGTGGGGACGGGCGCCCTCTCCGCCCCCTCGGGCAGCCACAGCCGCGCCGCCAGCCGGGCGCCGTCCTTCATGGGAATCCAGACATTTTCGATGGTTTCGACGGTATGGGGAAATTCTCGGACGGTGTTCATTGGTGGGCCTCCGCTGCTTGAAAATTTAAGGATGCCTTCAATTGCTCGCTCCCGAGTGTACCCCCTTGAAGGCTGTGACGTAAAGACGGTTTTTCGATTTGACAAATTACGGTTGGGTGTGGAGTGGTCGTCCATGAACAGAAAAGGGGTTAACGATCATGGTCGTTAACCCCTTGAAAAATGGCGGGAGCGACGAGACTCGAACTCGCGACCTCCGGCGTGACAGGCCGGCGTTCTAACCAGAACTGAACTACGCCCCCGAATGTATGTTTTGTGGTCGCCCGCGGGATGCCTTCCTTACATCTGGTAGGCGGAACAGGGCTTGAACCTGTGACCCTCGGCTTGTAAGGCCGATGCTCTCCCAACTGAGCTATCCGCCCACGTTGCCCCCCGCGAACAAGACCATACTTAGCAAAAAAGCGGCGCCGAAGTCAAGGGAAAAAAGCAGCGGTCACAAAAAAAAAGCATCCCTAATTAATCGCCCTTGGCTGATTCGCCCCTTCGCCCTTTTTGGGGATCATCTCGAAGGGCATGTCGTGCTGTTTGAACAGAGTGGTTTCGCCTTCCTCCAGCACGAGGGCGTGGGTCAGTACTTCGTCCATGTGTTCCACCAGGACGATGTCGACCTGTTTGGAGACGGAGGCCGGGATGTCCTTGAGATCCTTTTCGTTCTCCGCGGGGACCAGCACCTTGGCGATGGTCCCGCGGTGGGCGGCGAGGATCTTCTCCTTGAGCCCGCCGATGGGCAGCACCCGGCCCCGAAGGGTGATCTCGCCGGTCATGGCCACGTCCCGCCGGACCCGTCGTTTGGTCAGGGCCGAGACCAGGGAGGTGCACATGGCGATGCCCGCGGAGGGCCCGTCCTTGGGAATTCCGCCTTCGGGAACGTGGATGTGGATGTCGCTGTTCTGGTAGAACTCCGGATCGATCATCAGGGCGTCGACCCGGGACCGGACGTAGCTGACGGCGGCCTGGGCCGATTCTTTCATCACGTCCCCCAGCTTGCCGGTGATGGTGGGCTTGCCCTTGCCCTGCAGGATGAGGACTTCGATGCTCAGGAGTTCGCCGCCGAACTGGGTCCAGGCCAGGCCGGTGGAAAGACCGATCTGGTCTTCTTTTTCGGCCATGCCCACCCGGTGGCGCGGCGGCCCCAGGTGTTTGGCGATGGATTTGGCCGTCACCCGCAGCTGGGATTCGTCGTGCTCGCTCCGGGTCACCTCCCGGGCCAGCTTCCGGCAGATGGATGCGATCTCCCGCTCCAGGTTCCGCACGCCGGCTTCCCGGGTGTAATGCTGGATGATGGCGAGGATCGCGTTTTTGGAGAACTGGACGTTGTAATCCTTCAGGCCGTTGGCCTCGATCTGCTTCTGGATGAGAAAGTCCTCGGCGATCCGGCTCTTCTCGTACTCGGTGTAACCGGGCAGACGGATGATCTCCATCCGGTCCTGGAGGGGCAGGGGGATGTCCGGCAGCGTGTTGGCGGTGGTGATGAAAAGAATCTCCGACAGGTCGTAGTCCAGATCAAGGTAGTGGTCGTTGAAGGCGTAGTTCTGCTCCGGGTCGAGGACCTCCAGAAGGGCGGCCGAAGGGTCGCCCCGGAAATCCATGCTCATCTTGTCCACCTCGTCCAGGCAGAAGACCGGGTTGGCGGCGCCCACCTTCCGGAGCGACTGGATGATTTTGCCGGGCATGGCGCCGATGTAGGTCCGCCGGTGCCCCCGGATCTCGGCCTCGTCCCGGACCCCGCCCAGGGAGAGGCGGATGAACTTCCGGCCCGTGGCCCGGGCCACGGACTTGGCCACGGAGGTCTTGCCCACGCCGGGCGGGCCCACCAGGCAGAGGAT
>CAZZBE010000131.1:0-12039 GCA_964652715.1 uncultured Desulfobacteraceae bacterium
GGGCCATGTACGACGCCGGGGTCCGGACCTTCGTGGAGGTCGGCCCCCGGACCGTCCTCACGGGCCTGATCTCGGCCATCCTCGCCGACACCGACGCCCGGACCCTGGCCCTGGACAGCTCCGCCGGCCGCCGGTTCGGCGGGGCCGATCTCGCCGGGACCCTGTGCCGGCTGGCGGCCATGGGCCATCCGGTCCGCCTCGACCGATGGGAATCCGAGCCCGGGGCCACGCCCCGGCAGCGGATGAGCATCCCCCTTTCCGGGGCCAACTATCGCCCGGAAAGGCCCCAAAAGCCGCCCAAGCCTCCCGCCGAAAAGCCCCGGAAGGCGGCGGCCAACCCTAACCCCTTACCGCCGAATCAGGCCGCCGCCCCTTCGGCTGTTCCCGAAAAAAACACCGCCATGAAAACCGATCCAACCCCGTCCACCACGCCCCCATCCCAACAACGCCCCGAGTCGGTGAGCGACGCCCTTCGGGTCGTCCGGGAAGGGCTTCAGTCGATGCAGGCCCTCCAGGCCCAGACGGCCCGGACCCACGAGAAATTCCTGGACGCCCAGACCCAGGCCAGCCGAACCCTCCAGGAGATGGTGCAGAGCACCCGCCGGCTGGCCGAGGCCGCCATGGGCGTACCGTCGGAACCCCGTGTATCCACGCCGCCCCCCGCCGCTCCGGAACCGCCGTCTGCGTCAACCACAAGGACAGTTGAAAAACCGGCCGTCCGTCCGGTTGCACCACCGGACCCCGTGCCGGCGCCTGAACCGGAAGCGGCGACCGCAACGGATGCGGCCCTGGAAACCGCCCTCCTGGATGTGGTGAGCGAGCTGACCGGTTATCCCGCCGAAATGCTCTCCATGGAGATGGACATCGAAGCCGACCTCGGCATCGATTCCATTAAAAGGGTGGAGATCCTTTCCACCATGGAGGAGCGGATCCCCGATCTGCCCCAGGTGTCCCCCGAGATCATGGGGACGTTGCGCACCCTCGGCGAAGTGGCGGCCCACCTCGTCGGCGCGCCCGCCGCCGGCGGCCCTTCCGCCGCCGGACCGGCCCCGACACCCCCCGAATCCGACCACGGGACGGCGCCGCCGTCGTCCCCGGCCCGGGACGACGACCTCCGGAAAGCCCTGCTGGACGTGGTGAGCGAACTGACCGGCTATCCCGCCGAGATGCTCAACATGGAAATGGACATCGAGGCCGATCTGGGCATCGACTCCATCAAACGGGTGGAGATCCTCTCCACCATGGAGGAACGGCGCCCGGACCTGCCCCAGGTCTCCCCCGAGATCATGGGAACCCTGCGCACCCTGGGCGAAGTGGCGGCCCATCTGGTCGGCGCCGGCGGCGGCGATGCCGCCGGGGCGACGCCGTCTTCCGCGCCGCCGGACGACGACCTCCAAAAGACCCTGCTGGACGTGGTGAGCGAACTGACCGGCTATCCCGCCGAGATGCTCTCCATGGAGATGGACATCGAATCCGACCTGGGCATCGACTCCATCAAGCGGGTGGAGATCCTCTCCGCCATGGAGGAGCGGATGGACGATTTTCCGGCCGTCTCCCCTGAAATCATGGGGTCGTTGCGGACCCTCGGAGAGATCGTCGCCCACCTTTCCGGCGCATCCCCGGAGGCCCCAAAACCGACGGCGACGCTCCCCCGGAAAAAGGAGACATCCAGCGAACCGGCCCCGCCGCCGATGCCGGCGGCGAAGCCCGCCATCGGCGATGTCCAGCGCCGGACCGTGGCGGTTCGGGAAACCCCCCGGCCCGACGGGCCGGCCCTTGCGCTTCCGGAAGGACGAGCCGTGCTCATCACCCGGGACGCGGCCGGTCTGGCCGACGCCCTGGCCCGGGTTCTGACATCCGATTACGGTCTGACAACCCGCCTGATTCCGCCGGCGCCCGACGATCTGCCCGACGACCTGCCGGCGGCCGGCGGCCTCATCCTGCTGGCCGACGCCTGGGATACGGAGGATGACGGGTTTTTAAAGGACGCCTTTCTGCTGGCCCGGCGGTTCGGGACCGAGCTGACGGCCTCGGCCGAAGGGGGCGGGGGCCTCTTCGCCGCCGTCTCCCGCCTGGACGGGGGATTCGGGTTCCGGGGCGGCGCGATCGCCGCCCCCCGCCAGGGCGGTCTGGCCGGACTGGTCAAGACCGCGGCCCGGGAATGGGCCGGGGTCCGGTGCCGGGCCATCGACCTCGCGCCGGACTGGACCGACGTCGAGGCCGTCGCCAGGGCCCTTGCCGCCGAAGCGTCGATCGACGGACCCCTGGAAGTGGGGCTCGACCCGGAGCGCCGCGTGGAACTCGTCCTGGAACCGACCCCCTACCCCCGGGGCGCTATCGACCTCCAGCCCGGAGACGTGGTGGTGATGACCGGCGGCGGCCGGGGCGTCACCGCCTGGACGGCCCATGTGCTGGCCGCCCACGTTCAGCCGGCCCTGGCGCTTATCGGCCGGTCGCCGGCGCCGACCCCCGAACCGGACTGGCTGACGCCCCTGGACGATCCGGCGGCCATTAAAAAGGCCATCCTGACCCACGAATTCGGCGGCGGTCCGCCCACGCCGGCCCAACTGGAAGACGCCTTCCGCCGCCGCATGGCCAACCGGGAGATCTCCAACACCCTTCACCGGCTGGAAGCGGCCGGGGCGACCGTCCGGTATTTCCAGGCGGACGTCCGGGACGCGGCGGCGGTCTCGGCGGTGCTCGATCAGGTTCGGACGGATCACGGCCCCATCAAGGCGCTGGTCCACGGCGCCGGCATGCTCAAGGACAAGCGCATCGTGGACAAATCGCCCGAGGATTTCTCGGCCGTCTACGACACCAAGGTCAAGGGATTGACGTCCCTGCTGGCCGCCGTCCGGACCGATCCGCTCCGGTATCTCGTCCTGTTCTCATCGGTGAGCGCTCGTTTTGGGAACCAGGGGCAGGCCGATTACGCCATGGCCAACGAGGTGCTCAACAAGATGGCGCGGCATGAAGCGGCCCGGCGGCCCGACTGCCGGGTTCTCTCCATCAACTGGGGGCCGTGGGACGGCGGCATGGTCACGGACGCCGTCAAGCGGGAATTCCGGCGCAACGGCATCGCCCTCATCCCGCCGGAGGCCGGCGCCATGTGCATGCTCCAGGAGATGATGGGCGACGACGACCATCCCGTGGAGGTGCTCATCGGGGCGGGGTTCGACGATCCCCTCTTTCTCACCTTCCAGCGGGAGATCGACCTGAAGCGGTATCCCGTCCTCGGCGATCACATGCTGGACGGCAAGCCGGTGGTCCCCTTCGCCCTCATGACCGAATGGCTGAGCCACGGCGCCCTCCACGAGAATCCGGGTCTGGTCCTCCACGGCCTGGACGACATCCGTCTTTTGAGCGGCATCAAACTCAACGACGCCCCCAAGCTCATCCGCCTCATGGCCGGCAAGCCCCGGAAAAAGAACGGCCGGTTCGAGGTGGCGGTGGAGATCCGGGACGGGGTCCGGGACGGCGCGGACGTCATCCACTCCCGGGCCCGGGCCGTTCTCTCCAGCCAGCCTCCGCCCCCCCCGACCGACGTCCCGGACCTGAACCGCTTCCCGGCCGACAATCTGCCCGCCGTGGAGGAGATCTACGGGAAGATTCTCTTCCACGGCGCGGCCCTGCGGGGGATCAAACGGGTCCGGGGGCTTTCCGACGCGGGCATGGCGGCCGACCTGGCCTCGGCGCCCGCCCCCGGAAAATGGATGGAAAATCCCCACCGGAGCCGGTGGGTCGCCGATCCCCTGGTGCTGGACGCGGCGTTCCAGATGGCCATTGTCTGGTGCCACGCCCGAAAGGGGATGCTGTCCCTGCCCTCCTACAGCGCCGCCTACCGGCAGTATTGCCGGCGCTTCCCCCGGGAAGGGGTCGCCGCGGTGCTGGAGGTTCGGGAGGCCACGGACCGGAAAATGGTCGGCGACATCACCTTCATGGACGGCGGGGGGGCGGTCATCGCCCGGCTCACCGGCTATGAGGCCATTATGGACCCCCTGCTTTTCAGGGCCTTCAAAGCTCAGCCGGACCCTGTAAAAAATAATTGATTTTCGGCTTGACAACAGGAAAATCGACCGCTATATTTCCTGGTTAATAAAACGCTGAATGAAGAAGGCCGGGATCTCATCGTTCCCTGGCCTTTTTTCATGACCGTCTTTCTCTAAAACCTTTGGGAGGTGGAACCAAAATGAAATGCACAACCGTTCGAGCAGGAAAAGAATGTCCGTTCATGACCGTCGGCGGATGCAGCTATAATGAGGGCGTGTGCCACGAAATCGTCGAGCATTGCAACGGCTGCGGCCGGACCGTCGAATTCAATTCAGGCTGGTACTGCAGCGCCAGCCCCGAACCGGCCATGCGCTGGAAGGTCGGCAACTGCAACATGGCGACCCATGTGAAATCCGCGACTTCGACCGCGCAGGCCAAGGTCAACCCGCTGAAGGCCTCCAAGCGCGCCAAAAAGAACAAGTAGGGGCGAAAAATCTTTCGCCCCTGCCCCCAAAACCCCGCTTTGCGCAAAGCGGGGTTTTTTTACGTCCCGCCCCCGACAATTTTTACTTGATTTCCATCCCTCATCCCACTATTATCATGAGTTTTATAATGTTCAACGGACAGCTTGGCCGAGGAGACAAAATGGGACTCATTGTTCAAAAATTCGGCGGCACATCGGTGGCGGATGTCGAACGGATCCGCAACGTCGCCAGGCGGGTGGCGAAAAATTACGATCAGGGAAACGGGATGGTGGTGATTCTGTCGGCCATGGCGGGCGTGACCGACACCCTCATCGACCTGGCCAACCAAATGACCGCTGACGCTAAGTCCCCCGACAAGCGCGAACTGGACGTCCTGCTGGCCACCGGGGAACAGACCACCGCCGCCCTCCTGGCCATGTACCTCAAGACCATGGGGTATCCGGCCCGGTCCCTGCTGGGGTTCCAGGCCGAGGTGGTGACCGACTGTTCCTACGGCAACGCCCGGATCATCGACGTCCGGGCCGGCCAGGTCCGGAAACTCCTCCAGGACCGCTACATCGTGGTGGTCGCCGGCTTCCAGGGATGCGACAGCGAAGGCAACATCACCACCCTGGGCCGGGGCGGCTCCGACACCTCGGCCGTGGCCATGGCCGCCGCCCTCAAGGCCGACCGGTGCGAAATCTATACGGACGTGGACGGCATCTACACCGCCGATCCCAACGTCTGCGGCAAGGCCCGCAAGCTGGATCGGATCTCCTGCGAAGAGATGCTGGAGATGGCCAGCCTGGGCGCCAAGGTGCTCCACATCCGATCCGTGGAGTTCGCCCTGAAACACAACGTGCCCGTCTATGTGCGGTCATCTTTCAACGAGGAGGAAGGCACCATGCTCGTCAACGGAGAACAGGATATGGAACGGCCGGTGGTGTCCGGCGTCACCTACAGCAAAAACGACGCGCGCATCACCCTCAAAAAGGTGCCGGATCAGCCCGGCATCGCCGCCAAGATCTTCGCCCCGGTGGCCGAGGCCGGCATCAACGTGGACATGATCATCCAGAACACCCGGGCCGGGGGCCAGACGGACCTCACCTTCACCGTTCCCAAATCCGAATACCAGCGGGCCCTGGAGATCGAGCGGGACGTGGCCGCCCGCATCGGCGCCGAGAGCGTCCGCGGCGATGAAAACATCGCCAAGGTGTCGGTGATCGGGGTGGGCATGAAGAGCCATTCCGGCGTCGCCTCCAAGATGTTCACCTCCCTGGCCGACGAAAACATCAACATCATGATGATCAGCACCTCCGAGATCCGCATCTCCTGCGTCGTGGAGGAAAAACAGGCGGAACTGGCGGTGCGGACCCTCCACACCGTTTTCGGACTCGACGCTAGCGCCGCCGACGCTCAAAAATAAAAAGGAGACCCCGCCATGATGCACAATCCCATCGCCCAGGAACTCAACGCCGTCATCAAAAAGGGCAACCCCCATGTCCTGGAGATGATGTCCAGGATCGGACGGCGCCTCTATTTTCCCAAGGGGATCCTGAGTCAAAGCGCCGAAGCCCGCCAGAAGGCCTACGACAAGTTCAACGCCACCATCGGCATCGCCACCGAAGACCTCCGGACCATGTGCCTGCCCACGGTGATGTCCTTTCTCAACGAAAAGAAGCTGCGGCCCAGCGACGGCCTCACCTACGCCTCCTCCTTCGGGATCCCCGGCCTGCGCCAGTTGTGGCGGGAACAGCTTTTCGAGAAAAACCCGTCCCTGGAGGGAAAGACCGTGAGCCTGCCGGTGGTCGCCAGCGGCATCACCCACGGCATCAGCGTCTTCGCCGACATGTTCATGGATCCGGACGACGTGGCCATTTTTCCGGACAAAATGTGGGGAAACAACATCCTGGCCCTGTCGGTGCGCGGCGATGCCCACATCGTCCAGTACCCGCTGTTCTCCGCCGACGGGGGCTTCAACCTGTCGGGCTTCGAAGAGACGGTGCGCCGGCAGGCGGAAACGAATTACAAGGTGACGGTCTTTCTCAACTTTCCCAACAACCCCACGGGCTACACCATCACCGAGCCGGAAGGCGACCGGATCACCGAGATCCTCACGGCGGTGGCCGGGGAGGGGACCAACGTCCTGGCGGTCACCGACGACGCCTATTTCGGGCTCCGGTACGAGGAGAGCGCCATCCGGGAATCCCTTTTCGCCCGGCTCTGCGACCGCCATCCCCGGCTCCTGACGGTCAAACTGGACGGCGCCACCAAGGAGCTGTTCGTCTGGGGGCTCCGGGTGGGGTTCATCACCTACGGCGCCAAGGTGGAGGGGGAACCGGTCGCTTTCTACGACGCCCTGGAACGGAAAACCGCCGGGAACATCCGGGGGACCGTCTCCAACGCCAGCCACCTGAGCCAGTCCATCGTCCGGAAGGCCCTCCAGACGCCGGAAGTCTACGCCGAGCGGGAGGAAAAGGTCGCCATCCTCAAACAGCGGGCGCTGAAGGTCAAGGAGACCGTCAACGATCCGAAATACGCCGACGCCTGGTCGGTCTATCCCTTCAACTCGGGGTACTTCATGTGTCTGGGTCTCAAGACCGTGGAAGCCGAACCCCTCCGGGTCCACCTGCTGGACACCTGCCGGGTGGGCCTCATCGCCACCGGACCCCGCGACATCCGGGTGGCCTTTTCCTCGGTGGACGAGGAGAACATTCCCGATCTGTTCGACGCCGTCTACGCGGGGATCAAGGAGCTGGAAAATGGATAACGCATGCCGCCACTGCTGAAAAACGCGCTCGCCGGACTCCATTTTCAAAAAGAGTCCTATGCTTACGCCGGGAAGTGGTTTTTTTATTTCGTCCTGATCGGCGTCATCGCGGGGACCGGCTCCATCGTTTTTCACTATATGTGCCAGCTCGGCGTCCATTTCTTCATGGACATGATCGCCGGGTACCGGCCCCCGGCCCCGGCGGGCGAGCACCATATCCTGCACCCCACGAACACCCCCCTGAGCCGGTGGCTCCTGCTGATCCTGCCCGCCGCCGGCGGCCTGTTCAGCGGCTGGTTGGTTTACACCTTCGCCCCGGAGGCGGAGGGCCACGGCACCGACGCCGCCATCGACGCCTATCACCACCGGGGCGGCTTCATCCGGAGCCGGGTCCCCGTCATCAAGACCATCGCCTCGGCCGTCACCCTCACCACCGGCGGGTCCGGGGGCCGGGAGGGGCCCATCGCCCAGATCGGGGCCGGGTTCGGCTCGTTTCTGGCCGGCCGGCTGAAGCTCTCGGACCGGGAGCGACGGATCATGATGGCCGCCGGCATCGGCGCCGGCGTGGGCTCCATCTTCCGGGCGCCGCTGGCCGGGGCGCTTTTTTCCGCCGAGGTCCTCTACCGGGACCCGGAGTTCGAATCCGAGGTCATCATCCCCGCCGGGATCTCATCGGTGGTGGCCTACTGCATCTTCTGCCTCGTCTTCGGCTGGGGATCGCTTTTCGACGCCCCTTATTTCAAGTTCCGCAATCCCCTGGAACTGGGGCCTTACCTGGTCCTCGCCTTCGTGCTCGTGGCCGTCGGGGTCGTCTACATCAAGGCATTTTACGGCATCACCGCGCTGTTCAAGCGGTTCTCCATCCCCAACCACGTAAAACCGGCCATCGGCGGGCTCTGCACCGGCATCATCGGGTTCTTTCTGCCCCATACCCTCGCCTTCGGTTACGGGTTCGCCCAAAAGGCAATTTTCAACGAACTGACCATCCCCTTCCTGCTCACCCTGGCCTTCGGCAAGATCATGACCACCTCCTTTTCCATCGGATCGGGCGGGTCCGGCGGCGTCTTCGGGCCATCGGTGGTCATCGGCGGCGCCATGGGCGGCGTGGTGGGCCGGGTCTTCAACGGGATTATGCCGGGGGTCATCGCCGATCCGGGCACCTTCGTCATCGTCGGCATGGCGGGATTTTTCACCGCCGTCTCCAACACGCCCATTTCCACCATCATTTTCGTCAGCGAAATGACCAACTCCTACCACCTGCTCCTGCCGAGCCTGCTGGTCTGTTCCGTGGCCTATCTGGCCTCCCAGCGCTGGACCATCTATAAAAAGCAGGTGAAGAACAAGGTCGAGTCCCCGGCCCACGCCGGCGAATTCTTCGTGGACATCCTCCAGACCTTCCGGGTCTCCGACCTGATGCACCTGGTCCGGAAGGTGAGCCTCGTCCCCCAGGGCATGACTTTCGAAGAATTCAAACGGTTCTTTTCCGAGACCAAGCAGCACTATTTCCCGGTCATGGACGCCCAGGGCCGGATGGTGGGCATCTTCTCCAGCACGGACATCCGGGGGGTTCTCTTTTCCGACGGCATCGAACATCTGGTGCGGATGAAAGACATCTGCACCTCCGACATCATCGTCACCACGCCGGCGGACGACCTCAATTCGGTGTTGCGGAAGTTCACCGAAAAGAACATCGACAGCCTGCCGGTGGTTAGGGACGACGACCGCGCCATTTTGATCGGCATGCTCAACCGCCGGGAAGTGATCGCCTTTTACAACGAAAAGATCGCCGAAATGAAAAAAGGAAAGGAATAGGACGATCCCTCGGCTTCCGATAAAAATTCTTTGATTTTTGCTCCCGCCATTCTTATGTTCAATCCGCCCCCCGCAAGGGGGAATTTTTTTTCCACGAAAGGAGACAATTGATGCAAAACCCCATGAGAACATGGCTGACGACGACAGTGGCCGCGACCATCTGTCTGGCGCTTTCCCTGCCGGTCATCGCCGCGGAAAAGGCGTCCGATGCGGAGAAACTGGCGGTGGTCAACGGGTCCGTCATCACCCGGAAAGCGTTCCAGGAAGAGCTGGAGCCCTTCATCCAGCGGATGGCCATGAGCGGCCAGAAACCCGAGGGGGAACAGCTGGCGGAGGTCAAGAAGAACATCCTGGAAAACCTGATCAACCGCGAACTGCTCTTCCAGGTGGCCAAGGAGAAAGGCATCGAAGCCGATCCGGAGGCCATCGAGGAACAATTCAGCGACCTGAGAAAGCGGTTCCCGGACGAGGCCCAGTTCCAGGCCATGCTGGATCAACTGGGAATCACCGCCGACTCCCTGCGGCAACAGATCGCCCAGCGGTTGATGATCCAGAAGGTGATCGAACAGGAAGTCGGAAAGGATGTCGAGGTCGCCGACGCCGAAGCCAAGGCCTTTTACGAACAAAACCCGGACATGTTCAAGGAGCCGGAAAAAGTGCGGGCCAGCCACATCCTCATCAAGGCCGAACCGGATGCCGAAGAAGCGGAAAAGAAGGCCGCCCGGAAAAAGCTGGAAGGCATCCAGGAGAAGGTTGAAGCGGGCGGGGATTTCGCGGAACTGGCCAAGGCCCATTCCGAAGGCCCCAGCTCCGCCAAGGGCGGCGATCTGGGCTATTTCGGCCGCGGCCAGATGGTCAAACCCTTCGATGACGTCGTCTTCGCCATGGAGACCGGGGATGTCAGCGACATCGTCGAGACCCGTTTCGGGTATCACATCATCAAAGAGACCGGCAAACAACCGGCCGGGACCGTGCCCTACGAGGAGGTCGAAGACCGCCTGAAAGAATACCTCAAGGAGCAGAAAGTCCAGAAACAGGTCGCCGCGTACATCGAAACGTTGAAAGAAGACGCCGAGATCGAGCGGTATTTGTAAGCCGGCGTTTTTCCGCGCTCACCCTACCCTTCCCATGCCGCCGATCCAGCCGACTTGGATGTCGGCGGCGTGGGAGATTTTCCCACCGAATTGTCAACCGCATGACAGCCTAAATTCCGTTGGCATACAACGTCACCAGCAGATGTTCCCTGGCCCGTGACGCCGCCACGTACCGTTCGCACCGGACCATCAATTCGGCGGTTCCCAGATGGTTCATCGGGTCCTCCGGGTCGGCGCAGGCCAGGGCGATGCCCCTGAATTCCAGTCCTTTGATGCGTTTGATGGTCCCCATTCTCACGCCGGGTTCTTCTTTGCCGGGATCGCGTTCTCTACTCTTCAGACGGAAAACGGGGATGTCGCGGTCGGTGAGGGCGGTGACGATCCCGGGTTTATAGGGGGTGATGCAGATCTCGTGGCTTTCCAGCCGGTGGTCGTTCATCATCGCCTGGACCCATCGGACGACGGCGTCGGTTTCGGCCCCTGAATCCCGACAGGGTTCAACCGTCGGACTCGGACCTTTAAACGCGGAATGATCGCCGGCAATCGACACTTGCCCGCCGTCGAGGTCGTCGATGTCCACCCCGGTCAGCATGGCCTGGGCGTATTGCCGGATCTGTTCGCTGGTCCGGTAATTGATTTTCAGGCGTCTGGACCGGCCCCGGGTCTCTATGCCGGCCCGGCTCGCGGGAATTTTCGAGCGGTAGATCCGCTGGTGGCCGTCGCCGGCCATGCAGCGGGTCCGGTTGTCGATGCGGTCCCGGAACCGTCGGGGGTCGCCAGTCAGGGGGCTTCCCCTTTTTGCCGGGGGGTTTAGCCCCCGGCCGGCGGATGCGATAATTTTGCTTTGATTGAGACTTCGCCCGGCCAATGCCGGGGGCTAAACCCCCCGGCAAATAAGGGAACCGCCCTAAAGGGCGCTCGGGGCAGATCGTCTTTCGGGGAATAGAAAAAGGCCGAAGCTCTTTCGATTTCATACCCTGGATCGGTACAAATCAAATATTTTTTCTCGCTCTTCCTCGGCGGATATACCGGTAAATGGCGTCGAAGACCGTAACCGCGCCGATTCTTCGGAATCGCCTTCAAGAATGGTTAGTAAAACACCATTACGGCGTATAGATTTCTCGTTCAAATGGCTGAAATTGTATGCCAATATGAGGCGCAGGCAGAATCTTATCCTGCTGCCTGGATTCAGAATCAAATATTGGATCGATTATTGAATCAATGTATTTTGCAATTCTTCCTGGAATAATATGGGTGTCGAGCAAAACTCTCACTGGTTCCCCATCCAGAACTCATCGGGCAACGGCTCGTCGAAGTCTTCGCTGACCCTAGCTGCACCTTGATGGAGTCCGGCCACGCGCTGTCGAGGTTTTGAGAATTCAACCGGTTTTTCGCCGTCTTCTGACAATAATTGATGCCTTCCTTCGGCGCCGCCGGCTTGCCTTCTCTCTGAGGCCCCGTTCTCTTGTTCCGGCAACAGAACAACAAGACGGGCGATTTTTCCATACGCGTGTTGGAATTCTTGGGGCATATAAATATGCCCATCCTTGCCTATCAGCGTCTCAAATTCTATGGCTTGCATGGTTCCCTCATTTCCTGAAAATCCAATTCCCGCCTTCCTACAATTCGCCTGTTTCCCACAAGATTCTATCAGGATTTCGGCTGGGGTGTAAGTTCAATTTTAATATAGTAATCATTTTTTTGATGATAATCAATGGGTTCAATGCTTTGGCCGCCACGGTTCCCTGCATGGATGCATGGGGATCGGCGGGGTCATACCGGCCTGTGTCGTTGCCGACGCGGATGCCGGCGGCCTTCAGTTGCGCATTTTTCCAGACCGTTTCGGCGAACCGTTTTTCCTGGTCCGCGGCCAGGGCGTTCATGGGGTAGAGGACGATGGCCTTGACGC
>CAZZBE010000132.1:0-11936 GCA_964652715.1 uncultured Desulfobacteraceae bacterium
CGGCTGGAGGAGACCGTCCAGGGCCGCACCTATCGGGAGTGGATTTACCGGGAGGCGCTCAACCTGGAGCGGCATGTCATGGGCGTCGCGGAGTATGAATCCTTCAAGCGGAGGATCTGAGGATGTATGTTCTGATGACGTATGATGTGGAGGCCAAACGGACGGAGAAGTTCAAGAAGTTGTTGCGGAAATATCTGGGGCATATCCAGTATTCAGTGTTCAGCGGGGATTTGTCCGAAGCCAAGTTGATCGAGTTGCGGCGGGAGGTCAGCCGGCTTTTGAAGCCGGGAGAGCGGGTCACGGAGGTGACGGCGGCGAACCGGAAGAACGTCGATGTGGTCCATCTGGTGAAAAACGAGAGCGGAAAGGGGGAGGCGGGGGGGCGGTTGCCGTATCGGAAAAAGCAGGAGCGGTAATTTTTTGTAAACGATTTTGTCTTGCCCCCCATTCCATTTCCATTTGTCCGCCTGTTCACGGACACTTTGAGCCACTTCCGATAATGGGGGTGGTCTTGGCCAAAATTTTGAAATTCTATCCGCAGATTGTAAGCTTCGACTGTTTTCAGGCCAGGATTTTCCATCTCGATTTTCATTTTAATTCCCAATTCGTTATGTGTAAGCTCTTTTAGGGCTAACCGGTTTACTCTCCTTTTCAGAGAAATGGATTGATCCGTTCCCTCCTCCATGTCATAATCGGTTATAGAGTCTTTGCAATGAACATTCTACTGTTGACCAACGAATACCCGCCCCGCATCTACGGCGGCGCCGGCGTCCATGTGGAACACCTGAGCCGGGAAATGGCGGCCCTGTCCGGCGGCGACGCCGCCATCCAGGTTTTGTCCTTCGGCGACCAGAACGAAACGGACGGCGCGATCCAAGTGAGGGGCATCCCCGGCTCGTCCGAGCTGTTCGGCCTGGGGTTGCCCCGGGCCAAGCTGGCCGACGCGCTTTACCGGAACGTGGTCATGGCCGGATCGGCCGGGCCGGCCGATGTGATCCACTGCCACACCTGGTACAGCCATCTGGCCGGATGCCTTCTGCGGGAGATCCTCGGCGCGCCGATGGTCCTCACCACCCATTCCCTGGAGCCCCACCGCCCCTGGAAAAGGGAACAGTTGGGGGACAGCTACGCCGCCACCTGCTGGATCGAAAAAACGGCCATGGCCACCGCCGACGGCATCATCGCCGTCTCCAAGGCCATGAAAACGGACGTCCAGACCCTCTACGGAACCGACCCCGACCGGATCCGGGTCATCTACAACGGCATTGACGCCGACCGGTTCCGGAAGATCGAGGAACCGGACATCATCCGATCCTACGGCATCGACCCGGACACGCCCTTCATCCTGTTCGTGGGGCGGATCACCCGCCAGAAGGGAATCCTCCACCTGGTGAACGCCCTGCCCCATCTGGACCCGGGAATCCAGGTCGTCCTCTGCGCCGGAGCCCCGGACACCCCCGCCATCGGCGAGGAGATGGAAGCCGCGGTGACCCGGTCCCGGGAAAAGACCCCCAACCCGGTGATCTGGATCGACGAGATGGTTCCCATCCCCAATCTCATCGCCCTCTACAGCCACGCCGCCCTCTTCGTCTGTCCATCGGTCTACGAACCCTTCGGCATCATCAACCTGGAGGCCATGGCCTGCCGCACCCCGGTGGCGGCCGCCGCCGTGGGGGGCATCCGGGAAGTGGTGGTTCATGAAGAGACCGGCCTGCTGGTTTCCTTCGACCCCGTGGGAAACGGGAACGCCGATCCCCTGAACCCCGACAAGTATGCCCGGGATCTGGCCGCCGCCGTCAACCGGCTCATGGCCGATCCGGACAGACGGCGGGCCATGGGATGGGCGGCCCGGAGTCGGGTCGAAGAACGGTTCAGTTGGAAATCCATCGCCCGACAGACCCTTGACTGCTACGCCGATCTGATCCGGTAGCTCCCTGGGGTTGAAACCCAAGGCGATATGCCATCGCCGCTCCGCGGCATTCATTGGTTGAAACGATGATCAATGTCGAAAAATCCCTTGACACCCTTCCGAAACCACGAACCTATCCCAGGGCGCTCGGTCACCCGCGCGACATCACGCCATTTCATAAAATACGTCCATATTTTAACCCACTGAACAGGAAAAGGAGGCAGGCATGAATCGCCAAGAATCGATCCAAAAACTGGAATCTTACGGCGGCTACTGGGATTTCATCGTCATCGGCGGCGGAGCCACCGGCCTGGGCGTCGCCGTGGACGCCGCGTCCCGGGGGTACAAGACCCTGCTGCTGGAGCAGCACGATTTTTCCAAAGGGACATCGAGCCGGTCCACCAAGCTCGTCCACGGCGGGGTCCGGTACCTGCGCCAGGGCAACATCTCCCTGGTGCTCGAAGCCCTCCACGAGCGGGGCCTGCTTATCCGCAACGCGCCGCACCTGGTCAGCAACCAGGCCTTCATCGTCCCCAACTACGAATGGTGGGACGGCCCCTTCTACGGCGCCGGCATGAAGGTCTACGATCTGCTGGCCGGAAAGCTGGGGCTGGGACCCTCCAAGCACCTCTCCAAGGAGGAGACCCTGAAGCGGATCCCCACCCTGGAGCCCCAGGGGCTGCGGGGCGGCGTGGTCTATTACGACGGCCAGTTCGACGACTCCCGCCTGGCGGTCAACCTGGCCCAGACCATGGCCGAACACGGCGGCGCGCCCGTCAACTACATGAAGGCGACCGGCTTCACCCGGTCGGGCGAGATGATCGACGGGGTCCTGGCCAGGGACATGGAAAGCGGCAAGGACCACGAGATCCGCGGTCGGGTGGTGGTCAACGCCACCGGCGTCTTCACCGACAGCGTCCTCCGGATGGAAAATCCCGAGGCCAAACCCATCATCGCCCCCAGCCAGGGGGTCCACCTGATTCTCGACAACGAGTTTCTCCCCGGCGAATCAGCCATCATGGTCCCCCAGACCGCCGACGGCCGGGTCCTTTTCGCCGTGCCCTGGCACGACAAGGTGGTGGTGGGCACCACCGACACGCCGGTGGACGATGTAAGTCTGGAACCCCGCCCGCTGGAAGAAGAGATCAAGTTCATCCTCGACCACGCCGCCATCTACATGTCCAAGGACCCCGACCGGAAGGACGTCAGGAGCGTCTTCGCCGGCCTGCGGCCCCTGGTCAAGGCGGGCGAGGGGGACAGTACCGCGTCCATCTCCCGGGACCACTACCTGGTGATCTCCGAATCGGGCCTGGTGACCATCACCGGCGGCAAGTGGACCACCTACCGGAAGATGGCCGAGGACACCGTCAACCAGGCCATGCTGGTGGCGGGCCTGGACGAGCGGGAGTGCGTGACCAAGAAGCTCCGGATCCACGGATGGCTGAAGCATTTCGACAAGAACGATCCCCTCCACTACTACGGCTCCGACGCCATCCACATCAAAAAACTGATCAAGGCCGATCCGGCCATGGGCGAAAAGCTCCATGACGACCTGCCCTACATCAAGGCCGAGGTGGTCTGGTCCGTCCGCTCTGAAATGGCCCGGACGGTGGAGGACTTCCTGGCCCGCCGCAGCCGGTCTCTGCTCCTGGACGCCCGGGCCAGCATCGAAATGGCCGACGAGACGGCCCGGCTCATGGCCGAGGAACTGGACAAAGACGACGCCTGGGCCTCGGAACAGGCGTCGGCTTACAAAGAGCTGGCCAGGGAATATTTGCTGGCCTGAAGCCTCGGAATGAATGATATGTTGGTAAATTCGACTCAGTCCGCCATTGCCGCGCGGGAGTGAACTCCCACGCTACTATGTGTCGTCCCTACGGGACTGAAATTGCAAAAAATGTCCTGTAGGGACATCATAAAACAGCGTGAAGATTCATCCCCTCGCGGCAATGGCCGGCCGGCTTCGTTGAATTCTAAAACCGGCTGAAAGCCGGTTCCGGTTATCTGGATGGCAAAATCAGGCCTTGGAATTCATTCCAAGGCGGCAATGGCTCACCATTTTCCAACAGGAGGCGCACCATGTCCGACATCATCATGGCCCTGGATCAAGGCACCACCAGCTCCCGAACCATTCTTTACAACGACAAGGGCGAGGCCATCGCCATGGCCAACGAGGAATTTTCCTGCCAGTATCCCAAATCCGGCTGGGTGGAACAGGAGGCCGACGACATCTGGCGGACCCAGAAAAACACCATGGAAGCGGCCCTCAAAAAGGCGAACATCGAGCTGTCCGACATCGCCGCCATCGGCATCACCAACCAGCGGGAAACCGTGATCGCCTGGCACGCAGAGACCGGCAAACCGGTGGGCAAGGCCATCGTCTGGCAGTGCCGCCGCACCGCCGATTACTGCGACCAGTTGAAGGCCGAGGGGTTCGACAAAGTGATCAAGGAGAAGACGGGTCTCGTCACCGACGCCTACTTCTCCGGCTCCAAGATCCGCTGGATACTTCGGAACAACACCGAGGCCCGGGAACTGGCGGGCCAGGGCAAGCTCAAATTCGGCACCGTCGATTCCTGGCTCATCTGGCAACTCACCAACGGCAAGGTCCACGCCACCGACGTGAGCAACGCCTGCCGCACCATGATCTTCAACATCCACACGCTGGAATGGGAACCGGAAATTCTCAAGAAACTGGGCATTCCCGAAGACACGTTGCCGGAGGTGACGCCCTCCAGCGGGATCATCGGCAAGACCGACAAGGAGACCTTCGGCGCCGAGATCCCCATCGCCGGCGTGGCCGGAGATCAGCAAGCGGCCCTCTTCGGCCAGGCCGGCTATGAAAAGGGGATGTCCAAAATCACCTACGGCACCGGCTGCTTCATGGTCATGAACACCGGCAGCGAACCGATCCCTTCCCCCTCGGGTCTGCTCACCACCATCGCCTGGCAGATCGGCGACCAGGTGACCTACGCCCTGGAAGGCGCCGTCTTCATCGCCGGCGCCCTGATGCAGTGGATGCGCGACGACCTGGGCCTGTTTTCCGACGTGACCCGGACCGAGGCCATGGCCACTTCCATTAAATCCAGCGACGGCCTGTACATCGTTCCGGCCTTTGTGGGGCTGGGCGCGCCCCACTGGGACCCCTACGCCAGAGGGATCATGGTGGGCATGACCCGGGCCACCACCAAATACCACATCATCCGGGCCGGCCTCCAGGCCATGGCCTACCAGGCCAACGACCTGCTGACGGCCATGACCCAGGACTCGGGCATCAAGACCAAGATCGTCAAGGTAGACGGCGGCGCCAGCGCCAACAACTACCTCTGCCAGTTCCAGGCCGACATCCTGGGCGTCACGGTCAGTCGTCCCCAGAACGTGGAGACCACCGCCATGGGCGCCGCCTTCCTGGCCGGCCTGGCCGTGGGCGTCTGGAAAGACACCGACCAGATCAAGGCGTTCTGGAAAGAGGACCGCTCCTTCCAGCTCAGCCAGTCCCAGGAAAAGGTGGACCAGTGCCTCCGCGGCTGGCAGCGGGCGGTGGAACGGGCGAAAGGATGGGCCAAGGAATAACAAGCCACTAACCACAAGCCACTAATTACGAACCACTTTACCGAAGGAAAACACCATGAACCCCTTTCTCGGAGAACTCATCGGAACCGCCCTGCTCGTTCTTTTGGGCAACGGCGTGGTGGCCAACGTGGTCCTGACCGGCACCAAGGGGAACAACGCCGGCTGGATCGTCATCACCTGGGGGTGGGGCATGGCCGTGTTCGTGGCCGTCTTCACCGTGGCGGCCTTCAGCGGCGCCCACATCAACCCGGCCGTCACCATCGGGCTGGCCATCGCCGGCAAATTCGAATGGGCCAGCGCGCCCGCCTACATCGCGGCCCAGTTCCTGGGGGCCTTCATCGGGGCCTTCCTCGTCTGGCTCTTCTACCGGCCCCACTACGCCGTTACCGAGGACAACGACCTGAAGCTGGCCACCTTCTGTACGGGCCCGGCCATCCGGGACAACCTCTCGAACCTCGTAAGCGAGATCGTCGGGACGTTCGTCCTGGTCTTCGCCGTGCTCTTCCTGGCGGTGTCGGTCTTCGGCCTCGGGGCCCTGGACGCCCTGCCGGTGGGTCTTCTGGTGCTGGCCATCGGCCTGAGCCTGGGCGGGACCACCGGATACGCCATCAACCCGGCGCGGGACCTCGGTCCCCGGATCATCCACGCCATCCTTCCCATGCCCGGCGGCAAGCGGGACAGCGACTGGGGGTACGCCTGGATCCCGGTGGTCGGACCCATCGTCGGCGCGGTCATCGCCGGTCTGCTCTACCTGGCCCTGCAGGATCCCGGAAACATCCATTTCCGATAGGAGGTCCCCATGTCCAACCAAGCGAACAGATATAGCCGGGCCGGACTGAACCGCCGGAGCTTTCTCAAGGGCGCGGCCGCCCTGGGGCTGGCGTCGGCCCTGCCGCCGTTCTCGACGGCTCGGGCCGCCCGGTCCTTCAACCTCCAGGAAGCGGCCGCCCGCCGCTGGGTGGCCGGCGAATTCACGCCCTCCACCCTCTCGGAAGAGGAGCGGATGGCGGAGATGGATTTCTTCATGCGGGCCGCCGAGCCCTTCCGGGGCCATGAGATTTACGTGGTCTCCGAGACCATCCCCACCCACGTCTACGAATCCCGGTTTCTGGCCCGGGCCTTCCGGGAGATCACCGGCATCACCGTGGTCCACGACCTGATCCGGGAGGGGGACCTCATCGAGCGGCTCCAGATGCAGATGCGGACCGGACGGAATCTGTACGACGCCTATGTCAACGACTCGGATCTGCTGGGAACCCACTACCGGTACGACACCGCCGTGCCGCTGTCCGACTGGATCGAGGGTGGGGAGGGAGACCTCTTCACCCTCCCCACCCTCGACCTGGAGGACTTCATCGGCCTCGGCTTCACCACCGGACCCGACGGCAAGGTCTACCAACTCCCGGACCAGCAGTTCGCCAACCTCTACTGGTTCCGCTATGACTGGTTTCAGCGGCCGGAGCTAAAGGACCGGTTCCTGTCGAAATACGGGTATGAACTGGGCGTTCCGGTCAACTGGAAGGCTTACGAGGACATCGCCGATTTTTTCACCAACGACGTAAAATCCCTCGACGGCCAAAAGATTTACGGCCACATGGACTACGGCGAAAAGAGCCCGGACCTGGGCTGGCGGTTCACCGACGCCTGGCTCTCCATGGCGGGGGTGGGGGATCCGGGACTGCCCAACGGCCTGCCGGTGGACGAATGGGGCATCCGGGTGGAAGACTGCCATCCGAAGGGCTCCAGCGTCAGCCGGGGCGGGGCGCTCAACAGCCCGGCGGCCGTCTACGGCCTCCGGAAATACCTGGAGTGGCTCAAAAACTACGCGCCGCCGGAGGCCCTGAAGATGAATTTCTCGGAATCGGGTCCGGTCCCGGGCCAGGGCCACATCGCCCAGCAGATTTTCTGGTACACCGCCTTTACGTCGGATCTGCTCAAGAAAGGGCTGCCCGTGGTCAACAACGACGGGACCCCGCGGTGGCGGGTGGCGCCGTCGCCCCACGGGGTCTACTGGAAAGAGGGCATGAAGCTCGGCTACCAGGACTGCGGCGCCTGGACCCTGCTCAACAGCACGCCGGTGAAGCGCCGCCAGGCGGCCTGGCTCTACGCCCAGTTCACCACCTGCAAGACGGTGTCGCTCAAGAAAACCCTGATGGGTCTCACCCCCATCCGGGAGAGCGACCTGCAATCCGAGGCCATGACCGAAAAAGCCCCCCGTTTGGGCGGGCTGGTGGAGTTCTACCGAAGCCCGGCCCGGGATGCCTGGACCCCCACGGGGAACAACGTGCCCGACTACCCGAAACTGGCCCAGCTCTGGTGGACCCGCATCGACGCCGCCGTCCGGGGCCGGGGAACGCCCCGGCAGGTGCTCGACGACCTGGCCGCCACACAGGACCGGGTCATGACCCGCCTCCAGGGAACCGGCCTCATGAAACGGTGCGAACCCCGCATCGCCGGGCCCGAGGAACCCGACCTGTGGCTGGCCCGGCCCGGTTCCCCTAAACCCAAACTGGACGACGAAGAGGGCCGGGGCCGAACCGTCGACTACGACGCCCTCCTCCAGGCCTGGCGCGACGGGGAGGTGGGAATTCTCTAACGATGATGGTATTGGAACCGGAGCTGGACGCCATTGACACAATTCGCAGGGGCGAAAAATCTTTCGCCCCTGCATGGAAAGGGTAATAAATGCCATCAAAAAAACCGGTTTGCCTGATTATCCTGGACGGCTGGGGCGCGGCCCCGGCCGACGAGCGAAACGCCATCGCCGCCGCGAAGACGCCGTACATGGACAAGTTCCTCTCAACGTACCCAAACGCGACCCTCAAGGCCCACGGCCTCAACGTCGGCCTGCCGGACGGCAACCAGGGCAACAGCGAAGTGGGCCACCTGAACATCGGCGCGGGTCGGATCGTGCCCCAGATGCTGGTGCGGATCGACGATGCCGTCGAGGACGGGTCGTTTTACGAAAACAAAGCCCTGCAGGGGGCGGTTGAACACTGTCGGAAAAACGGCGCCGCCCTCCATCTCATGGGGCTGGTCCAGGACCAGGGCGTCCACGCGGTCACACGCCATTGCAACGCCATGCTCAACCTCTGCGCGAAAATGGATTTCGACAACGTCTACGTCCATGTCTTCACCGACGGCCGCGACACGCCGCCCCAATCGTGCAAGGGTTACATCGGGGAACTGCTGGAGGGGATGAAGACGGCCGGCGTCGGGCGCATCGGAACCATCATCGGCCGCTACTACGCCATGGACCGGGACAAGCGGTGGGAGCGGGTCAAGATCGCCTATGACGGCCTTGCTTACGCCCAGGGCGCGGCCCATGCGGATTGGGAAGATGCGATCGATGCGGCTTACGACGCCGGCGAAAACGACGAGTTCATCAAGCCCCGGATCATCGACGGGTTTCCCGGCATCCGGGACGGCGACGCCATCGTCAATTTCAATTTCCGCCTGGACCGGGCACGGGAAATCACCCATGCCTTTACGGACGCCGAGTGGGAGGAATTCGACCGGAAGGCAATCAACGATCTGAAATACGTCGGGTTCACCGAATACTATGACGGTGGGAATTTCGACGTGGCTTTCGGACCCAAGGCCCAGCGGAATATCTTGGGAAAGGTGATCTCGGACCATGGCTTGCGGCAACTGCGGTGCGCCGAGACCGAAAAATACGCCCACGTCACCTTTTTCTTCAACAACTCCAACGAAACCCCGTTTGAAAACGAAAAGCGCATCCTTGTCCCCTCGCCGTCGGTGGCCACCTACGACCTGAAGCCGGAGATGAGCGCCTACGAGGTGCGCGACAAACTGCTGGCGGCCGTGACCTCCGACCAGTACGACGTCATCATCGCCAATTTCGCCAATGGA
The DNA here is from genome assembly GCA_964652715.1 of uncultured Desulfobacteraceae bacterium. Lineage (GTDB taxonomy): Bacteria > Desulfobacterota > Desulfobacteria > Desulfobacterales > JAABSP01 > JAABTD01. Next base: position 9,356 of record CAZZBE010000132.1, read on the forward strand.
GACATGGTGGGTCACACGGGCGTCTTCGAGGCGGCGGTCCGGGCGGCCGGCGCGGTGGATGCGTGTTGCGGCGAAGTGACCGAGGCGATCCTCGAAAAGGGGGGCGCGGTGGTCATCACCGCCGACCACGGCAACGCCGAGCGTATGATGCTTGATGACGGCTCCCCCATGACGGCCCACACTACCAACCCGGTGCCGGTGATCGTCTGCGGAATGGACGAGGTGGAGCTGCGAAAAGACGGCAAACTCTGCGACCTGGCGCCGACACTGCTGAAAATTCTGGGGATCGAACAGCCGGTGGAGATGACGGGGCGAGCGTTGTTTTAAGACAATGAATTGTCCACCTCGTCCACCTTGTCCACTTCGTCCACTTCGTCCACTGTGTCTCTGTGTGCAGAATAAGCAAGCCAGGCTTCTTTTAATCTTTGATTCGGCTCAGGCGGGGATTTCATCACCTGAAAAAAACATTCCGAATCCTTGGCTGAAAGATAAATACGATTGGCGTGACTTGCCGATTGGACAGGATATAGCAAGAAAGGACCCCCCCTATGAACATGAACAACGTCCTCGGCCTCATCATGGGCGGCGGGCGGGGCACGCGCCTGTATCCGCTGGTCAGGGACCGCTCCAAGCCGGCGGCGCCCATTGCCGGAAAATACCGCCTCATCGACATCCCCATCAGCAACTGCATCCACGCGGGCATCCACGGCGCCCGCATGTCCCAGGCATTGGTGGCCGACGGCTGCCGGATCGCCGACGCCGACATCTCCGAGGCCGTCATCGGTCAGCGGTCCATCGTGGACGCCGGGGTAACCCTCCGGTCGTCGGTGATGATGGGGGCTGTTTTCTACGAGACCGAGGCGGACAAGGCGGAAAACCGCCGCCTGGGACGGCCCGACGTGGGGATCGGCGCCGGATCGGGCATCGAGAACGCCATCGTGGACAAGAACGCCCGGATCGGCAAGAACGTCCGCATCCGCGGTTTAACCGACCGCCCCGACGCCGACGAGGCGGGCTGGGTGGCCCGGGAGGGGCTGGTGGTGGTGGTCAAAAACGGAACCATCCCCGACAACACGGTGATCTGATGGACCCGGCGCCCCGACATCTCGACTACATGTCCCGGCTTTACCCCACGGCGGAGGCGGTCTCCGCCGAGATCCTCCACCTCCGGGCCCGCCTCGATTCGCCAAAAGGGACCGAGCACTTCATTTCGGACATCCACGGCGAGTACGAGGCGTTCCGGTCGGTGCTGAGCCACGCCTCGGGCTCCATCCGGCGGAAGATCGACGAACTCTTCGGACAAGCCCTCCCGGAGGATCAGCGGTCCGCCCTTGGCGCCCTGATCTACGCCCCGGACCGGAACCTTTCGGCCATGCTCCGGGCCGCCGGCGACAAGGAGGAGTGGCGGCGGGACATCCTCCGGCGGATGATCGCCGTCCTGCGGGTGGTCTCCTCGAAATACAGCCGGGCCAAGGTCCGGCGGCTGCTTCTGGACCCGTTTTCCGACATCGTGGAGGAACTCCTCTACGAACAGGAACAGCTCCGGGACAAGGCCGACTACTACCGGTCCCTCATCGACGGGATCGTCGAAACGGGCAACGCCGATGCGCTGATCCGCGTGCTGGCCCGGACCATCCAGCGGCTGGCCATCGACCACCTCCACGTCGTGGGGGACATCTTCGACCGGGGACCGGCCGCCGACCGGATCATGGACCATCTGCTGGCCTACCACAGCGTCGACGTCCAGTGGGGCAACCACGACATGCTCTGGATGGGGGCCGCGGCCGGCTCCGAGGCCTGCATCGCCAACGTGATCCGGATCAGCCTCCGGTACGGCCACATGGCCGCCATCGAGCACGGGTACGCCGTCAGCCTGCTGCCCCTGGCCTCCTTCGCCATGTCGGCCTACGGCGACGACCCGTGCCGCCTCTTTGCGCCAAAAGCGATGGACACGGCGGCCCACGCCGCCTTTGAAAAGACCCTCATCGCGAGGATGCACAAGGCCATCACCGTCATCCAGTTCAAGCTGGAGGCCGGCATCATCGACCGCCGGCCCGAATACGACATGTCCGACCGGCTGTTGCTGGACAAGATGGACCCCGACGCGGGCACGGTCCGCATCGACGGCGAGATTCACCCTCTTAAAGACGGCCGGTTCCCCACGGTGGACCCGGCCCGGCCCTTCGACCTGACGCCGGAAGAGGCCGAGGTGGTGGACAAGCTCCGGTCCGCCTTCGTCCATTCCGACCGGCTCCAGGCCCACGCCCGGTTCCTCTTCGACAAAGGATCGATCCACCGGGTCCACAACGGGAACCTTCTGTATCACGGCTGCATTCCCATGGACGAGGAGGGGAATTTCCAGGCTTACCCCGTGGAGGAAACGCCCGTGGCCGGCCGCGCCCTCATGGATGCCTTCACCCGCCGCTGCCGGGACGGCTTTTTCCGGCCCGACGGCTCGGCGAAGCGGCTGGCGGGACAGGACGCCATGTGGTACCTCTGGTGCGGGCCCCGCTCGCCGCTGTTCGGCAAATCGAAGATGGCCACCTTCGAGCGGTATTTCGTCGAGGACGAGGCGACCCAC
>CAZZBE010000133.1:0-11931 GCA_964652715.1 uncultured Desulfobacteraceae bacterium
AGAATCGCCAGCCCGTCCATGGGGCCTTCCAGGACGAACCGACCGGCGCCGAAGCACGCATCAATGGGCGCATCGTACTTGTGCTCCACATTCCAGAGATCGGCTTCGGACATTCCTGAAAACCGCCGCCGGTCCGGTTCCGACATGATCCCCGCCAGGCTGGGGTTGTTCAGCGCCGTGCCCGGGTTGATCCGGGGCAGCTTGGCCACCCCGTTCATGGTCAGGCCGTTTTCGGATTTCCGGATCATCAGCCGGTCGTTGCTGACGAACACGGCCCCGTGGTTCATGAGCTGCAGGGCCAGGGTCGATTTGCCGGCGCCGGAAAACCCGGCCAGCCCCAGCCCCCGGCCGTTGAAAAGAACCCCGGCGGCGTGGCCCAGCAGGGCGCCCCGGCACAATGCCCATTCGATGTACCGGTTGTTGATGAAATTGACCACCTGGTTGAGGTTCGCTTCGCAGGGGCCGACGGCCAGGTTACGGCCGCCGCCGAAGATGAAGACCATGCCGGTGAGCCGTTTCCGGACGACCCGGCCGTCCCCCAAGTCGAGGTATTCCTCCTTGATTTTGGATTTTCCGGGATCGGGCGGCTTGACCTCGAAGGGGACGTCCAAGGCCGGCGGAAGGGTCTCGTGGACCGAAATGCGGATGGCGTCGGCGTCGGCGCCGCCCTCCTCATCGTCGCGCGCAAAGGGGCCGAAGTAGTCGGTCAGGGCCCGGATGAGGGACGGCCGGTCCGCCGCCACCCGGATGGCGCACTCCCCGAACCGGAGGGTCATGGCGGCTTCCTCGGGATGGGCGTCGCGGATTCGGTCGCTCAGCTCGGCGCAGGTCGGCGGGGGGGCGGTCATGATCCGATCCTTTCCAGGACGTAATCGACGTAGCGCCCGGCCGGGTCGATGTCGCTGACGGTCTGGATGCCCCGGAACCCGCCGAAGGCCGACACTTCGAAGACCATGGGTCCCTCGGCCGTCTCCACCACGTCCACGCAGGTGAAATCGAGTCCGAACAGGTCCTGGGCCCGCCGGGCCAGGGCGATGATCTCCGGCGGCGGATCGTAGGGCTTGTATTTGCCGCCGGACCGGGTGGTGGTGTTCCATGCGTCGCCGTTTGCGACGGAAGCTTCGTTGTGCCGGGCATAGGTGGTCAGGTATTCCCCGCCCAGGAAGACCACGCCCAGATCCTGGCCCGGCAGATCGATCCGCTTCTGGATGTAAAGGATCGTGTTCCCGGCCTTGTAGGCCTCGATTTCGTCCCGGGCCGACGGCCCCGGCCGGACGACCTTCATCCCCCGGGCTTTGGACGTGTAAAGCGGCTTGAAGACCGCTTCGCCATAAGCCTCGACGGCGTTCAGGGCCTTGTCCACGCTCTCGGTGATGGTGGTGGGCGGCATGGGGATCCCGCCCAGCCGCAGGGTGATGGTGCAGCTCAGCCGGTCCAGCAGCCCCATGATCCGGTCCGGCTTCGAGAACATGGGCAGGCCGCGCGCGTTGAGAAACCGGAGCATTTCGAGCCGGTCCATCAGGTCCGGCGAATACCGCGAGCCGACCTTTTTGATGATGAGGGCGTCCAGTTCCGACAGGTCGACGCCGTCGAAGGTCGCCTTTCCGGACTCCAAATCCAGACCGACGCCGCCCATGCCGATGAGCAATCGATGTCCGGTCCGGTCGGCCGCCGCATCGGCCAGCATCTCCGAAGACCACCCGCCGGCGGTGCCGACCACCCCGATTTTCGTCATGTTGCAGGCTCCTTTTTTGCACTTGCGTTAGTAAAACAGAATCCGCCGCGGCATCCGGTAGGTCTCCCAGGACGCGTCTCCGCGCGCCGCCAGCTTTTCCATCAGAAACTGGGCGCGGAGGTACATGTCGCGGGCGAACGCGTAGTTCAATTCGAACCGGCTGGAGGTGTAAAACGACCGGACCAGGGCCAGGGTCATCCGGGCTTCGAAGGCGTCGTCGCCGTGTTTTTGCGCAAAACTTGAAAAAAACTGGAAATAATGGTCGATAACCCGGTTGATCCGGTCCCGGATGGTCGTCTCGAAAACCGGAAGCCGGAAATTGGAGATCAGGAACACCGACGCGTCCTGGACGTAATCGGCCATTCTGGACCGGTAGAGATCGATGTAGTGGATCCGCTGCCGGTCGTGGTTGTAGATGATGTTGTTGACGTTGAAGTCCCCGTGGATGAAGATGGAAAAGGGCGCCGGCAGGGTCTTTTCGATCCGGGCGCACCGATCCATAAGGGCGCCGGTGGACGGGATGTCGAGGGCGTCGATGCGCCGCGCGGGCCGGTAAAAGGACGGATGGACCCGCCGGATGGCGTCCAGCCGCGCCTTCAACTGCTCGACGTAGTCGGTGGGGACGGCGCCTTCGGTCCGGGTCCCCTCCCATATCTCCTCCAGGGTCTGCTCGAAGACGAAGGTCACGTTGGCCAGGAGTTCCTCTTCCTCGGTGAGGATCACCTGCTCCAGGGTGCAGCCGGAAAGAAATTCCACCAGCATGGAAGCGGTCTCGCCCTTGTCGTAAAATCCGAAGACCGTGGGCGCGATCCCCGGGTAGACGGTCTCCCACCGCTGGATGCTCTCCCGCTCCTTTTCGATTTTCCGTTTGTTCCCCTCCTTGAAGAGGCCCTGGGCTTTATGGGCGGATGCGTGCTTGCTGTCCACCTTGCCGATGCGGCACCCCGAGCGCGAGCCCCAGATGGAGTTGAAGTCGATGTCCGACAGGCCGCCATCGAACCCCGATTCGGAAAGGGTCTGTTGCAGGGCCTCGAAGTGGCGGATTTTGATCCGGTCGCCGATGATGGAAAAAATCAGGGCCTCGCCGATGTTGAGCAGGGAATCGCCCACCCGCTCCAGGTAGCGGAAGATGAACAAAACGGTGATGAGATTCTGGACGTCGTCCTTGCGCCGCATCTCCCCCATGATCCGGTCGAAGCTCTCCTTGTAGAGCCCGTCCAGCCGGTATTCGGTTTTGCAGATGTCCAGGGCGCCGGACAGGTTCCGGTCCCCGAACACCGGAATCACCTTGGACAGCCCCTCCTGGATGATGGTGAACATGGTCCGGTAGTCGTAATCGTGGATGAACGTCCCGTCGGTCAAATAGTCGGTCTGCCGGCAGATGTTGACGCAGAAGTCGGCGATGCGTTCCAGGTTGACGCAGATCACGTGGAGGGCCCGGATCGCGTTGGTCTCGTCCTCGTCGGCGTACTTGTCGTTGTGGATCCGGGAAAAGCACAGATTTTCGACTGTGGTCTTGAGGTTGTCGATGTAGTCGTCCTTGGCGACGATCTTCTCGATGAGGTCGCGGTCGATCTCGTTGAGGAGACCGCAGGTGAGTTTCACCTGCTCCTGAACCTCGGTCACCAGGAAGCGGGCGTTGTCGATAGCGGCGTCGATGGTGGGCAGGGTCGGCATGATCGCTTCAGGTCCCGATCCGGATGCCGCTCTCCTCGCCTTTTTTCAGCTTCGAATCCTTCCACTGAATTTTGAGGGACAGCTTGTTTTTACTCCCTTTTCTCCGGGCCTTCACGCTGAATTGCAGCAGGTGGTCCGGCGTCAGCACCAGTTCGTCGCCGTCGGAAGACAGCGAGATGCGGCCGTTGCGGAACCCTTCGATGAGGGCGCCCAAATACTGGGCGATGCTGTCCGCATCCTGGAGGGATTCGTGTTCGAATTGTTCGTTATGGGACATGGCGTGCTCCGGACTGTTTTAAGGTGTATTCAGGATCGCTCGTCATCGGCCTATCGGCCCGCCAGCCGTTCTTTATAGGCCGCGATCGCCTGCCGCCGGCCGCTTTTGGCCATGATCAGGGTCTTCCGGATGGTCAAATCGTCCCAGGCGGGCTGAAGTCCGATCTCCCGGTTCGCTTTTCCGGGCTTTTGATCCGCCGGATTTCGCGTCTTTTCGGCCATGTGGGTGTCGTCGCCCATGAAAATGAGCAGCGGCGGCCGGGCCCCGGCCCGGCGCTGGTTCTTGTCCTTGAGCACCGAAATCAGGAACTGGGTGTATTGCCGGGACTGGGGGTTCCAGACCTCGATGCCGTCCACGTCGTAATCGGCCAGGAGCACCGGCCAGAACTGCTCGGGGTGGGGGATGACGATGCCGGCGCCGAGGGACCGGGCCTCTTCGATCACCTCGGAAGTGCGGTAAAAATACTGGGGCGGAAAATGGGCCTTGACGATCTTCTTGACCGCGGTCAAAAACGTCTGGGACCGGTCGATGAGGGCGTCCCCGTAGTCGGGCCGGAGGGTGTCGAAAAAATTCCGGAGGACCTTGTTTTTGATGGAACGGGCCGGAATCCGGTCGGCGTGCCGGTCCAGCAGGTCGGCGATTTTCCCCGCGTAGGCCCGGACGAAATCCACCAGGGCCGGGTTGGCGCCGGTCTCCCGGGCCGCCCGGTCCAGGCGCTCCTTAGCGGGATCGGCGAGGGTCCGGATGAAATCGAACAACTGGGAGGACCGGTATTTAAAAGTGTGGGCCAGCATCTCCTTCAGGACCGCGGCTTCGGCCGCCCGCTCCGATTCGAAATGGAGCAGAAGCTGCACCTTCTGGTTGAATCCCAGGGAATAGCAGTCCACCTCCACGCCGGTGTAGTCGCCGTAGGCCATCAGCTCGTTGTGCTGGGTGGGGATGATCAGTTCGGTCTTCCGGTCGGGAAAGGTCGCGTCGATCCGCTTTCTGATCAGGTCCATGGGTACGTGCTCCGGGTGCCAGTGGACCGCCAGCACCGCTTTCTGGCGGGGGAACGTCCGGGCCGGCGCGGCGATCCGCGCTTTCTGCTCGTCGGAGAGTTCCTCCGTCACCACCGACCAGAAGCGGCGCTCGTCCGACTCGGAAATGCCGTCGGGGACTTTCCGGGGAACCAGGGGGATGCACCCGTTTTCCACCGCCCTGCCGGCGTCGTCGGCGTCGGCGTCCCGGATCGCCCCTTTTTTATTTGTATCGGTCATGACAGTCGCTTTTGAGCCGCTCCAGTTCGTCGCGGGCGCTTTTGCAGGCGGCGAGGTCGGCGCTTCGGTGGGCCTCCCTGAATCGAAAACAGGCCGCCCGGTAGGCTTCGTAGTATTCGTCTCCATAGCCGGGAAACCGGATCATCCGCTCCGAGTCGGACAGGAAGGCGGCGACGGCATCGGCCGGGGGAATGGCGTCGGCGTCCAAACTTTCTTTTATGGCCTTGAAGGTTTTCTTCATCGACGTCTTCAGGTCCTTGTAGGCGTCCTTTTGCCCTTCCGCTTCCCCGGCGGCCTCATCCGCTTCCGGGCAACGGCCGGGCGCCGCCTCCGACGGCGCTTTGCTCCCCTTCACCCTGGCCTTGACCCTGACGCGGTCCCCGACCCGCTTGAACCCGATTTTCATTTTGGTGAAATCCCCCAGGTCGGGCAGTCCGGCATCGCCGGGGTCTTTCTCGGGGCTTTCGAGTCGGTCCGCCAGATCCCGGAGCCAGTCCGCCGCCTCCGCCATGGCCATTTCGATCTTCACCTTTCGGTCCTGCTTTTGTTCCGGCATGTTTTCTCCTCTTTGGTGTAATTGGCCGCCGGTCGGCAACGGCGCTAATGGCCCTACATAAACCGCGATTGTTAGCGTTTTGTTAGGAACCGGATATTTTTTTTCGTTTACCGGCGCCGCCGGATGGAATCCGGCGCTAATGCAATTCTAACATTTCCCTAACACAGGTCTAACAAACCGTCGGTAAAAAAGAAACCGCAAGATCGGATCCGGATCGTACCCGGATCGCACCCGAACCCAATTTAAGGAGGAACGACATGACCCCAGTGAATCGGCTCCGCCATCTGAGCCAATGTGTATTCGCCCTGTTGCTGTGCGCTTTTCTTGCACTGGCGACCGCCGGGCCCCTGGAAGCGGCCGGCGGACAGACCGCGCTCCACAAGGGCGACCCGGCCAAATACGTGTTCTTTTTAATCGGCGACGGCATGGGGCTGCCCCAGAAGACGGCGGCCGAGGCCTACACCGGCAAGCGGTTGACCTTGGACCGGCTGCCCGTCCAGGGCATCACCACCACCTATGCCGCCGACCGGTTCATCACCGGCTCCGCCGCCGCGTCCACGGCCCTTTGCGCCGGGCAGAAGACCAACATCGGCATGATCGGCATGGCCCCGGACGGCAAGGCCGTCAAAACTCTCGCCGAGATGGCCAGGGAACAGGGCAAAAAGGTGGGCATCGTCTCCAGCGTCTCCATCGACCATGCCACGCCGGCGGCGTTTTACGCCCACGTGCCCAAACGGTCCATGTACCACGACATCGACCATGCCCTGGCCAAAAGCGGCTTCGATTATTTCGCCGGCGGCGGGCTCAAGGACCCCAGGGGCGAACGGAAGGGGACCACGCCCAAGGGCGACGCCCTGGAAGCGGCCAAAAAGAACGGCTACAAAATCGTGACCAACAAACCCGATTTCATGGCCCTGAAACCCGAAGACGGCAAGATCCTCGCCTGGAACGAATGGCTCCAGGACAGCCAGGCCCTGCCCTATACCATGGACCAGCGACCCGAAGACATCACCCTGGCCGAGTTCACCGCCAAGGGCGTCGAGATGCTGAACAATCCGGAAGGGTTTTTCCTCATGGTGGAGGGCGGTAAAATCGACTGGGCGTGCCATGCCAACGACGGCGCCGCCGCCATCCACAACACCCTGGCCTTTGACGAAGCGGTAAAGGTCGCCATGGAATTTTATGAAGACCATCCGAACGAGACCCTGATCGTGGTCACCGGCGACCATGAGTGCGGCGGTCTCACCCTCGGGTTCGCCGGCACCAAGTACGCCTCTCATTTCGATGTGCTGGGCAAACAGAAGGTCTCCTTCCAGAAGTTCACCGACGAGGTCGTCAAAGGGTTTTCCGGCGATTTCGAGGCCATGAAGAAGCGAATCACGGCCGATTTCGGGCTGAAATTCGACGGCGATCCCAACGCCGACATGATGGTGCTGGAACCCCACCAGATCGCGCAGATCAAAACGGCCTACGAGCGCACCATGAGCGGCGAAACGGAAAAGGCGGGCGATCCCCGGACCTACCTGCTCTACGGCGGATACGATCCGCTCACCGTCAAACTGACCCACATCCTCGACCAGAAGGCCGGGCTGGGCTGGACCTCCTACAGTCACACCGGCGTGCCGGTGGGCGTCGCCGCCGTCGGCGTGGGCGCGGAGACCTTCAACGGCTACTACGACAACACCGACGTGGCCCTGAAGATCATGGCCGCCATGGGATTGCCGGCACAGGTCCACTTCGCCGAAAAGTCCGACGCAATCCGCGTTGCCGCGCAATAAGCTCGGATCCATTCACCCTCCGTTCCCCCTCCGGCGCCCCGCGGCGCTGGAGGGGGGCCACCCATCTTTCCGCGGCGGTCGCTTCCGGCTATGATATCGTTTTTCCGCTCCCGTAAACGGGATCTCCTGTTGGTCGTCGTTTTCACGCTCCTGTCCGCGGCGCTGCTGGCCCTGCCCACCGGGTTCGAGGACCGGGTCCAGAAACATGCGGTCCGCTGCCGGGCCCGGGTGGTCGCCACCGAAGACGCCCACATCCAGCAGTTCGGGATGGTCAAGCAGGGGGAACAGACGGTGGTCCTGGAGATCCTGGACGGGCCGTTCAAGGGAAAAACCCTGGAAGGGCTCAACCCCCTCATGGGCCAGATGGACCGGGACAAGGTCTTCCAGGAGGGGGACATCGCCCTGGTGGTCCTTTCCGTGGACGCCGGGGGCGAGATCCGGTACGTCAACCCCCAATCCCATTACCGGCTGGGAACGGAAATCTTTCTCCTGGGCCTGTTTGCGCTGCTCCTGCTGGTCTTCGGCGGGTGGACGGGCCTCAAGGCCCTGCTCTCCTTCTTCTTTTCGGCCCTGATGATCTGGAAAGTCCTGGTCCCCCTGATGCTCAAAGGCGCCGATCCGGTGCTCATCTCCCTGGGGACGGTGGCCGCCATGAGCGCGGTCGTCATCTTTCTGGTGGCCGGGCCGACCCGGAAAGGCGTCGTGGCGTTTCTGGGGGCGTTTCTCGGGGTGCTGACCAGTTGCGGGCTGGCCCTCTATTTCACCGAGCGGCTCCACGTCCACGGCGCCGTGCTCCCGTTCGCCGAAACGCTCCTCTATTCCGGGTTCGGCCACCTGGACCTGGAGAAGATATTCGTGGCGGCCGTCTTTCTGGCCGCCTCGGGCGCGGTGATGGATCTGGCCATGGATGTGGCCGCCAGCATGGAAGAGGTGGTCGATAAAAAACCGGACATCTCACCGAAAGACGCCATCCTGTCGGGCGTCCGGGTGGGCCGCGCCGTGGTGGGCACCATGACCACCACCCTGCTGCTGGCCTATTCCGGGTCCTACATCACCTTGCTCATGGCGTTCATGGCCCAGGGCGTGCCTTTGGCCAATCTCTTCAACCTCATCTACGTGGCCGCCGAAGTCCTCAAAACCCTGGTGGGCTCCTTCGGCCTCGTGACCGTGGCGCCCTTCACGGCCCTGGCCGGCGGGTTCCTCTACACCCGTCGCAGGGGCACGGAGGCCGCCCCTTCAAACACCCCCTCGGTTCACGGAGGCATATGACCCAACAGAAGCAGTACGTCCTCGACACCAACGTTCTCCTGGAAAACCCCCGGGCCCTGGAAAAGCTGCGAAACGGGAACGAAAACCGCATCTACATCCCCTACCACGTCCTGATGGAGCTGGACAAATTCAAGAAGGACCCCCGTCTGGGGCCCATCGTATCCCGGATCATCCACCTGCTGTCGGAATCGCCGGAGGGATATACCCTGCTCAAATCCGACGGCATGGCCAAATCCTTTTCCGACCAGGTGGACCACCACATCCTCAACGAGATCGAACGGAGCGGCCTGACGGATCCCATCCTGGTGACCAACGACAAGATCTTCCAGCTCCAGGCCGGGCTCCGCGGCATCCGAAGCGAGATCTACCGGGATTCGGTCCCCTTCAAATCCGACGCCGAGCACTTCACCGGGTTCGTCTCCGATATCGAATCGGTCCTGCCCAACTGCTTTATGTGGAACGAACGGCGCCAGCCGGTCTTTTTCGGTCCGGAAGGGGAAAAGGTGGTGGCCTACCAGCACAAAATCTGGAACGCGACGCCCCGGAACGTCTACCAGAACCTGGCCCTGGAGCTGATGGTCCACCCCGACATCCCCATCGCGTCGGTCCAGAGCGAAGCGGGGTACGGCAAGAGTTTCCTGGCCCTGGCCGCGGCCCTGTATCTGACCCTGGAACGGAAGAGCCACGAAAAGATCTACGTGGTCAAGCCCATGATCGAAATCGGCCGCAAGCTGGGATACCTGCCGGGCAAGCTGTCGGAAAAGATGGAGCCCTACCTCCGGTACATCTCCGACCTGGTGCTCAAGCTCCACCAGTTGCGGCCCGCCAACCGGATTCTCGCCGACACCGGCGTTCACCCCCTCCAGTTCAACCCCCGGCGGTTCGAACTCCTGCCCCTGGCCTACATCCGCGGCATGAACATCGAAAAGGCCGTGGTGATCGTCGACGAAATGCAAAACATGTCCAGAAACGAATGCCGGGCCCTGCTGTCCCGCATGGGGGAGGGCGTCAAGTGCATCTGCCTGGGCGACACCCGCCAGGTGGACAACCCCTATCTCGACGGCGAGAACAACGGCCTCAACTGGGTGGTCAACAAGTTCACCGGCAGCCGCATCTACGGCCACATCGTCCTCAAAGGCGACAAATCCCGGGGGCCCATCACCGATCTGGTGATCAAGTCCGGGCTTTGACGCCTCGCTGAACTCCAGACTATTTTCCCCTTTTTCGTCGTCATCGGAACTGATACAATGGCGCCCTGGATTGATGCGTGTTTTTCTAAGGATAAGACGCCATGTTTAAATTCCCCTACGGCAACGCCGATTTTTACAAAATCAGAACCGAAAACTATTTTTTCGTGGACCGCACCGGCAAACTGCCCCTGCTGGAAGAAGCGGGAAGCGCCCTGCTGTTTCTTCGGCCGCGTCGCTTCGGCAAAAGCCTCTGGCTGTCGGTGATGGAAAATTATTACGATGTCAACAAGGCCGACGAATTTGAAAGGCTGTTCGGCGATCTCGCCATCGGAAACAATCCGACGCCGCTTCACAACCGATATCTGATTTTGAAGTGGAATTTTTCCACCGTTGCCGCCTCCGACGACGAGGCCGAGACGCGGCAGGCCCTTCATAACTGCATCAATGGCGCAATCGAGATATTTCAATCGGATTATCGGGATATTCTGAAATACGAGGTCGCGAGGGATAAGAACGACGCGCTGAGCTCATTGTTGTCCGTCCTGGCGGCGGTCAGGAAAATTCCCTATAAAATTTTCCTCCTGATCGATGAATACGACGCTATCGCTAACTTCGCCAACGAAGTGCTTATGGGCAACCTGCCTGGAAGCCAGGAGCGGTACGAGCGGCTGATCAAGGGCGAGGGCATGTTGAAAACCGTCTTCAAGGCGGTCAAGGACGGCATGGAGGGGCGCGGCATCGACCGGGTCTTCATCACCGGGGTGTCGCCGGTGGCGATGAGCGACCTGACCAGCGGCTTCAATGTCGCCGAGGACATCTATCTGCTGCCGGAATTCAACGATTTGTGCGGTTTCCGGGAACCGGAGATCGCCGCCGTCCTGGAGCGGGTCGGGGAAGCCTGTGGACTTTTTGATGAAAAAATCGCCCAGGCCCTGGACATGGTTCGGATCTTCTACAACGGCTACCGCTTCACCTACGCCGCCGCCGACCGGCTCTACAACCCCACCCTGATCCTCTATTTTCTGAAAGCGTTGCAGCGGGACTGCCAATATCCCCGGCGAATCCTGGACGCCAACCTTGCCATGGACAAGGCCAAGATCGCGTATATTTCACAACTTCCCCAGGGCGCGCCGGTGGTGGCCCAGGCCATGAACGAGGGAGACGCCCTCGTGATCCCCGAGCTGGCGGACCGCTTCGGGATCGAAGAGATGCTGAAGGAACACCACGACCGGACGTTTATGATCTCGCTGCTGTACTATTTCGGGGTGCTGACCCTGGCCGGGCGGCGCACCGAGTATGAAGAACTGATCCTGGAAATCCCCAACCTGGCCATCCGCCGTCTTTATGTCGAGCGACTCCACGAGATGATGCTGCCCACGGCCGGCGACATGAACGAGGCCGAACGGGCGGCGCGGAGGCTGCATCAAAAGGGCGACATCGGCCCGCTTTGCGCGTTCATCGAACAAAAATTGTTCCCTGTGTTCGACAACCGGGATTACCTGGGCGCCAATGAATTGACCGTCAAGACGCTATTTTTGACCCTGCTTTTTAACGACACCTTTTACATCATGGATTCGGAGCCGGCCCTGAAGCGCGGCTACGGCGATCTGATCATGCGGGTCCGGCCCGATATGCGCCATTCGGCCCTGCTGGATATCCTGATCGAGTTCAAATACGTGCCTTTGGGCAAAAACCGTCTCACCGGCCAGCAGGTTCGGGAGATGAGCCGGGAGGCGCTGACGGCGTTGAAACCGGTCCGGGAAGGGCTCGACAGTGCCAAAAAACAGCTTTCACAATACCGGGAAGCCCTTGCAGACATTTACGGCCCCGACTTTTTGAAATTGCGAACCTTCGCGGTGGTCTCGGTGGGATGCGAGCGACTGGTCTGGCGGGAAGAGGGCTGACCGGCGGAAATTGACCCATGACGATCTCCATAGCGCCGCCTTTCTGGCCAAGAGCCTGTCGGACGGTGAAAAAGGTTCAGTTGAAAATGAAAAAACACATACCTTCCCTCATCGCCCTGACAGCGGTGATCATCACCATCGCATCCGTCCTGTACATCCATCGCCCCGTCGCGATCGAGCAAAGCACCTGGGACGACGTGCGGGCCGAGGCCGAGTCCGGCGGTTATCAGCTCATCTCCACCGAGGCGCTCGCCGACCGTTATCTCAAAGAATCGTCGGCTCCTTT
>CAZZBE010000134.1:0-9538 GCA_964652715.1 uncultured Desulfobacteraceae bacterium
CTCGAGAATCTCGACGGCCGCCCGGCCGTCCCGGGCTTCGACGACGTCCCGGTGGCCCAGGGTCGACAGCACCTTGACCTGGGCCTTGCGCATCACGTCGAAATCTTCCACCAGGAGAATGGGCGCGGGGTCGTTCATGGTCGATGGGGGTCCGTTCATGGATCAGCTTGATTTATCTTGATTTTCAGGTATTTGGATGCCCGCCAGCAGCATGTCGTCGTCGGGTTTTCCGTCGCAATGGGCCAGCACATCCCGCCATGCGGCGGCGATCATGGCGGTCAGGTCCTCCTTCCGGTGAGACAGCAAAATCGTTTCCAGCCCGCTTTCGGACAGCTTTTCCATCCGGCCGTCGCCCGTATTGAGGCGGGCCGCGCCGGTGACGCCGTCGGTATGGAGAAACAGCCGGTCGCCGGCGCGAATATCGAACCGGAGGCTGTCGAATGCCGCGGTCTCATGGATGCCCAGAACCGGCCCCTGGGTCGTAAGACGGGCGGCCGCGCCGGACGACGCCGGCAGATGGATCAGGGGCGGATGGCCCGCCGTGGTCAGAAAGCCCGCCATGGCCTCAAGGTCGATGCGGACGAAGAGGGCGGTGATCATCCGCTGGTTTTTGCCGCTTTCCAGGAGATGGCGGTTGAGCAGATGGAACAGGGTGGCGCCGTCGTTCTCCCGCCGGGCGTTTTCCTCGAAAAAGGCCTTGATGAGGATCGTGTGAAACGACGCGCCCAGGTCGTGACCGGCCACGTCGGCGACCAGAACGTCATGGGTGTTCGATCGGCTTTCGATGCCGATGAAGTCCCCGCCCAGCGCCGCCAGCGGCCGGTTTTTCCAGGCAAAAGGAAGGGCGCGGGACCCGGCCGGGATGTCCACCAGTTCGTGGTACACCCCCACCGCCGTATCGAACTGGGCGCTGAGCCGGTCGAGGCGCTGTTTGTAGGCCCCGATCTCCCGGGACAGCCGGGCGGCGTCGCCGCCGGGCGGCAGGCGGCCCTCCCGATCGCCAGACCCTTCGTTGACGTCCTTCAGCACCTTTTCGACGCAGGCCAGCACTTCTTCCGGGGACAGGGGTTTTTCCAGGTAATCCCGGCACCCGCTCCTGAGAAGCTGGACGACGGCGGCCTTGTCCCCGAAACCGGTCATGGCGATGGCGGGGACGTCGAGTTTCCGGTCCTTTATGGCTTCCACCAAGGCCACGCCGTCCATCTCCGGCATCTTGATGTCGGTGAGGAGAAGATCGAAGGGCCCGCCTCTCTCCGCGGCCTTCATCAGTTCCGCCAGGGCCTGGGCCCCGTTTTCCACCGCGGCGACCCGGTAGCCGGCCCCCTTGAGGATAAGGCTCAGGGACAGCCGGGCCTGCTTTTCGTCTTCCGCGATCAGGATATGCTTGTTCAATGGTCGGTCGCCGATTTTGGGTGCGCCACTTGCCGCCTGAATCCGATGATCCCCTGCAAATAGGCCAGCCATTCCCTCGGCAGTGGTCCAAGCATGTCGTTTTCGGCGAGAAGATCTTCGTAAATCATGACAATTTCGTCGCACAGCCGCTCTATTGCTTCGGATTCCGTGTCTCCATACGAAAAGGCTTCAATGTCGTTGAACCCGGCGATGACGGTATCCGCATCGTATTCCAACGTGACGTAAACGGGGCTTTTTAAGTAATATTTTGGATGTTTGAGGGTGTTCATCGGGATGATGCGGGATTTCAACTCAAGGGACTGAACAATCTGTTTCGTCAGGTCGTGAAACTGTTCATCCGATAGGATGGATTCCTGCATTTGGGTCTCCAATCAGGGGGGTGGTCTTACGGTATGGTTTTTAACGCATTCTTATCTTAGACTGTACGCGCCGGAAATTCAAGGGAAACGGTGGTCCCTTGACCGGGTTCGGATTCAAAACGGATCGCCCCGCCGTGCTCTTTGACGATGCCGGCGCAGATGGACAGGCCGAGCCCGCAGCCACCGGCGGCCCGTTTGGTGGTGAAAAACGGGTCGAAAATGCAGTCGAGATGATCCGTCTGGATGCCCGGGCCGCCGTCCCGGATTTGGACGGTAATCGCGCCGGCAGCGGTTTCATGGCGGGTGGCGATCTCGATGGGTTGGTCCCGGTCCGTCAGGGCCTGGCAGGCGTTCTGGATGAGGTTGATCAGAACCTGCTCCAACTGGTGGAACGACCCCCGCACCGCCGGCAGGGCCGGGTCGCGGTCGATCGTCAGCCGGTCCGTCGATTTTTTGAGAAGATTGCTCATCAGGAGCAAAGCCTCTTCCAGCACGTCGTTCAGGTTCACGTCCTCCGTCAAGTCGGCGGGCCCGCCCCGGGCGTATTCCTTGAGGCTCGACACGATTTTCCGGATGCGTTCGGCCCCCTCGCCGATGGCCGCCAGCAGCTCGGGGATGTGGTCCCGCATCTCGGAAAAAGGGATGTTGGCCAGCCGGAAATCCCCATGGGACCGGCGATGGCGATCCAGGATCGGCAGCGCGTCCCGCCACGAATCGGACAGGAGGGGAATGTTGAGCATGATGAAATTGTTGGGATTGCTGATCTCGTGGGCCATGCCCGCCACGAGGATGCCCAGGGACTTCATCTTGTCGGCCTGAACGAGCTGCTTGTGCTTGATCCGGGCCGCTTTTTCCGCGTTGATGCGGGCGATGACGCCGCCGAGCTGGGAGGCGATGACCTCCAGGCCGTGGACCGTATGGCTCGAAAGGCGGCGGGGTTTCTCCGAGGCGACGATCAGGGCGGCGACCGTCCGGTTTTCGTGCCGGAGGGGAAGAATGCCGGTCCATGCCGGCATGTCGTCATGACCCCCGAAAGACGGGGTTTCGAAAACCACCGAAGGCGCGCCGTAGACCGGCGCGTCGCGAAAAACCGCCGGCGTCTTCCCTTCGCCGGGTTTGCAACAGGACACCGCCCGGATAAAGGCGTCGTTCAACCCGGCATGGTGCAAGAGGAAGGGGTTTCCCGATCCGTCTTCACGTGCATAGAGCGCGGCGCCGTCGATGCCGTCGATCTTGAAGAGGGCGTCGAAGGCACAGGCCGCCGCCGTTTTTGCGTCGGCGGCGCCGTTGAGGCGGATGCCCAGGTCCCGCTGGATCCGCATGAGCTTCTGGGCCGTGATGCGCCGGTCGATTTCCCGCCGCAGGCTCTCGTTGGCCTTCTCCAGTTGCGCCGTACGGGCCCCGACCATCGCCTCCAGGTGTTCGCGATACACCTGGTTTTCGGTCTCCAGCCGTCTCTTGGCGTCCAGCAGCGCTTTGTGGCGGAGGGCTTTTTCGATGACGGGCAGAAACGATTTGAACTGAAACGGCTTGACGACGTAATCGAAGGCCCCCAGCCGGAGGGCGTCGGCGGCCGTTTCGATGTCCGGCTGGCCGGTGATCATGATGACCGGCGCATCCAGACCCAGGGCTTTGATCGTCTCCAGAAGATCGACGCCGGATTTTCCGGGCATCCGGATATCGGCCAGGATCAAATCCACCTCGAACCGGTCGAGCAGGTCCAGGGCGCCGGCGTAATTTTCCGCTGAAATGGCGTCGTACCCTTCTTTGACAAAGAAGTCCCGCAGCATCTCCCGCAGGAGATCTTCGTCGTCCACGACGAGGATGGTGGGTGGGTTTGCAGCGGCGTTGCCCATGATCTCGGCTTTCTGTGTCGTCTTTCCTATTGCATCCGGCGCATTAGATATACCATCGAAGGCGGCGTGTAAATGAAGCGCGCCCATTTTCTTGCGTATTCCAGGCCGCGGCGGTATAACGCGAAGAGGCGGATTCATCGAATTGAAAACGGCAGGGGCGGGGCCATGGAGCTGAAAACCATCGTGTTCGGGTGTTTGATCATCTTTGCCGGCGCCTTAATCGGGTGCAGCGTGGAGGTGACCGACGACGGCGACCTCGCCATTGTAGGACCTGACGAAACCTTCGAGAACCTGGAAAACCGGTTGGATGGGTGCGAGGGAGCCGACAACCTCCGGGACCGCCACGCCGAAATTTTGCGGACCGCCGGCTGGTACAATTACGTCAGGAACCACGCGGCGCGCATCGATTACTACGACTGGGCCGAATTCGGAGACGGCACGGTGGGCTACGCCCACTGCGGGGGATGTTACATCGAGGTGGCCACGCGGGGGCGGGACGACGTCTACATCTGCGCCACCATCGTCCACGAGGCGGCCCACCTGGACGAAGACTGCATGCACGGAGAGGCGTGGGCCGAAGAGGCCGAACGGCGTTTTCTGGCGGATTATGCCGCCAACGCCGAACCGGAGGAACCCGACGAGGACGACCTGGAGATCCGCCCCGCCGTCGCCGGCCCCTTCTCACCGGCGCTATGAAACCCCCTTGCCGATGAGGATCGCCTCCGATACAGAAACAGGGGCCGTGGTGGAGGAAACCGTAAAAGAAACACTCGAAGAAAAAATCCGTCGCGTGCTGACGGATAAAGTCGCCGTCGAGGAATACAATCCCGCCTGGCCAGCATGGTTCAAAAAGGAGAAGGACCACCTCCGCGCCTGTCTGCCCGGCATTCTCCTCGGCCGCATTGAACACTTCGGCAGCACCGCCGTGCCGGGACTGGCCGCCAAACCTGTCGTGGACATGCTCGTGGAAGTGGTCTGCCTGGAGCGGACCCGGCGGGAGGTCGCGCCGATCCTCGAAGCCCAGGGGTATGACTATTTCTGGCGGCCCACCCAAGGCGACGACGGGCCGCCCTTTTACGCCTGGTTCATCAAGCGGGACGTCTTCGGCAAGCGCTCCCATCATATCCATATGGTGGAACCCGGTTTTCCCCACTGGGACCGGTTGCTGTTCAGGGATTACCTCATCCATCACCCAAAGATCGCCGCGGCTTACGGCCGATTGAAGTGCCGCCTCGCAAACCGGTTCGCCGACGACCGGATCGCCTATACCGAGGGCAAATCGCGCTTTATCCGTCGGATTACGGAACGCGCGACGCGCCATTATCGGCAAGGAAAGGGCGCCAATCCGACGTGGGATTGAGATAGCGCTCTCTGGGTTGGGGGTGGGCGGTCGCCCGGAACGGGTGATTCGGGCGGGGGGAGGGGGAAGGCGGCCGCCCCCGGTGCCGGGGGCGGCCGATGATATACTGGTTATTTACCGAGCCATTTGTTGACTTTATCCTGATTCTGCGCCGCCCACTTCTTGGCGGTCTCGTCCGGATCGGCGTTGTCGGCGGTGTTCCAGTCCATCACCTGGGCGATGTCCTTCTCGTCCCATTCGAACCGGTCGATGATGGCGTAGGCCTCGGGCATGTCTTCCTTCAGCCCCTCGCGGACAATGGTGTCGACATGCTCGACTTCGCCCAGCTCTTTCTTGGGGTCCTCGAGGATCTTGAGGTCCCAGCGGCCGAACTTCCAGTGGGGGGCCCATCCGGTGACCACGACCCATTCGTCGGCCTTGATGCCGTTGCTCAGGGCGGCGGTCATGGTGGCGCCGCTGCCTTCCATCAGCTCGTACTCGTCTTCCAGATCGTAGGCTTTGAGGGCCTTTTCGGAGTAGCGCATGAGCCCGGCCCCCGGGTCGATGCCGATGATCTTGTTGTTGAATTTATCGGCGACCTTGGGGTCTTTCATCTCGGGGATCGAATCGATGTCGACATAGGCGGGCACCACCCAGCCCAGAACGGCGGGTCCGTTGAGGTTGGTGCCCAGGTTGACTACGTCGTCGCCCACTTTCTTCATATAATCGGCGTGGGTGATGGGCAGCCAGGCGGTGGTCATGGCGTCGGCGTTGCCGGTGGCCAGGGACTGATAGATGGCCGCGGCGGCCACGGGCAGGGTCTCGACATCATAGCCGGCCTGTTCCAGGGCGGCTTTGAGCACGTGCGTGCTTGCGGTGGCGCAGGCCCACTCGGTATAGACCAGGGTCACCTCGCCTTTGGATGCGTGGGCGGGCATGACGCCGACGACCAGCGCGGCGCAAACGGTGAGTACAACGAGCAGCTTCTTCATGGTTCCTCCTGTGGTGTGGGTTACATAACCGCACCTTAACCGGTGGCGGCGGACCTGTCAACCGTAAATTCCGTCGCCGTTGCCGGGGGCTGAACCCCAAACCCCTCCCCCCGACCCCCTCCCCGAAACGGAGAGGGGGAGTTGCCTGTCTCCCCCCTTCCCTCTCAGGGAAGGGGGGCCGGGGGGGTTAGGTCGGATCGATCAATGTCCGCTTAAAAAGCTGCTCCCTTTGTCCACCGTCCCCTCCGCGTAGCGGCTGAGGCGGAGGGGATTGTCCTTGTTGTCCATGGCGCCCGTGACCAGATCCGCGCACCGGCGGCCGACGGCCGGGGAGACCATGATGCCCATCCAGTAGCCGCAGTTGAGGTGAAACCCGGGGACTTCCGTCACCGGGCCGATGATGGGCTGCTGGTCCGGCGTGTAGACGTACTGGCCGGCGGACACCGAGATGTCGTTGGCCTTCAGGTTCTCGATGATGTCGTCCCAGAAGGGGGTCAGCTCCCGGACCTTGTCCAGGGCCATGGCCGGGAAATCCCAGTCCCCCACGGGATTTTCCAGGGGCTCGGAGGCGGGCTCGTCGGGATTGACCCATCCCACCAGGGCGCCGCCGGCCTCGGGCCGCCAGTAGGAGCCGTTGACCAGGTTGACCGTGAAGGGGGCTTCCGCGGGGATCTTGTTTGAGACCACGAAGGCCTTCTGCCGGAGGACCGGCTCCAGGGGCAGGTCGAGCCCGACCATTCCGCCGATGACGCCGGCGAAGGGGCCGGCCGCGTTGACCACGTGGCGGGTCGATATCGTGCCCCGGTCGGTCTTGACCCCCGATACGCCCCCCCCGTCGGTGAGCACGTCGATGACCTTGGTCCGGACGAAGAACCGGGCCGTGGACGCCTTGGCGTATCCCTGGACCAGTTCATGGACCGAGAGCCAGCCGTCCGCGTTCCGGAAGGTGGCCCCGGCCACCGACGGCGACAGGTAAGGGAACCGTTCGCGGACCTCGTCCCGGTCCAGAAATTCCGATCCCTCGACGCCGAGCCGGCGCTGTTCCTCGATGGCGGCCTGGAGGCCCGGCAGCATCTTCTCCTTGTCGGTGATGAAGAGATATCCCTGCTGATGGAGATGGATTTCGTGGCCGGGCAGCCCGATCCGCTCCGGGAAGTTTTCGAAGAAATCGACGCTCTCCCTGGCCAGGGGCACGATGGCCGGCTCGGTGAACTGGCACCGGAAGCATTCGGCGGACGCCCCGGTGGTGAGTTCGCCCAGGCCGTCCTTGGCCTCCACCAGGACCGTGTCGAGTCCGGCTTTGGAGAGCCAATAGGCGGTGGCCGCGCCGACGACGCCGCCGCCCACGACCACCACGTCGGCGGTCATGTCCGTATTGTCCGGGATGTAGATCTTGCGCATGGGGGCCTCCTTATTGGGATTGACGGGGGTTCAGGGTTCGGGCCGCGTCGGCCAGGCCCACGCGTTCCAGGGTCGCCGTCGTGGGGATGCCGTCCTCGTTCCAGCCCCGGGCCGCGTAGTATTCGTCCAGCATGATGTTGACCTCGTCCTCGGTGATGAAATGACCCTGGTTGGGGCCGTCGAGGATCGCCTCCCGGCAGAGCCGCGGCGGCGGCATGTCCATTTTCCGGCCGAAGCCGTCGATCTCCCGGGCCGAAAAGGCCCGGGTGAGGTGCCAGATCTTTTCCGACACCGCGATCAGTTCGTCCCAGGTCCGCTTCCGGCCGGTGATCAGGGCGCTCAACTCCTCGTAGTGTTCCACCTCGAAGCCCAGTTCCATCATCTGGAGCCGGCACGTGCCCAGCACGTCGAACATGGGCCGAAGGTGCTGGGAATCGATGACTCCCCGGGCCTTGCCCCGGACCTGGGATTTGGCCATCCGCTCGCCGGAGCCGCCGGCTTCGATGAGGGCGTGGACGTCGGCGTCCGTGCCGGTGACGTCCTTGCCCAGAACCCAGGCCCGGTTGTGGTGGGCGCCCACGTCGGCGGTGAGGTAGGCCAGCATCATGCCGGGGGCGTTGCGGCATTCGTAGCCGGTCCATTCCAGCCCCTTGACGTGGACCGCCAGGGCCTCGGCGCCCTTGCCGATTTTTTGCGCCGCCCGGGCCACCCCTTCGGCCAGCACCGCGCCGATTTTCTCCCGCCGGGCGATGAGGTCGAGGATGTGGAGGACCGAGTCGAGATCCCCGAAACGGACCGGCTGGCCGAAATCCGCTTCGGTCAGAATGCCTTTTTCAAAGCACTCGATGGCGAAGCCGGCCACCGCGCCGCCGGAAATCGTGTCGATCCCCAGTTCGTCGCAGACCTGGTTGCACCAGGCCACCTCCTCGATGGTCTGGAGCACGCAGTTGCCGCCGAACAGGGCGATGGTCTCGAACTCCGGTCCCTCCACGTAAACGGTCCCCCGGGCCGTTTCCGCCTTGCCGTATTTCCCGCAGGGGATGGGGCAGCAGAAGCACCCCTTGTCGGTGATTTTCAACCGTTCCAGGATCATCTTGCCGTTGATCTGCTCGTGGTGGGCGGCCCAGGAGGTCTGGAAGTTCCGGGTGGGAAAGGCCCCCACCTGGTTGACGAAATTGGTGATCCCGGCGGTCCCTTCCGGGGTCCATCCGGTAAAGCCCGGCTTTTTGTAAATGTCCTGGTATGCGCGTTTCCCGGCCGCCACCGCGGCGTCGAAATCGTAGACCGGCAGGGGCTTCCGGCCCCGGACGGCCACCGCCTTTACGTTTTTAGACCCCCAGACCGTGCCGATGCCGGTCCGGCCGCACTGGCGGCCGAAATCGTGGGAGATGCAGGCGTACCGGACGAGATTTTCCGCCGCCGGCCCGATGGTGCAGATCTCGAAGTCCTCCCCGAGTTCCTTTTTGAGGGCGACCTCGGTTTCAATGGCGCCTTTTCCCCAGAGGGCGGCGGCGTCCCGGATTTCCACCCGGTCGTCGTCGATGACCAGATAACCGGGCCGCCCGGCCTTTCCGGTCAGGACCATGGCGTCGTAGCCGGCGTATTTGAGGGCCGGGCCGAAATGGCCGCCCATGTTGCCGTCGCCGTAGCCGCCGGACGCCGGGGATTTGGTCCCGAAGTGGGTCTTGCCGCTGCCGGGCAGATAATGGCCGGTGAGGGGGCCGGTGGCCACCACCACCCTGTTTTCCGGCGCGAACGGGTCCGTTCCCGGCGGAATCTCGTCCCAGAGCATCCGGGCCACGAAGCCGCGGCCGCCGATGTAGGTTTCCGCCAGCACCGGGTCGAGGGGCTCTTTTTTGATTGTCGGGCCGCTCAGATCGACCCGGAGGATCTGTCCGGCATATCCATGAAGCGTCATACGGCCCTCGCTTTCTCCGATTCGTCGGTCAGAACGATGGCCCCCCGGGGGCAGGCCTCGGCGCAGGCCCCGCACAGGTTGCACTTGGAGGGGACGGTTTCCGCCGGATGGGTACACATCACGCCGTGGGGACAGGCCTCCACGCAGAGCAGGCACTCGGTACACAGGTCCGCGTCGACGGTGTAGACGCCGTCCGTTTCGGTGATGGCCTCCACCGGACAGGCCTCGGCGCAGGCCCCGCACTGGTCGCAGAGATCGAT
>CAZZBE010000134.1:9638-11870 GCA_964652715.1 uncultured Desulfobacteraceae bacterium
ATATACCACTGGGTGTGCTCCTGGAGCCGCTGCTCGAACCGCTTGGACCCTTTGGTCTCCCATTTGGACATGGTGGCCCGGTCGAAGAGTTTGGAATACCAGATCTCCCGGAAGTATTTGAGGGTGTGGGGCTGGGAGAGGAAATTTCCCCCCGGGCCCACCTGGTCGATGACGTCCAGGGCCAGACGGTCGTCGTCCACCCGCATGCCCGCCATATAATGGTTGACCATTTCGATGATCTCGTTGACCAGCACCATGTACTCCGGCGAGACGAGGTTCGACCGGTCGAGCCACCCGTTGTCGTGGACCATGTTGGCGCCGCTCATGGAAGAGCAGAGGCAGGAGAAGGTGGCTTCCACGGCGGCCTGCTGATCCGGGAACTTGGCGTCGGAGCAGCCGGACATGCCCATGAACGGGACGCTGTAGAAATGGGCCATCTGGGCCATGGCCGAGGCCATCAGGTTCATTTCGGGCGCGCCGTAGGAAAAGACCGTGGTCTGCATGTCCATGATGGTGGCGAAGGCCCCGTAAATGAAGGGCGCTCCGGGCCGGACGAGCTGGGCCAGGATGCAGCCGAACATTGATTCGACGCTGCCCTGGACCACCGTTCCGGCCAGGGTGGCCGGCGCCGTGGCCCCGGCCTGGGGCCCGGAATAGCAGACCTGCGGCAACCCCTTTTCCGCCGTGAACAGAAGCCGGTCGATGAGGGCGTCGTCGAAGGAGAGCGGCGAAATGGGCGAGTTGAAGACCACGACATTGGGGTGCATGAGAAGGGCCGCTTCGCCGCCGGCGATGACGCTGGCCATCCGGTAAATGTCCTTGAGGGCCTTGAGGCTGGAGGTGCAGAACAGCAGCGGCTTTTCGCAGTAGGTCAGCGCCGTTCGGGCGGTGGTCCGTTCCGCCACGTCGGAGTCCACGTCCGAGGCCACGCCGATGGTCATGGTCCAGTGGAAATTGGGCAGGGCGTTGGCGATGGTGGCGGTGACCTTCAGGTCGTCGATGGTGAACCGCCGGCGATTCTGGGTGATGGGTTCCAGGTAGTCGTAGGCATCCAGCGTCGGGCCGTAATAGGTCTCGTCCTCCCTGAGCACCACCGCGCTCTTGCCGCGGCGGGTGTAGAAGACCACCTGGGGCGGGACGTACCGCATGGCCCGCTCCGCGAGCCAGCCGGGAATCCGGACCCGGCCGTTGTCCACGTTGCAGCCGTGGCCGTGGAGGATCTCCCGGGCCTTGGGATGGGTCACCTTGACCCCTGTTGTCTCCATCAGGTTGAGGGCCGCCTCGTGGAGCCGCGCCACCTGCCGGTCGCTGAGAAATCGCTGTTTGGGCTTGATGTTGACGGTTTCGTCGGTGACGTGAGGGAAATCGTGCAGCCGGGGGGTCGGCTGGATGGGTTCGGTCCCCAGTTTTTTGCCAATCATTCGGCAACCTCCGCGTTCCGGGAAAGGGTTAATCAATGGGGATCATGATTCCAGCAGAACCATGTCCTTCCGGTTTCGGTACTGGTCGATCTCCGGGATGATGCGGACCAGCTCGGCCTTCACGATGCCCAGGTGTTCGAGCATGACGGCGCAGGCGGCGTCCGCGTCTTTCCCTTCGATCCGGTCCACGATCCGCGCCGCCGTTTCGATGGCCCGGTCGGGCCGGCAGAGGGTGTCGGGCATGAAGGCCATATAGTCGGCGTGGATCTTTTCGATGATCATCCGGAGAATGCCGGCCATGACCGGGTTCTCGGAGGCATCGGCCAGGGCCATGTGAAAGTCGAAATCGGATTGGTAAAACCGGTCGATGTCGGCCCCGTTGCCGCGGATGTCCGCCGCGGCCTCCCGGAGTTTTTCGATCTCCCTGGGGCCGGCTTTGGCCGCGGCCATCCGGACCACGCTGCACTCGATGTGCTCCCGGGTTTCGATGAGATCGAGAATCCAGTAGGCGGCCAGCACGTCGCTCAGTTTGCTGTTGAAGACGTGGGGCGAGGGAATGTCCTCCCGAAGGAAGACGCCCTTGCCCTGGGTCACCTCGAAATACCCCACCAGGACCATGGCCGAGATCGCCTCCCGGATAGAGGACCGGCCCACGCCAAAGGCTCTGGAGAGTTCCCGCTCCGGCGGCAGCTTGTCGCCCGGCTTCAACCCGCCCGATTTGATGTTTTTTAAAATTTCCCGAACCACCAGTTCCGGAGTGGATGTTTTCTGTATCGATTCGACTTTCATGGGCTCCGCGATCCGTTTTTGT
>CAZZBE010000135.1:0-11825 GCA_964652715.1 uncultured Desulfobacteraceae bacterium
TCCCCCGCCCGCCCATGCCGGCGTAATCGCCCGGCGCTTCGTCCATAAAGCTCGGTGTGCCTTCGGGGCCCATGTTGATTCGCAGAATCTTGTCCATACAGCAACCTCCTTTTGTTGTTTGTAAGCAGCCAACACACGTATCTTATTAACACAAACACTTAATGGAAGCAACCGGATAGAAGTCCGCCTACAACAACCCCTCCTCCCTCAACAACGTCATGCACCGCTGGCTCACGGTCGTCACCTGGCTGACGGCCTGGGTGAGGTGGTAGTTCACTTCGTGGATCACGCCGGAATTGGCCATGACAATGGCGTCGTTCACGGATTTTTTGACCGCTTCCCAGATGTCGGCGTGGGCGAGACGATCGGCCAGCATCACTTCGTTGTAGAGCATGTGAAGATTGGCGCGGATGATCCGTTCGGCGCCCGTTCGTTCCGGCTCCGGCAGACCGGCCAGGATTTCGAGGTCCTGGGTGATCCACGTGATGCCGGTTTTGATCTTCTCGCTCTGGGTCAGGGCCGTGATGGCCTCTCCGTTGGTCATAGATGCACCTTCTTGTTCTTTCGGTTGGCGGGTCCCCTGAGCCGTTGGTGGAAAAACATCATCGCCCGGAAGGGAAGTTCGATGAGAAATTCGAAGATGAATCCCGCCATCGTCAATACCAGGATCAGGGGGAGCCGCGCAGTATAAAAAACCAGTTTGGATCGGATTGTCATTGGATGCTGCATTCTTTGATAAGATCGTGATCCCTTTTGGGATTGTCAAGGGCCTGCCGGACCGCCATGGAGAGATCGCGCACATGGAAGGGCTTGGGCAAATGGCCGCTGGCCAGGGCGAGGGTGTCGGCGTCCATGGCGTCCCGGCCGTGGCCGGAAAGGATCACCACGTTTACCCCCGGCGCGGTCCGTGAGATCCGTTCCAGCACCGCTTCCCCCGGCATCCCCGGCATGGTCAGGTCCAGGAGCACCACGTCGATTTCTCCGTTCCGGGCGGCGAGGCGCTCCAGCCCCTCGCCGCCGTCGGCAGCCGTCAGCACCGAATAACCGAGCTTCGTCAGGATGGTCTCGGCCAGCGTCCGGACGCTCTCTTCGTCATCGATGACCAGAACGGTTTCGGTTCCCGGAGTCGGGGAAACCGGCGGGTGATCCCCGGTCCGGTCGGGGAGACCCTCCCGAAGGTAGATATGGAACCGGGCGCCCTCCCCTTCCGCGCTGTCCACGGTCACCAGCCCGCCGTGTCGCTGGACGATGGTGAAGACCATGGCGAGGCCGAGGCCCTGCCCCCGTTGGCTGAACCGGTCCTTGGTCGTAAAAAGCGGGTCGAAGGCCTTCTTCCGTATCCGCTCGGACATGCCGCAGCCGTCGTCGGAAACGCAGATGTGGATGTAGTCTCCGGGCGCCAAACCGACGCCGTCCCCCTCCATCGCCGGATGGCGGTTCGCCGTGATCCGGATGCATCCGCCGGGCCCCTGCCCCTTCTTTTCAACGGCGTCCCGGGCGTTGAGCACCAGATTGAGCAGCACCTGGTGGAGTTCAGACGGATCGGCGAGCACGAAGTACCGCTCGCTGGGAAACGGCATCTCCAGTCGCAGGGTATCGCGTCTCCAGGTCGCCGCCATGGAAAAGACCTCGCGGGCGATGGCATGGACGTCCACCGACACCCGCCTGGACAGCCCCCCTTTGGAAAGCTGCTGAAACCGCCGGATCAGATCGGAGGCCCGCTGCACCGACGCCTGGGCGTTTTTCAGGTACCGCCGCTGGACCGGGGCCAACCCGTCGGATTCCATGGCGAGCAGGTCGAGATAACCGGTGACGCCGGACAAAATATTGTTGAAATCATGGGCGATGCCGCCGGCCAGGGTTCCCAGGGAATCGATCCGCTGGCGGAGCAGGAGCTTTTCCTCCAGGGATTTCCGGAGGGAGATATCGATGGCCGTGGACGAATAATAAAGGGGGCGGCCCTCGGAATCCCGGATCAGGGAGGTGTTCATGAGGGAGGGGAAGATCTCCCCGTCCTTTTTCACGTGCCATACCTCCTCCCCGGCGAAGCCGTCGGCCTGCTGGATCTTCCCCGCCAGCCGGGCCACCTGCCCGAGCTGGTCTTCGGTATGGAAAATGGCCAGATGCCGCCCCTCCACCTCTTGGATCCGGCGGCCGTGCATGGCGGCAAAGGCCTCGTTGACGTAGAGGACCGTTCCGTCCAGACCGGTGATGATGGTGCCGTAGGAGGCCCGGTCGGAGATGGTCTTGAATTGCTTCAACCGTTCGTTGGTCCGGAGCAGGTCGTCGGTGCGGTCCGCCACCTTGGTTTCCAGCTCGGCGTTGAGCCGTTCCAGGGCCTGGTTGGAGGCCGCCAGCTTCCGGGCGTCGGCCTTCTGTTTTTCGATGGCCGACGAAATGACCCCGTGCTGTTCCCTCAGCCGGAGGGACATCTGGTTGAACGCCTCGGTCACGTCGCCGATTTCGTCCCGGTGTTCCACTTGGATCGTCTCGCCGAACCGGCCCTCCTGAACCCGGCGGATCCCCTCCCGGAGATGGGAGATCCGCCGGATGAAAAACCGGGACAGGATGAAATTGAGCAGCGCCGACATGATCACCAGGATGGAGAAGAGCATCCCCGTGAAAAAGGCGATGTTGAGGACCGATTCCCTTTTCAGGGGGGCGAGGTCGTAAGCCATCCGAACAAAGCCCACCCGTTCGCCGATGACTTCGATGGGGGTTGAGTAGACGGCATAGTCCACGGCGGACCAGCGATTCTCGGAAAATGCGGGTCCTTCCATGATCGCGAGGTCTCCGGGCGTAAGATCCAGGGCGGGCATGCCGTTCCCGACGCTCATCAGGAGATCGCCCCCGGTGTTGTAGACCTGGGCGGCGGCGATCCCTTTTACCGCCACGATGCCGCTCAGGGTCTCGTCGAGGGCCAGGTGCTGCCCCGCGAAGATCTCGTTGGCCAGGGCGGTCTTGTTCTGTTCGTAAAGGACGGTCAGAAGGAGCCGGATCTTGTCCAGCCCGGCCTCCCGCCGTCCGGACTCGAAGGGATAGAGGAGCAGGCCGAAGGCGACGGCGACGGCGACGCAGGCGGCCAGAACGGCGACATTGACGCGAAATCTAAGGCTCTGGGTCTGCATCTTCCGGTCTGATCCGGGTGAGAAACTCGGTTTTGCCGTCCGTCACCTTCATGATCACGCCCCCCTTGATGGGGTCGCCGTAGCGGTCGAAGGAGAGGGTTCCGGTGACGCCCTCGAAGCCCCGGGTCGCGGCCAGGGCGTCCCGGATCGATTGAGGTTCCAGGCTTCCGGCCCGCCCGATGGCGTCGGCCAGGAGCATCACCGCGTCGAATCCCAGGGCTTCGGAGGAATGGAGCCGGCCCCTTTTCCCGTATCGCCGGACGAAGTCGATGGACGGCCGGCGGTCGATCTCTTCGGCCCAGTGGGTGCAGTAATAGCCTTCGGGCATCCGGTCGCCGCCGCTGGTGAAGAAGGGCTCGGTGCCCCATCCGTCCCCGCCCAGAAAGACGGGACGGGATCCGGCCGCCAGAATGGCCTTGACGATGGCCCCGCTTTCGGAATGGCCGGGGATGAAGACCGCCTGGGGGGCGATGGCGGCGACCTCGGCGGCGAGGTCCCCGAACCGCCCCTGGCGATGTTTATAAACGAAGGTCTTCAGGATTTTCCCGCCGAAGGACTCGAAAAACCGGGTGAAAGTGTCCGCCAGCCCCATGCTGTAGTCGCTGGTCAGATCGGTGAAGACCACCGCATTGTCGAGTCCGAGGCCCTGCCGGGCGAACCGTCCCATGATCCGGCCGGCGAACCGGTCGGTGAAACAGACCCGGAAGATGTAATCGCCGATCCGGGTGACCCCGGGATGGGTCGAGATGTCGCTGATCATGGGAACCTTGTGCGTCTGGGCCACCCTGGCGATGGCCATGGAGTGGGAACTCCAGGGCGCGCCCAGGATGGCGACCGCCTTCTCCGCCACGGCCCGGTCCGCCGCCACCTTCGCGCCGATGGGCGTGGACCGGTTGTCGATCTCCACAAGTTTCAGTTCCCGGTCCAGGACCCCGCCCCGACGGTTCACCTCCTCCACGCCGAAACGGACCCCGCGGACGGAATGATGGTTCTCTTCGGCGGCGGGACCCGTGAAGGCGTAGATGGCGGCCACCGGGAACTGGCCCCGGTTGGGGGAGACCACCTTCACCAGCCACCATCCGCCGTTTTCGTACCGGAGAAAGGCGACGTCCTTTCCCCTGGGGTCGCCGGTTTCATCCATGGCGATGAGGCCGGCGGCGCCCATGAAGTTCCGGGTTTCGGCCAGGGCGTCCCGGACCGCCCGGGGATCGTCGGAACCGGCCCGCCCGACGGCGTCGGCCAGCACCATCACCGCGTCGTAGGTCAGGGGGACGGCGGTGTTTTGGATCGGATGGCCGTAGGTCTTTTCGTATTCGGCGATGAGGTGGGCGCTGCGGGTGTAAGGCACGGCCGGGTGCCAGTTGGCGCAGTAATAGCTCCCCTCCAGCCCCTCGCCGGCGTACTCGGCGATCCGTTCCGTCCAGCCGTCGCCGCCGATAAAGATCGATTCGATCCCCATGCGGCGGGCCTGCTTGATGATCAGGCCGCTGTCGCGTCCATATCCCGGGAGGAAGATCACATCGGGCCGATGCCGCCTGACCTGGGAGAGGAGCGCTGAAAAGTCGACGGCGTCGCCCTTATAATTCCCTTCCCACGGAACCGCGCCGCCGCTCTTCTGGAAATATTCGATGAAATATCGGGAAAGGGTCAGGCTGTATTCTTCGTTGACGTTGACCAGGGCCGCGGCCGTCTCCGCCTTGAGTTCCCTGACGGCGAACCCGGCCGCGATCCGTCCCTGGAACATGTCGGTGAAACAAATCCGGAAGATAAAATCCCCGATTTCGGTCAGCCCGGGGCTGCTGGATTCCGGGCTGATCATGGGAATTTTCGCGTCTTGCAGGATGGGCGCCATGGCCAGGGATTGGGTGGACCAGGAGGCCCCGATCACCGCCGTCGCCCCCATCTCCACCGCCCGTCGGGCGGCCGAGCGGGCGCCCAGCGGGGTGGACTGATTGTCCAGCTCCAGAAGCGCCACCGGCCGGCCGAGCAATCCGCCGGCCCCGTTGATCTCCGACACCGCCAACCGGGCGGCCCGGAAATTGGCGGCATTGTCCGCCGCCGCCAGACCGGTCTTGGCGAAGACCGCCGCCACCCGTATGGGATCGGCCGCGGCGGCCGTTCCCTTTTGCGGGGTAAGCGGCGCCAAAAGCATCAGCGACGTCAGCAGCGCTGTCAACGCGACTGTCCCCGTCCCCGGGCGTCGGCCTTTCATGGCGTCCCCTTTGTAAAGTAAGGTTATCGGGCCATCATGGCGCGCATCATGTCCCCGGCGTTTTCCGCGTGGTCGGCGACGGAACCGATGATTTCCGACAGGCGGATGAGGTGGAACACCGCCACGGGATCGGCGTCCAGTTCGAACACCTTGCCTTTGACCATGTCTTCGGCCGTGTCGGCCTCATGCTCCTGCCGCCGGAGATTCTGAATGATCTCCTTGACCGCCTTCCGTTGTTTTTCCGATGGCTTGTCAAAGTAATTCCGGGCCGCCCCCACCATGACGGACAACTCCTCGATGGGCGCGATCACCGCGTCCACCAGCAGGAAAAATTCTTTTTCCACCGTTTCGGGCATCCCGGCGTCGCTGCGATAGGCAAGCCATTCCAGGGCGTCCTGCACGGCGTCCAGGACCCGGTCCTGCTCCCTCAGATAATGGAAGAGCTGGAACTTGTCCATCTTCAACGCCGATCCCTTGGGCAGGTGGCCGCGGATGCGCCGTTTGACGACGTCGGCCTCGTTTTCCAGGTCGATCACCTCCTGGCGCAGGACCGCGAAGGTTTCGCATTCCCGGGAAAAATGACACTCCACGGCCTGCTGGAATTTCCAGGCGCACTCCTTGACCTTTTCCGCATGTTCCAGAAGATCGCCGAAGGGCGAATGGCTATATTTCGAAATGAACGGAATCCGCACTGCTTTCCCCCTTGTCCAGCCCCACAACCCACCGCGGGCGGTCTCATCGTCGCTTTAACGGGTTCGGTCGGCAACGTCGGATGCCTTTAAAAAAAAACAGGGTGCTTCCGGCTGACGACGCTTTAAATGGTTGCTTGTAACACGAGCGAAACGAGGGAATCAATCGGTATTTTATTCGGCTTCATGGGGTCACCTCCCTTTCGCGGGGTTTTTAAAGTTTCAGGGCCGCCCGGATCTTTTTGAGCAGTTTCTCTTCCGTCGGCGCCAGCTCACGGTCGGACAGGGCGATCCGTCGGGCGATGCGGAGGGCCGACCGCCGGTCCAGCTTGTTCTTGAAGAGGGTGTCCAGGGAAGCGATGGCCCGGTCCGGGTCGGTCTGTATGATCCGGGACTGGGTTTTGACCCTCTCCCTGAACTCCGGCAGGGTCAGGGCCCCCAGCCGCCTGCCGGATTTCCGGACGGCGTCGTAGGTCTCCAGTTCGTTCCGGTTCAGGATCTTGTCGGCCCCGGCCATGGCCGTCATGATCCGCACCACCCCCTCGACGAATCCCCCCTCTTCCATCTTCGCCAGCCACCGGTTCCGGTCGTCGGCGTCGCGGTTTTCGGTGGAGGGTTCCTGTTTCTCCGTTGGCGCTTCGGGCGTGGGAAAGAGGGCCTGCATGAACGGATTTTCGTAAATGGCGTAAAACAGGGCTTCGAGACCGGCGTCCCGGATGTCCCGGTAGAGATCGAGCATCGTCCGGATGTTTTCGGAGGCGGCCTTTTCAGCCTGGCAAAACAGGTTGTCCCCGGAAACCGGCCGGCGGTGATCCTTGACTATCGGCGCGGCGAGCCTGACGGGGAGCATCCACGGGTTCATGTCCGAAAACCCGTAGCGGGACATCCTCAGCGGATGGGTCTGGCGAAGGCATTCGGCCGTCCACTCGCTGGAAACCATCCGCACCCAGGGGGCCGGAAACTGATTGTACAGCGTATCGTTGACTTCTGAGACCCTGGCCACCGGATAAAAGGCCGCCTCGTCCGCCGCGCCGTCGTCGAAGGCGGCCAGATGGGCGAAGGTCCGCTCTTCGAACCGCACCTCGTAATCGGT
Organism: uncultured Desulfobacteraceae bacterium; assembly: GCA_964652715.1. Taxonomy (GTDB): domain Bacteria; phylum Desulfobacterota; class Desulfobacteria; order Desulfobacterales; family JAABSP01; genus JAABTD01. The sequence goes on from CAZZBE010000135.1 coordinate 7,123, forward strand.
CACCCCGGCCTTCTCGCCGGCGTCTTCGATGACCATTTCGTAGAGTCCGGGGGCGAGGTATTCCACGAGATCGATGGACCGGATGATCTCGTTGTGCTCTTTCCGGGCCACCCGTCCGGAGACGAAGATCCCCAGGTGGCCGATGTCTTCGTGGACCCGGTAGACGATGACCTGGCCGAGCCGGCGGATTTCATCCACCGAATCGTAGGCCTTCATGATCCAGTTGAGGGCCTGCTGGGGCGGGGTGATGTTGTCGCCGCTGGAGGCGAAGACCACCACCGGATCTTCGAGGTTTTTCAGATCGATGCGACGTCCTTTGCCCAGTTCCACCTGGCCCTGTTCCAGCTTGTTGCCCACGAACAGGTTGTCGACGATGAAGTGCATCTCGTCGGCGGTCATGAAAAAATAGCCGTTCCACCATTTTTCGAAATTGAGATACCGGGGCGCTTCCGTATCGATGTTGGCCCAGAGGTTGTATTGTTTGGTCCAGTAGGTGTTGGCCGGGTTGAGGTCCTCGAACCCCGCCACCAGGTGGGCGCCGTCGAACCGGCCGTTGCCCAGGTCGTTGAGAAAGGACGCCAGCCACACCCCGCCCAGCAATCCGCCCCGATACCGCATGGGGTTCCGGCCCTTGACGCCGGCCCAGTAGGACAGCGGCGCGCCGTTGAGCACCAGGGGCCCCGTCACGTCGGGCCGCTCGGCCCCCAAGAGGGCCACGGCCCAACCGGCCTGGCAGTTGCCGATGACCGCCGGCTCCGACGCCCCGGGATGCCGGCGCGAGACCTCCTGGACGAATCGGGCCTCGGCGGTTTTGACATCCGCGATGGTCTGGCCCGGCATGGGTTGGGGATAGAAAAAAACGAAATAGACCGGATGGCCGTTTTTGAGGGCGAACCCCACCTGGGAGTCCCGCTTGGACCCGCCGATTCCCGGCCCGTGACCGGCCCGGGGATCAATGACCACGATGGGCCGTTTTTCGGGATCGGGGGCGGCGTCCTCTTCGGGGATGATCCGGGCCAGGGCGTAATTGACGGGCCGGTCGAACCCGCGGCCGTCCATGACCGTTTCATGGGAAAACGAGAGGACGGGCGGTTTGCCCGACCGCATGTGTTCCATGTAGATGTTGCCCCGTTCCCGAAGGACTTCGAGAAACAGGACGGCGCGCTGGAGACCGTCCACGCCGTATTCAAAGGCATCGGTCATCCAATCGGCGGCGGTTTTGGCGGGGACGGCGTCTGGGCTGGGTTGCATGATCTTTCCTTTCGATAAGGGCAGCGGCTATTCCCGCATGCACCGGAGTTTGGCCAGGTCTTCTGCGTATCCGTAGAGATGGAGCCCCTTGCTCTCGACGATCATCTCGCCGTCGGCCACGCCGATCTCGGCGGCCATGTATTCCTTGAGGTTCTGGATTCCGGCCAGATTGGCCGGCAGACCGCCCCAGAGATCCCAGGAGCGGAAATAGACGAAGAAGATCAGTTTGTCGTCCTGGATGCGGGTGTCGATGTGGCGGAGGCAGGGCGGGTCGGTCAGGATGAGATCGGACGGATGGGCCACCTGGAGGACCATCTGGTTGTTCCGGTGGCCGTGCTCCCGGTAGGTCCGGATGATCCATTCGATCTGGTTGATGTAAATGTCGCCGTTTTCTTCGAAAAGGACCTTCCCGTCGATCTCCCGGAGATCGACGATGTCGGCGTCGCTCTCATCCCACCATCTCCGTTTCTGCCCGGATACGGGGGCCCGGGTGAGGCGTTCGCCGTAGGTGTAAGACTCCCCGGGCGCCTTGTGGGGCGTCATGAGGTACTCGATGTAGGAGCGGTCGTATCCCGGCCCGCCAGAAATGTAATCGGGTTCCACCGGATTGGGGATGCCGCAGGCGGGCGGGATGTCCGGCAGCAGCGGATGGGTCCCCGGGTGACGGATGAATCCGGTGAAATAATCGTATTCCAGCCGCGTCTGACCGGCATAGGACCCGCGGTCAACGACGAATCGCCGGCCGTTGTCCAGAATATCGTGAACCGCCTGGAACCAGAGGTCGGGGAGGTCCCGGGCGTCGATTCGGTGGATGTGCACGCTAACCCCTCCCCCCGGCCCCCTCCCCTGAAAGGAGAGGGGGAGTCGATTGTTCAACTTTTCTCTTATCATTCATACGATCACTTGCGAATCTCCCCCCTTCCCTGCAAGGAAAGGAAGAGGTCGATCGTTCAGCTTTTATCTTATCATTCATACGATCACTTTCGATCACTCCTTCCCCTGAAAGGAAAGGGGGAGGTCGATCGTTCAGCTTTTATCTTATGGTTCATATGATCACTTGCACACCTCCCCCCTTCCCTGTCAGGGAAGGGGGGCTGGGGGGGTTAGGTTGCGCCGGTCCGCCCCTGTTCATAGTTCGTATCCGCCGGCAGGCCGGACCGCCGGGCCGTCCCGTTGGCCAGAACGTCGCACCGTTCGTTCTCTTTGTCGCCGGCATGACCCTTGACCCATTTGAACGTCACCTTGTGGGTGTCGCAGAGCGCCAGCAACCGGGACCAGAGGTCGGCGTTTTTGGCGGCTTCATCCTTGTTGCGCATCCAGCCCTGACTCCGCCATCGCTTGGCCCACCCCTTTTCGATGCCGTCCACCACGTAGCGGGAGTCGCTGTGGAGGGTCACGCGGCAGGGGTATTTGAGGGCTTTTAGGGCTTCGATGCAGGCCAGCAGCTCCATCCGGTTGTTGGTGGTCTTCCGGAAGCCGCCGGACAACTCTTTGCGGTGATCTCCGTACAGCAGGACGGCGCCGTAACCTCCGGGCCCGGGGTTGCCGATGGCGCCCCCGTCGGTGTAGATGGTCACCTTCCGCTTTCCGTTGCCGGCGCTTCCGGTCATGAGTTTTTGGAATCCCCGGTCTTGGCCGTCTCCGACGGTTTGACGATGGGCGTCGGTTGGGACGGTTCGGACGTCGCGGGCGGCGCGTCGGAGTGGGAGGTGGCGGTCGGATCCACCAGCAGCAGGTGAACATCCTCCCGGGCCGTGAGGCGGTGCTCCGAGTTGGCGGGGATGACGAAGAGATCGCCTTCGTTGAGGGTCACCTCCCGGTCCCGGAATCCGATGATCAACTGCCCCTTGAGCATCAGATAAAACTCGTCTTCGCCTTTGTGGACGTGCCATTCGAATTCGCCCTTGAGCTTGGCCAGCTTGACGTGCTGCCCGTTGAATTCGGTCACTACTTTGGACTGCCAGTATTTATCGAAGACTCGAAATTTTTCGGCGATGTTGACCTTCTGCATCCTGCCTCCTCAGCGTTTCCTGTTCCAGCGTATATGATGATTGACGTCACAACCCATTAACCGCGCAGAGTATACACGAAATCGCGGCGCTGAACAATCCCAAGTTCCAGTATCCCAATTTCCAGTATCGGCCGATCAGGGCCGATGCGGCGGATGTCGCGGATGTCTTGACAAACCCGGACCGGACCCAGTAGCCTGCTTGAATAGAAATGGAGGCAACATGACCGTCACTCCCCAGGACATCCGGAACGCCGCGGATCTGATCGGGAATCAGATCATCCGGACCCCCCTTGTCTACTCCCCTTTGTTCAGCCGGCGCTTCGGTGGCGAAATCTACCTGAAAATGGAGAACCTTCAGAAAACCGGCTCGTTCAAAATCCGCGGGGCCGCCCACAAACTCCTCAAGCGATCGGGGGAGATCGGCCCCCGGGGCGTGGTGGCGGCCTCCGCCGGCAATCACGCCCAGGGGGTGGCCCTGGCGGCCCGGGGCGCAGGGGTTCCGGCGGTCATCGTCATGCCGGAGTGGGCCTCCATCTCCAAGCAGGAGGCCACGTCCGCCTATGGCGGCGAGGTGATCCTTCACGGCGAAAGCGTGGAGGAAAGTCTCCGGAAGGCCATGGCGCTGTCCGAAGAAGGCCGGACTTTTATCCATCCGTTCGATGATCCGGACATCATCGCCGGCCAGGGGACCATCGCCCGGGAGATCATGGACGAACTGCCGGAGACCGATGCCATCATCGTCCCCATCGGCGGCGGCGGGCTGATATCGGGGATCGCCGTGTCCGCCAAGGCCATCCGCCCGGCGGTGCGGATCATCGGCGTGGAAACCGCCAATTGCCCGTCGGGCCATGCATCCCTCCGGAAAGGCGAGCGGGTGCGGGTTCCGGCCGCCACCTCCATCGCCGACGGCATTTCCGTCAAACAGGTGGGCGAAGCCAATTTCGGGATCATCCGGAATCTGGTGGACGACATCGTGCTGGTGGACGAAGAGGCCATCGCCTCGGCCATCCTGACGCTGCTGGAATCCAAGAAGATCCTGGCCGAGGGCGCGGGCGCCGTCCCCCTGGCGGCCCTGATGAGCGGCGCCGTCGGTATGCCGCCCGGCAGCCGGACCGTGCTGGTGGTCAGCGGGGGCAACGTGGACAGTCCGCTTTTGGGCCGGATCATCACCAAGGGGCTGGTCAAAAACGGCCGGATCATGCGGGTCCAGGTCCAGATCAGCGACACCCCCGGCTCCCTGGCCAGGGTGTTGTCTCTCATCGCGGAGGCCAAGGCCAACGTCATGCACATCGACCACCATCGATACGCCCGGAACCTGCCGCTCTACACCACCGCCGTCGATCTGGAGCTGGAGACACGGGGCGAGCCCCATATCCGGGAAATCAAAAAGACCCTGTCGGACGCGGGGTACGACATCACCATTGAATGCCGGATATAAGCG
>CAZZBE010000136.1:0-11672 GCA_964652715.1 uncultured Desulfobacteraceae bacterium
CCGGATATCCCCACCTTCAATGCAATAGCCTGTTCAATGATTTGCGCCGCGCTGTGCTAGACCGCTAAATTGACGAACCCGGCGGCCAGTTTGTTCTCCCAGGCTGACGCACAAGTAAACATCTTTTTGCGTTACCGAATATTCGCCCAGGGGCTTTTGGCTGTAGGCGAATTCCACCAAAGGATCGGTCACTGTCAACCAATATTCCACGTCCTTGAAATGGAATTTGGCGCGTGCTTTCAGGGGCGAATTGACGAATTCTTCCACGCATATTCGCAATTCCACCGGCTGGATGAGCAACAAGGAAGACCGGACCCGGGTTTCGGCGACATCTTGCGGAATCCGGTCGTTGAGGCCGTGGCGACTGTCCCAGCCGTTGATCCAAAGGGCTTCCACATCGTCCGCCAATGCCGGGAGGCGGTCGATGGAGAAGCGGCCTTTGCGCCGCCATGCGCGGGTCGGATCAACGACCGCGTTTTCCTGCTGACAATGATTGGGGTCCCGCCCCTGGATAGGAACCGTCCTGTTTCCGGTTGCGAAGGCAGGAAAAATATGCGGATATGGCTAAGGTCTTCATATCTCCGTTGCTGAAAGAATAATCTGAATTTACCCCAACATCCAAAAATTTCCGACCGGTAATAAATTGAAAAATCTCTCCGGCATGAAAACCAACGCGCTTTTTCCCGGGGAATATGCGGGAAAAATCCACCTGAAATCGCGCGTCAAAAATCTCAATGACCCAATCGCCCGGCGGCCGACGCCATCGCCCCTCCCCAAACCGGACGACCTGGCGGTGGGAGGCCGCTTCCTCCAGAAAATACAATTCGACTTCCGGCTGCCCCGAACGCCCCGAAACATCGATTCGTTTTCTTTTCAAAATGATGTCGGGATCGTTTTCCCGAAGGGATCGGAAGATGTCCGCCAGGGTGGATTTCCCCGATCCATTTGGCCCGTGGATCAACGTCAGCGGAAAAAGATCAACAGGCGGTTGCTTCCGGAATGTTCCGATTTCTTTGATGGCGTCGATCCGGGAAATCATGGTCTTGCCCGTTAGTTTTCAAACGCGATATCCATCGGCATCCGCAACACTCCCTGCGGGTCGCCCATCCCCAATTCCCTCAACGCCCGCATCGCCGGACGAATCTCTTTAAGCGCCTGGCCCACAACCCGCTCCCCGGCCGACGAACCGACGCGGACAGGCAGTTTTTCCAGCAGGATGTCCAGCATGGGTTTTCGGGCGGGAAATCGTCTCAGTTGTATGGGGCGATCTTGGGGGATGTCGGCGGCGGCTTTGGCGAGTTCGATGGCCTTGAGGAAGCCGCCGAGTTCGTCCACCAGCCCCTTTTCTTTGGCCGCCGCTCCGGTCCAGACGCGGCCTTTGGCGATCTCCAGGACCGTTTCGATGGGCAGGCTTCGGCCACTGGCCACCTTGTTGGTGAAATCGTCGTAGATCCGGTCGAGGAGATTCTGGAGCATCCCCCGCTGCTCGGGGGTATAATCGTCGGTAAAGGACCAGAAATCGGCGTTTTTCGATGACTTTACGGCATCCCAGGAGACGCCGATCATGTTCCAGAATCCGGTGGCGACCATCTTTCCGGCGAAGACGCCGATGGATCCGGTGAGGGTGCCGGGCTGGGCCACGATCTTGTCGGCCGCCATGGCCACGAAATAGCCTCCCGAACCGGCCACGTCGCCCATGGAGACGATGACCGGCTTGCCTTTGGCGGCGGCGTGGAGGGTTTCCCGATACACTGTATCCGAGGCCACATAGGAGCCGCCGGGGCTGTCCACCCGAAACACGATGGCCTTCACGTCTTCGTCTTCAATGGCCGACCGGAAGGCGGCGGCCACCTTTTTGGCGCTGAACAGGGGGCCGCTCACAATGGGATCGTACTCGGCGGCGCCCCGATGGATCGCGCCCACGCCGTGGATCAGGGCGATGGTTTCCCCTTTGGCGTAGAGTCGGTCCACCCGCCCCAGATACGCGCCGATATCGAGAGGTTCGGCCTCGTCCCCGAAACGGCGCCCCGCCTTTTTGTAGACCTCGTCCCGATAGGCCAGGCCGTCCACCAGTCCGGCGTCCAGGGCCTCCCGGGACGAAAAAAGCCCCTTGTCGAAATAATCCCGCAGGGTCCCCTCGTGCAGATCCCGGGAGGCGGCGATGTGGCCGACCATCTGGTCGAAAAATCCCTCCATGAGGAATCGCGTCGATGTCTCATGGGCCTCGGTGAATTCCGTCTCCGTGAACCGGTTCATGGCCGTTTTGAATTCCTTCCGGTGATCCATCCGGGGCTGGATGTTCAGCTTCTCCAGGGTCTTCTTGAAAAACCGGCCCTTGAACTGGAACCCGGTGATGGCCACATCCCCCGACGGCTGGAGATAGATTTCATCGAAAAAAGACGCCAGGTAATAGGGGATGTTCCCGCTGGACATGGAACCGAAGGTGTCCGTATAGGCGATGGCGGGCTTGCCCGCCTCCCGGAAGGCGATCACCGCGTCCCGGATCTCCTGGAGCCGGGCGAATCCCATGCCGGCCGATCCGATCCGGCCGATCATCCCCACGACCCGATCATCGTCTTTCGCCAGGGTCAGGGCCTCCACGGCCTCCAGGACCGTCAAAGGGGTTCCCGACAGCATCCGGGCCGCCGGATCATCGGGTACATATTCGACGATCCCCTTTTCGAAATCGATCTCCAGGATCGTCTTGTCCGGAACCGGATCCTTGCCCTTCCACATCACGATAAGGGTAATGGTGAAGGAGATGAGCGAGACGAGGCTCAGGGCCCCGATGACCATCAATACCTTGCGGAGAAACGCCAGCATGGGCGGGTTCCTTTCGTTTTTCGATGAGGGTTAGGGTTCGGATGCGCGATGCCGGGCGGTCATGAGCAGGCCGCACAGGGTCTTGGCGTCCTGTATCTCGCCCCGGCCGATCATGGCCATGGCGTCCTCCAGCGGGATTTCATGGACCCGGAGCACCTCGTCGGCGTCCAGATGCTGTTCGGCCGGGGAGAGGCCGGCGGCCAGGAAAATGTGGATCCGCTCGTCGGAATAACCGGGCACGGGCGTGATCTCCCCCAGCTTCCGCCACTCGGCGGCGGAGACGCCGGCCTCTTCGATCAGTTCCCGTTTCGCGCAGATCAGGGGCGTTTCGCCGGGGTCGAGGGTCCCGGCGGGGATCTCCCAGATATACCCGCCCACGGCATGGCGGTATTGTTCGATCATCATCACCTCGCCGGTCCCGGTCAGGGGCACGATGGCCGACGCGCCGGGATGGCGGACAACGTCGATGTCGATGGTCACGCCGTTATCCAGGGTGACGTTTTCGGTTTCCAGGGTAAACACCCGTCCGGTGTGCCGGTGTTGCCGATAATTTACGGTTGTGGTCATCATTCTATCTCTTGTAAACCAACGATTCAATTCGCCTGTCGATTCTTTTGCGATACGACAGTTCATTCATAGCAAAGAGCGGTCCGCGGGAAAAGGGATATTTGGAGAGAAAAAAGGCGGGGCGCCAAGGCGGGAACGAACCGCCCCCTATCCGACAAGACGGAGGCGGTTCGGAAATGTTCTAATTCATCAGTTCGGACTGGAGCCAGTCCCGGACCGGCCCTTCGGTGGAATAGACGCCCTTGTTGTGGCCGATGGATTCCAGGAATTTTTCCTCGACCGGTTCGGGCATCTGGAATCTGGCCAGTTCCACGGCCTCCTCGGAATTGCGGCGGACGAGATAGACCACCGGCTCGCCCTTCCAGGTGTTGACCACGAAATAGTGGGACACATCGTCGGCGGAGCGGATCACGTAGTTGGATCGGGCCCAGTTGTTGCCCCATTCCAGGTAAAGGGTGACGGCGTCTTCCGGGGTCATTTCCCAGTCGATGGCGTTGACCAGGTTAAGATCCTGTTTGACATCTTCAAGATTCATCATCATGGCGCGACCTCCCGATATTAGGATAAACATTTTCTTTAGATTAAGATAATCCTGATTTCATCCGTTTTCAACCCCAACCCTCCGATTCCTCTTTTTCCCGGTTTCGGAAAAAATTGAGGACGAAATGGATGTGGGTCTGCATGGCCTGCCGGGCGGCATCGGGGTCGCGGTTCCGGATGGTCTCGAACAGGGCCTTGTGCTGATCGATGATCTGCTGAATCCGGGACGCTTCTTCATAAAGATAATAAAGGTTCTCCTTGATGCCGAAAAAGAGAAAATCGTAGAAGCTCCGCATGATGTGGACCTGGACCGGGTTCTTGGTGGCGTAGGAGATGGCCATGTGGAAGGAGACATCGGCCTCGGTGCCCAGTCGGCCCGAGGTTACTTCGGTGCGCATCTCCCTGAGGCTCTGTTCCAGAAACCGGATGTCGGCTTCGTCGGCCCGCTCGGCCGCCATGGCCGCGGCGTTGCACTCCAGGCCCATGCGGACCTCCAGCAGATCCTCCAGGGTGGCGTTCTGGGCCTCCATGGCCAGGGCCAGGGGGTTGGCCTCCCGGGATTCCGGCGGCCGCACGAAGGTCCCCTGCCCCTGCTTGTGCTCCAGCAATCCCATGAAAACCAGGCGGCTGATGGCGTTCCGGACCGTGGTCCGGCTCACGTTCATGGCCCCGGCCAGTTCCCGCTCGGGCAGGATCTTTTCGCCCGATTTGAGCTGCCCCCGGACGATGAATTCCCGGAGCTGGTCGAACACCTGGTCGGATATTTTCTTGGGCTTAATGGGCTTGAGTCTTACAGACATAAACCGTCCTCATCCGAGGTCCAAAGATTCGGCGTAGAGTTCAACCGGGTGCTTCACGGCGATCCGGTCGCCGGCCCTGGAGAGCATGTCGGAGATCTGGATCATGCAGGCCGGGCATCCCGTGGCCACCGCCGCCGGATCCACCGCCCGGATGTTGTCCCGCTTTTTGCGGCCGATCCGGGCCGAGGTCTCGTAATATTGGAGGTTGAAGCTGCCCCCCAGCCCGCAGCACCAGTCGGACTCGGGCATCTCTTTCAAAACGTACCCGGGATGGGTCCGGATCAAAGCCCGGGGTTCGGCCGCCACTCCCATGGTTTTTTTCAAATGGCACGGGTCGTGGTAGGTGACCGCGGCCGCGTCCCCCGCCGGCGCCGCTTCGGGTGAAATCCCGACGTATTTCACGAGGAACTGGTTGATGTCAAGGGTCTTGCCGGCCAGGGCTTCGACCCGGTCCCGGAGGTCCGTGTCCCGGGTCAGCATGGGCCAGACCTCGTGGATGGTGGCGGTGCAGGTGGCGCAGGCGGTGATCAGATAATCGTATCCGCCGTCCCCGAACCGGTCCAGGTTGTGGCGCGCCAGCTTTTCGAAGGTCCTGGCGTCGCCGGAGGAGACCGCCGGGATGCCGCAGCAGGCCTGGCCCGAGGGCATGAAGACGCCCACGCCGTGGTGGTCGAGCACCTTGACGGCGGCCTCGGCTACGCTGGGAAACAGCTTGTCCAGGAGGCAGCCCACGAAAAACGCGACCTTAATGCCCGACGCGCCCGGTTCCGTGTGTTTTTCCGGCAGGATCTTGTGGAAGGGCGTTTTGGCCAGGGGCCGGAAATGGCGGTCGCCCAGAAGCGGCGACATGTACCGGGCGCAGGAGGTCCCCACCATGTCGTTGACCGGTTTGGTGAAAACGTCCTGGAATTTGCTCCCCCATTCCGTCACCCGGTCGAAAAACCCCGGATGGGAGAGCATCCCCCGCAGCACGGCCCGCTTCACCGCCGACAACCCCATGTAGCCCGCCAGGATGGCCCGGGCCTTCATGAAAATCTCCAGCACATTGACGCCGCTGGGGCAGTTGGCGGCGCAGGAGCCGCAGAGGAGGCATCGGCTCAACCGTTCGCTGACCCCCTTGGGGTCGTCGAACATCTCCCGGCCCAGCCCGTCCAGGAGGGCCAGCTTGCCCCGGGCCACGTCGGCCTCCCGGCCGGTCTGCTCGAAAAGCGGGCAGACCGACTGGCACATGCCGCACTTCATGCAGACCGTCAGCTGGTCCTCCAGCTCCTTCATCAGATTCGCGAGTCGCTTCATGTCGGACATGGGATCAGGCTCCTTCGGCTCTCCCGATGATCTTGCCGGGGTTGAGAATATTGTTGGGGTCCAGGGCCGCCTTGATCCGGCGGGAATAGACGATGGTGGCCGGGCTCGTCTCCTTTTCCATGAAGCCCGACTTGGCCGTGCCGATGCCGTGCTCGCCCGAAAGCGTGCCGCCCATGGCCAGCGCCTTGTCGAAAATGGCCTCGATGGCCCTTTCCACCCGGGCCCACTCGGCTGTGTCCCGCTTGTCCGTCAGGATGGTGGGATGGAGGTTCCCGTCGCCGGCGTGGCCAAAGGTGCCGATGGACAGATCATAGGTCCGGCTGATCTCCTGGATGGCCCGGACCATGTCGGGGATCTTGCTCCGGGGCACGGTGGCGTCTTCCAGCACCAGGGTCGGCTTGGTCTTGGCCAGGGCCGACAGGGCCCGGCGGCGGGCCTCCCAGACCTTGTCCCGCTCGGCGGCGTCCCCGGCCACGCGAACGCTCAGGGCGCCCCTTTGCTCGCAGAGGGCCGCCACCTTGTCGGCGTCCTCTTCCACCATGGCCGGGTGGCCGTCCACTTCGATGAGCAACAACGCCGCGGCGTCGGTGGGCAGGCCCACCTTGCTGTCCGCCTCCACGGCCCGGATGGTGAAATTGTCCATGAACTCCAGGGTGGCCGGCACGATCCGGGCCGCGATGATGGCCGCCACCGTCTCGGAGGCCGCTTCGATCTTGTCGAAAACGGCGATCATCGATTTCCGGTGGGTCGGCAACGGGATGAGCTTGAGAATGATCTCCTTGAGCACCCCCAGGGTCCCCTCGGAGCCAACCATGAGGGCCGTCAGGTTGTAGCCGGTGGCGCATTTGACGGTCCGCGACCCGGTCTTGACGATATTGCCGTCCACGTCGAAAAATTCAAGCCCCATGACGTAGTCCCGGGTCACGCCGTATTTGAGTCCCCGGAGGCCGCCGGCGTTTTCGGCCACATTACCGCCCAGGGTGGAGACCGACTGGCTGCCCGGATCCGGCGGATAGAAGAGCCCTTTGGCCTCCACCGCCGCCGCCAGTTTGGCCGTCACCACGCCGGGTTCCACCCGGGCGTACATGTCGGCTTCGTTGATCTCCAGGATCCGGTTGAGGCCGTTGGTGACGATGACCACGCCGCCCGCGTCGGGGATGGTCCCGCCGGAGAGATTGGTGCCGGCGCCGCGCACCGTCAGGGGCAGCCGGTTCTCGTTGCAGAGCCGGACCGCCGCGCCCAGGGCCTCGGTGGTGGCGGGGCGGAGGGCCGCGCCGGGCACGGCGGCGTCCAGCACCGCCGCGTCATAAGAATAGGCGACGAGATCGGCCTTGTCGGTGAAGACGTTTTCCGGACCCACGATCTCCCGGAAGGATTTTAAAAGAGATGGACTCAGCATGACCGCTCCTTTGGGGCCGGGCATCGGGCCGACGCGCCGGCGGAAAAATTGGTATGACCTTTATTGTTGGACCCATATGATGGATCGCCGAATGAAATTCATCATACAATTACTGTTTAATTATCAGGTAATAATCCATTTTTCAAGTTATTTTTATTTTATTCTTGACAACCGTTCATCCTGTATTCTAAAAAAGGTATTACCAATGAGAGAGGAACCCAATGCATAGCAATGCGTTATCCGTTGCGCCTTTGGCCCTTGGCGATTTTAATTCAGAAAGGAGGTGCGCCCCCCGCATTCAATGAACCGAAAGGTTACCGTCAACCCGATGCATCATCAACTGTAAGCAAGGAGGAAACACCCATGAAAAAAGCCTTTGTGTTAGGCCTCGGCATTCTGCTGTCCATCTGCCTTGTCGCCAACTATTCCATGGCCGCTGAAAAACGCGGCAAGTTCGGCGAAGACCCCCGTCACGACGAAGCCAAGCGCGTCAGTTTCAAGACATCGGACGAAAAGATCCGGTGGAAGATGGTCATGCCCTGGTCCAAAGGACTGTTGTTTTACGACATCGCCACCCATTTCTGCGACAGCGTGCGCCTGGCCTCCGCCGGACGGCTGGACATCAAGCCCTTTTCCGCCGGCGAGCTAGTCCCCGCCATGCAGAGCTTCGACGCGGTGAGCAAGGGCTCCGCCGATGTCGGCCACGACTGGCCCGGTTACTGGAAGGGCAAGGACGAGGCCTTCGTGGCGTTCGCTTCCGTCCCCATGGGACTGGACGGCGAGGGATACAACATCTGGCTGTATGAAAAAGGCGGCCTGGAATTGATGCAGGAGCTTTACGGCAAGTTCAACCTCTTCGCCCTGCCCGGCGGCCAGTGCGGCCAGGAGATGGGCTTTTTCTCCAACAAGCGCGCCACCAAGCTGGCGGATTTCAAAGGCATGCGGGTCCGGACCCCGGGCTGGACCATGGACATTCTGAACAGAATGGGCGCCTCCGTCAGCCCGCTGCCGGGCGGCGAGGTCTACCTGGCCCTGGAACGGGGCGTCATCGACGCGGCCGAGTTCTCCTCCCCGGCCATCAACTACCCCATGGGCTTCGACGAGATCACCAAGTACGTCATCCAGCCGGGCATCCATCAGCCGGGCATCCAGTGCGGCCTGTTCTTCAATATGGACTCCTACAACAAGCTTCCCGAAGACCTGAAATGGATCGTGGACATCTGCGCCAAGGAGACCCAGCTCTGGGCCTATAACTGGATCAACGGGCTCAACGCCGAGGCCATCCGCCGGTTCAAGGAAAAGGTCGAGATCGTGAAAATGGACCGGGAGACCATCGTGGAATTCACCAAGGTGGCCCAAAATTACCTGGAAGAGGTCAAGGCCGAACATCCCTTCGTGAAAAAAGTGCTCGATTCCCAGGAAGAGTTCAAAAAATCTTTTGCCGAGTGGCGCGACGCCCGCATCGGCGCCACCCCATGGCCCTACGAGACCATCATCCAGGAGGGCCGGATCGACGAGTGCATGAAATAGCAATCCCCCATGCCTTGCCGGTCGGTAAGATCGGTTAATCCCCACCCGGGCCTTGCGCGGGCGTCGATCGTCTTCGCAAGGCCCGTTTCCAAAGGAGATCCTCCGTTATGCTCAATGCGGTCATCAAGGGCATCGACGCCTTTATCAAAAAAGAGGGGGAGATCACTTCATTTGTGATCTATCCCCTTTTGATTGTCGTCATTTATGAAGTCTTCATGCGCTATGCTTTCAATTCCCCAACGATCTGGGGGTTTGAATTCACGGCCTTCGCCTACGGCATCCACTACATGCTGGGACTGTCCTTTATGGAAAACGCCGACGGCCACGTCAAAGTGGACATCCTCACCGGTCGCTTCTCTCCCAAAACCCAGGCGGTCATCGGCATCATCACCTACATCTGCATTTTCGGCCCGGTCTTCCTCTTCATGACCTGGGGCGCCATCAAGTTCGCCTACACCTCCACGGTGAGCAACGAACTCAACTCGACCTCCTGGGCCCCGCCCATCTGGCCGTTTAAAATCATCATGGCGTTGAGTTTTCTCCTTCTGTTCGTCCAGGGCGTCTCCAACATGCTCAAACACGTGCAGACCCTGATCACCCCCAACCCTTCCGGCTCCCGATAAAGAGGTGCGACCATGAGTCTTGAAATGCTGACCATCGCCATGTTCGTCGTTCTGATACTGCTCATTCTGCTGGGCCACCCCCTGGCCTTCACTCTGGCCGGGGTCGCCACCCTGTTCGGTCTCATCGACAACGGCGGGAATGTGGGGCACCTGTTCGACATGTTCGCCAACAACTGCTGGGGGCTGATGAACAACTATGTTCTTGTGGCCATCCCGCTGTTCATTCTCATGGCCCAGCTTTTGGATCGCTCCCAGGTGGCCAACCAGCTTTTCGAGGCCCTTTACATCGTTCTGGGCGCCGTCAAGGGCGGGCTGGGTCTGGCCGTGGTGCTGGTCTGCACCGTGTTCGCCGCCACCACCGGCATCATCGGGGCCTCGGTGGTCGCCATGGGGCTGCTGGCCACGCCCGCCCTGCTGAACAAAGGCTACCAGAAAGAGATGGCCTCCGGCATCATCTGCGCTTCCGGGACCCTGGGAATACTGATTCCCCCGTCTATCATGATGGTCGTCTACGGCGGCCTCACCGGCCTTAAAGAAACCTCGGTGGGCAACCTGTTCGCCGGCTCGATTTTTCCCGGATTGATTTTGGCCGGCCTCTATTTCGCCTATATCTTCATCCGCTGCAACATCAATCCCGAACTCGGCCCCCCTATTTCCCGGGAAGAGGCCAACAAATGGTCCGCCAAACAGAAATGGTTCATGACCCTCAAATCCCTGATCCCGCCCCTGGCCCTGATCCTGGCGGTGATGGGCACCATTCTGGCCGGCGTGGCCACTCCCACCGAGGCGGCGGGCCTGGGCGCCCTGGGCGCGGCCCTGCTGGCGGCGGCCAACCGGAAGCTCAACTGGGCCGTCATCCGGGACGCTTCATACAGCACCATGAAAACCACCGCCATGGTGATGATGCTGTTTATCGGCGGCAAGTTTTTCTCCACCGTTTTCCTGAGCATGGGCGGCGGCGACGTGGTGGCGGACCTGATGATCGGCAGCGGCCTGAACCGGTGGGTGGTGCTGGCCATCATGATGGGCATCGTCTTCCTCATGGGGATGTTCATCGACTGGGCCGCCATTTTGCTGATCACGGTGCCCATCTTCATGCCCATCGTCATGGAGCTGGACTTCAACCCGCTCTGGTTTTCCATCCTCATGTGCGTCAACCTTCAGACCTCCTTCGTGACCCCGCCCTTCGGCTACGCCCTCTTCTATTTCGCCGGCGTCGCCCCCAAGGGCTACACCATGATGCACATCTACCGGGGCATCGGGCCGTTCATCATCCTCCAGATCATCGGGCTGGCCCTTCTGGTGGCGTTTCCGCCCCTGATCACCTGGCTGCCGGCGCTGTTTTTCGGATCCTGACGCAAAGCTGAACGAATGACCAAGGAGACACGGACATGAGCGGACTGGAAACCCTCTACAATACATTTACCCAAAAGGCCGAACTGGTGTCGGCCGCGGTCTCCCGGGTGGATTCCCCCGAGGCGGCCTTCCGATACGCGGTGGACATCTGCGACCGGAAGGCGGCCTGTCAATTGCTGGTCTCGGGGTGCGCGGAACCGCTGTCGCCGCCGGCCGACGATCTTTGCGACGCCAAGGCGGCGCAAAAGGTCATGGCGGCGCCGGGCCTGCCGCCAGGCCGGTTTTCGTCCTTGAAATCCCTCTGCGACGAGAAAGGGATCGCCCTGATCGAAGACGGCCTCCGGGACCACCTGGCGGGCATCGACATCGGCTTCACGATCGCCGATTTCGGCATCGCCGAGACCGGCTCCCTGGTGCTCGACTCCAGCAGCGAGGCGGTTCGGCTGGCCACCATGATCAGCGAGATCCACATCGCCCTGCTCCCCATGTCGAAGATCTTCGAGACGGCCTACGATCTGGAAGACGCATTGCAGGATCTCATGGGGGCGGCCCCCAACTATACGGCGTTCATCACCGGCGCCAGCCGCACCGCCGACATCGAGCGGGTGTTGGCTTTGGGCGTTCACGGGCCCCTGGAACTCCACATACTGCTCTGGGAGGACATCTGATGCAGGAAGCCAAGAACCTGAAGGCATACAAGGGGGAAGTCGACAAGGCCCTCTCCAATTC